>JAILQZ010000014.1 GCA_024698685.1 bacterium
AGCTTGACGGGCTCGACGAGCTCGAAATCGAGCTCCTTGGGCAGACCACCGACGTGATGGTGCTCCTTGACGCCAGCCTCGGACTCGAGGATGTCGGGATAGATCGTGCCCTGGCCGAGGAACTTGATGCCCACGAGCTTGGCGGCCTCCTCGGCGAACACCTTGATGAACTCCTCGCCGATGATGTGGCGCTTGGCCTCTGGATCGTCGACGCCAGCAAGCAGATCGAGGAAGCGGTCGACCGCGTCGACGAAGATGAGCTCGGCGCCCAACTGGTTGCGGAAGACCTCGATGACCTGCTCGCTCTCGCCCTTGCGCATCAAACCGTGGTTGACATGGACGCAGATGAGCTGCTTGCCGATCGCCTTGATAAGCAGCGCAGCGCAAACGCTTGAGTCGACTCCGCCGGAGAGCGCAAGCAGGACCTTCTCGTCGCCTATCTGCTCCTTGAGCGTTTCGACGACATCCGCGATGTACGCTTCAGCAAGCTCGGGGGTGTTGATACGTGCCATATCATCGGGGCGTTTGTTGGTGATCAGGTCCATGAGCGTCTCCTTAGTCGACAAGTTGCCATAGCCCTATTTTGGACGCGTGAAAACGCGTGCGCAAGAGAAAATCTGGCTTTTCGGCAACGGCAACGCAAAGAAATGCGCATGCAACAATTTGCGCATATGCTGCACAGGCTTACTCGGTATCGAAGAATACCCAAAGCGTGCTTCTATGGCGCTCTCAAGCGCTCTGAGAACGTTTTTGAGCAGCGTTCTAGAAGACGATCATCTCGTCGCGGTGGATGAGAACGGTGTCGCCGAGGTGCGCTATCTCTGCGTTCTTCGCAATGGAGGCGGAGTTCATGCCGGCCACCTGCGCAAGCTGCGCGGAGCTGAGCTTGGCAAGACCGCGGCCGATGAGCAGGCCATTCTCCCCCACTATGCTGATGGGGTCGCCAACCTCGAACACGCCCTCGAAGGCCTTGACTCCAACGGGCAGAAGCGAGCTGCCGTTGAAGCGCATCGCCTTCACCGCGCCGTCGTCGACCGTGACGCTGCCCTTGGGCGTGGCGCCCAGGGCGATCCAGAGCTTCTTGGCGTTGGCGTTGCGCGCATCGCCCTCGCGATCGAAGAGCGTGCCGACGGGCTTGCCGGCGACGATGTCGCTGATGATGCTCGGGTGGCTGCCTTTGCAGATGACCATCGGGATGCCCGCCGCCATCATGACGCGGGCTGCCTCGATCTTCGAGATCATTCCGCCGCTGCCGAGCGCGCTGCCGCTTCCGCCAGCCGCCTTGACGAGCTCGCCGGTGAGGTTGCCCACCTTGTGCAGCAGCTCAGCGTCCTCTGCAGTGCGTGGATCGGCCGAGTAGAAGCCATCTATGTCGGTGAGGAGAACCACGAGGTCCGCATCGATCATCGAGGCGACGATTGTGGCGAGCGTGTCGTTGTCGCCGAAAAGGATCTCGTCGACATCCACCGCGTCGTTCTCATTGACCAGCGGCACGATGCCGAGGCTGAGCAGGCGCTCCATCGCATCGCGCGCGTGCAGGTACGACTCGCGACCGCTCGTCTCCTTGCGGGTGAGCAGCACCTGGGCCATGTTGATGCCGAAGTGCGCAAGCGAGTTGTCGTAGGCCTTGGTGAGCTCGATCTGGCCCATCGCGGCGGCGGCCTGAAGCGTCGGTACGTCATCGGGACGCTCGGAGATTCCCAGCTTGCGCAGGCCGAGGCCAATCGCTCCCGAGGAGACGACCACAACGCTCACGCCGTTGCGCTGCAATTCGTCGATCTGCCGCGCCAGCGCCGAGATGAAGTCGATGCGCAGGCGCTGCTGCTCGTCGACGAGAGTCGAGGTTCCGATCTTGATGACGACGCGCTTGAGCGGCGTGCCGTCGGGCTTGAGGTATTTCGCGTTGCTGCTTGCCATTTCTAGACCCATTCGACGTCGACTTCGGGTTCGTCCGAATCCCATTGCGAATTCTGGAAAGTGAAGGAGCGGCCGAGGATGCGAATCTCGTCGCCGGTCATCGCGCCGGCCTCGGCGAGCGCCTTCTCGACGCCCATGCGCTCGAGTTTGCCCTGCATGTAGATGATCGCCTCGTCGTTGTCCCAGTCGGTCTGGATGACAACGCGCTCGACCGCGCCGCCCTCCACCTGGAAGACCCCTCCGCCGAGATCGCGCACGGTGAACTTCCTGTCGCGCTCGAGGCGGTTGTGTTCCCAGATCTGACCGTACTCCTTAGCGGCGGCCTCGTTTGACTCGGCAGCCTCGCGCAGCTCGTGAACCTTCTGTGCAACCGCGGCGATCAGGCTCGGAATCCCCTGCCCTGTGAGGGCTGAGACCCTGAAGACCTTCGCTTCGCTCACGCTATCGGCGAATTCGTCGCCGCCAGCAGCCTCGATGGCCTCTTGGCGCACGACCTCCTCGAGCCTGCGGATGTTCTCGTCGGTGCCTGCCACGTCGATCTTGTTGGCGACGACGATCTGCGGGCGATCCTTCAGCTCGGCCGCGTAGAGCGCGAGCTCGTTGTTGATGATGCGGTAGTCCTCCACGGGGTCGCGCTGCTCGTAGGAGCCGGTCATGTCGACGACGTGGATGATCAGCGCAGTGCGCTCGATGTGGCGCAGGAACTCGTGACCGAGCCCCTTGCCGGCTGCTGCGCCCTCGATCAGCCCGGGAACGTCCGCCACGACGAAGCTGTAGTCGTCAGAGCGCACCATGCCGAGATTGGGCACGAGCGTGGTGAACGGGTAGTCTGCGATCTTGGGCCTGGCTGCACTCATCTTCGCGATGATCGAGGACTTGCCGGCGGAGGGCATGCCCACGAGCGCAGCGTCGGCCATGAGCTTCATCTCGAGCTCGATCCATCGCTCCTCGGCAGGCTCGCCGAGCTCTGCGAACGCCGGGGCCCTGCGCGTAGGGGTGACGAAGTGCGTGTTGCCCAGCCCGCCATGGCCGCCCTTGGCGACGATGACGCGCTCTCCGTGCTCGGTGAGGTCGGCGATCTGTATGCCAGCCTCCTTGGTCTCTACGTCGTACTCGCGCACGACCGTGCCCAGCGGCACCTTGAGGATCAGATCCTCTCCATCGGCGCCATTCATCTTCGAGCCCTTGCCATGCGTTCCGCGCTGGGCCTTGAAGTGATGCTTGAACCTGTAGTCGACAAGCGACGAGAGCGTCTTGTCGGCCTCGAGGATCACATCTCCTCCCCTGCCGCCGTCGCCGCCGTCGGGCCCGCCCTTCGGCACATGCGCCTCCCTGCGGAAGGACATGCACCCTGCGCCTCCGTCACCAGCTTTGACGAATATGTGCGACTGATCCAAAAACACGCGTTTACCTCCAGATATAGCAAAAAGCCCGGCCTTCGCAACGCAACTGCATCGCAAGGCCAGGGCTTCTCAGTCCAATTGAAGGCTTAGCCTTTACGACTAAACCTCAGCAGGTCGAACGTGAACCCTGCGCTTGTCTCCGCGGGTGAACTCGACATGCCCGTTGACGAGCGCGAAGAGGGTGTCGTCCCCGCCGCGGCCAACGTTATCGCCAGGATGGAACTTGGTTCCGCGCTGACGCACGATGATGGTTCCGGCCTTTACGTACTCGCCTGCGAAGCGCTTGACGCCCAGACGCTTTGCGTGGGAATCGCGACCATTGCGGCTCGATCCCAGTCCCTTTTTGTGTGCCATTTCCTGTCCTACCTAACTCTTAACGAAAGCTTGCGACGGGCGCCTAGAGGGCAGCCGTGATCGCGTCGATGATCTCAGCCTTCTTGGTGATTCCCTTGATGTCGATCTCCTTCTCGGCCGCGAACTCCTTGAGCTGCGCGACGGTCATCTTGGCGAGATCGATCTCGGCCTCTGCAGCCTCTGCGTCCTCTGCCTCAGCCTCAGCGGCAACTTCCTCGACAACCTCTACGGCCTCGACGGGAGCCTCGACCTCAGCATCGACCTCGACGTCCTCGACAACCTCTTCGACCTCGACCTTGGGAGCCTTGACCTTCTTCTCGAACTTCTCGGTCTCGCAGCCAGGTGCGGAGATCTCGGTGATGAGAACCCTGGTCAGCTGTTGGCGATGGCCCTTGGTCCTCTTGTAGTTCTTGCGCTTCTTGAACTTGAAGATGATCGCCTTTTCGCCCTTGAAGTGCTCAACGACCTCGCCGATGACCTCGGCCTTTGCAAGAGTGTCGGCATCGGTGATGATGGTGGAGCCGTCGCAGACGAAGATGATATCGAAGGCAACCTTGTCTCCAACCTCGGCGACAAGCTTCTCGATAGCGATGGTGTCACCAGCGGAAACCTTGTACTGCTTGCCACCAGTGCGAATTACTGCATACATAGTCGTTTAACCCTTCAATTTGTTTCCAACATACGCGAACCGTTATTGTATCAGCGGCGCGGAGCCCGCCGAAGCAAAAGGCCGCTTTTCCATCGTTTTCGTGCCGTTTTCGTGTTTGAACGGCACTTTTGCAACCGCAGAATCAGACGAATCTGCAGAACTTGCGCTTTCCAACCTGCAGAACCGCGCCCGCAAGCCTGGCGGGCTCGATGTTGTAGGACTTGGCCTCGAGCTGCTCGCCGTCGATCTTGACGCCGCCACTGTCGATGAGCCTGCGTCCCTCGGAGGCGCTCTGGGCGAACTTGATCTGCGCCATGACCGCCGGGAGGTAGACCAGCCCGTCGTCGTTGAGCGTGAACTCGAAGGCGATCTCGTCGATGTCCTCTGGGATGTCGTGCTTCTTGAAGACGCGGTCGAAGGCCTCCTCGGCATCGGCTGCTGCCTGCTCGCCATGGTAGAGCTCGACGATGTTGCGGGCCAGCTTGCGCTTCATCAGGTTGGGATGCAGCTCTCCTGCTGCAAGCCCAGCCTCGATCTGCTCGATCTCGTCGACCGCGATGGTCGAGGCGAGGCGGAAGTACTTGCTCATCAGCTCATCGGGAATCGACATGACCTTGCCGAACATGTCAGCCGGCTCGTCGGTGAGGCCGACGTAGTTGCCATAGCTCTTCGACATCTTCTGGATGCCGTCGGTACCCTCGAGAAGCGGAAGCGTCAGGCAAACCTGAGGCTCCATGCCGAGCTTCTCCATCAGCTCGCGCCCTGCGAGCAGGTTGAAGAGCTGATCCGAGCCGCCCATCTCGACATCTGCCTTGACCATCACCGAATCGTACGCCTGAAGCACTGGATAGAGGAACTCGTGCAGGGCGATGGGTTGCTGGTTGCTGTACCTATTCGAGAAGTCATCGCGCTCGAGGATGCGCGCAACGGTGAAGTTGCTCGTCAGCTTCATCAGGCCGGTGTAGTCGAGCTTGCCGATCCACTCGGAGTTCCAGACCAGCTCGGTCTTCTCCGGGTCGAGGATCTTGAACGCCTGCGCGACGTAGGTCTCGGCATTCTCCTTGATCTTCTCGACGGTCAGCGGCGGGCGCGTGGAATTGCGGCCCGAAGGATCGCCGATCAGCGCGGTTGCATCGCCGATGATGAGCACGACGTTGTGGCCGAGGTCCTGGAACTGGCGCATCTTGCGCAGCGGGACCGCGTGACCGAGGTGCAGGTCGGGTGCGGTGGGGTCGACACCGAGCTTGACCCTCAGCGGAACCTTGCGATCGAGCTTCTCCTTGAGCGCCTTGATCGGGATGATGTCGGAGACACCACTGGAAATTACCTTCAATTGCTCTTCTGTGGACAGCAACGCGAACAACTCCTAACAAGCGGTTTGACCGTTGCGCGCCAAAAGTGCGCGCAGAGGGTTAGTCTACCATCAATTTCGCCATATAGCTGGGGATATGCATGGCGAGAGGGCGAGCGCGC
>JAILQZ010000053.1 GCA_024698685.1 bacterium
GCCGAGCACAAGAATTCCTCCGAGAATCCAGAGGACGTAGCTTGGCACCGCAAAACCGAAGATCGTTACCATATCGAACTCCTTGCCTTCTTCGAGGTTATCGGGCTAATGTGCCGTCACGAGCTTTTCGAGCGTCCCGTCGTAGATCGCCTTGACCTCGGCAAGATCGGCGCTGACCTTGCCTGCGATCTCGATGCGGCTCCCGCCGACGGTCCCGATGACAGACAGCGGCACACCCTTTGCCTGGGCCATATCGACGATGCTGTCGACGCGCTCCTCGGCTGCGGAGATCACCACGCGGCTCTGCGTCTCGGAGAAGAGCGATGCGCATCCGCCGAGGTCGTCGTCGAGATCGACGCTGAAGCCGATGTTGCCCGCAAGCGCGCTCTCGGTGAGAGCGACTGCGATGCCGCCCTCGGAGCAGTCGTGAGCCGACTTGATAGCCTTGATCGCGATGAGTTCGAGCAGCATGGCATCGAGGTCTGCCTCGAGTTCGAGATCGACCGCCGGGGGCTTGCCCGTTGCCAAGCCATAGCGCGACCTCAGGAACTCGGAGCCGCCAAGCTCGTCGAGGGTCTCTCCGAGCAGGATGATGACGTCGCCCTCATCCTTGAAGCTGGGGGTCATGATCTTGTCGAGGTCGTCGATGACGCCCACCATCCCGATGTTGGGAGTCGGGAAGATCGCGTTGCCGAACGACTCGTTGTAGAAGCTGACGTTGCCGGAGATGACGGGGATCCTGAAGCGCTTGCAGGCATCCGAGAGCCCGTCTATCGCGCTCGAGAACGTCCAGAACACCTCGGGCTTCTCGGGATTTCCGAAGTTGAGGCAGTCAGTGACGGCCGCTGGCTTGGCGCCGACGCACGCGAGGTTGCGCGTAGCCTCGACGATCGCACCCTGCGCTCCAACGTAGGGATCGAGATAGCAGTAGAGGCCGTTGCAGTCTGTGGTCAGGGCGATGCCGCGGTTGGTCATCTCTCCCCTGCCCGTGTCGCCGATGCGCACGACCGCCGCATCGGCGCCGGGAAGCACGACGGTGTTGCCCTGCACCTGATGGTCGTACTGCTGCCAGATCCACTTGCGCGAGCAGATGTTGGCGCTCGCGATCATGTCCATGTAGGCCTGCTGCAGCTCCTCCTCGCCCTCGGGGAGGTCGAGCGAGGAGATGTCGAACGCCGCAACCTCGTCGAGGTATGCGGGGCGTTCCATCGCCGGATCGTAGACCGGCGCGTCCTGGGCCAGCTTCTCGGCCGGCATGTCGGCGACGATCTGCCGATCGGCGGGAAGGTCGGTGTCGCGGACGACGAACCTACCGGTATCGGTGATCTTGCCGATCGGCGCGTATGCGACGCCCCACCTGTCACAGCACTCGGCCACGTCGGGAAGGTTCTCCGGAGTGACGACGGCGAGCATGCGCTCCTGCGACTCGCTGACCATGATCTCGAACGGCTGCATGTTCTCCTCGCGCTGGATGACCTTGCGCACGTCGATGTCGATGCCGACGCCGCCGCGCGATGCCATCTCGGAAGCCGAGGAGGTGAGCCCGGCCGCGCCGAGGTCTCCCAGGGCGACGAACTTGCCAGCCTTGAGCAGCTCGAGGCAGACCTCTATGAGGAGCTTTTCCTCGAGCGGGTCGCCAACCTGCACCGCGGGCCTCTTGTTCTCGGCAGCCTCATCGAACTCCTGGCTGGCGAGCGTGGATGCGCCGCCGATGCCGTCGCGGCCAGTGGAGGAGCCGATGAGCACCACATGGTTGCCCGGGCCCGAGCCCACGGCGCGCGTGAGCTCCTCCTCGCGAAGGAGGCCGACGCCGACGACGTCGATCAGGCAGTTGCCCTCGTACGCCTCGTCGAAGAATACGTCGCCACCGACGGTGGGGATTCCGAGGCAGTTGCCATAGGAGCTGACTCCGCCAACCGCGCCATCGAAAAGATAGCGCTGACGGGGCTTGTCGAGGGTGCCGAAGCGCAGCGAATCCATCGATGCGATCGGGCGGGCGCCCATCGTGAAGATGTCGCGGATGATGCCGCCGACGCCGGTCGCAGCGCCCTGGAAGGGCTCGATCGCGCTCGGGTGGTTATGCGACTCCATCTTGAATGCCACGGCCCAGCCATCGCCGACGCTGATGACACCGGCGTTCTCGCCCGGCCCCTGTAGCACGTACTCGCCCTCGCTGGAGAACTTCTTGAGCTGCAGCTTGGAGTGCTTGTAGGAGCAGTGCTCGCTCCACATCAGGGAGTAGATGTAGAGCTCGGTGATGGTCGGAGTGCGCCCTTGGATCTTGCAGACGTGCTCGTACTCGCCCTGCGTGAGGCCGAGCTCGATGGCGGTCTGGAGGCCAAGCTCGGCATCCATGCCCTCGAGGTTGGAGACTGGATCTGGAATGGCTTCCATCGACTCGATGATCTTCTCGCTCATAGCACAGCCCCTTCCAGCATGCGGACGATTCCGTTGAAGAAATCGACACCGTCCCTATTTCCAGCGACACCATCGCATACGCGCTCGGGATGCGGCATCATGCCGAGCACGTTGCCGCGCTCGTTGCAGATGCCCGCAATGTTGTCGAGCGCTCCGTTGGGCGCCGAATTCGGCAGCACCTCGCCGCTCTCCTCGCAGTACCTGAGAACGATCTGGCCGTTGTCCTGCAGAGCCTTAAGGGTATCGGGGTCGCAGATGTAGTTGCCCTCGTTGTGCGCGATGGGCAGATGGTAGATGGTGCCCGCCGGGGCATCGGTCCATTTGCAGACGCTATCCTCGAGACGCAGCGCAACGGTCTTGCAGAGGAACTTGAGGCCGACGTTGCGGATGAGCGCTCCGGGGAGAAGGTGCGCCTCGGTGAGGATCTGGAAGCCGTTGCAGATTCCGATGATAGGCTTGCCGGCATCGGCCTCGCGGACGACCTCCTCCATCACCGGAGAGAACCTGGCGACTGCGCCGCAACGCAGATAGTCGCCATAGGAGAATCCGCCGGGAAGCAGGATCGCGTCGTACTTGGAGAGGTCCCTCTCCTGATGCCATACGAACGAGGCATCGTAGCCGAGATACCTTATGGCATGCACGGCATCCTGCTCGCAGTTCGAGCCAGGAAACGAAACTACGCCGAAATGCATCCTAACCCTCCGCTCCGATGGTGAAATCCTCGATGACAGGGTTGGCCAGAAGCTTCTCGCACATCTCCTCGATGTCCTTGACGGTGACCGAGTCGTCGACGTCCATCTGGATGAACTTGCCGATCTTGACGTCGTTGATTCCCTCATAGCCGAGGTTGCCCAAGGCGTTCTTGGAAATCGTGCCCGCAGGGTCGAAAATGCCCTTCTTAGCCGTTACGAAAATCTGATACTTGGCCATTCCTGATCCTTTCATCTGAATCCTATCGAAAGCGCACCGCTAACCGGCGCGCAACGATGATGAGAATGAATATGGGCGAACCCGCAGTTCGCCCATCTCAATAAGCTTGCTTGCTATTTCATTGGGACATCGAGCTCTTCGTCCTTGGCGTACTTCTTCCCGAAGATAGGGATCTTCGCCCTCATCCTCCTGCTCTTCTCCAGCTTCTCCCTCTCCTCGGCCTCCTGCTTGGCAATCAGATGGTTGTATTCCTTTCTGGAAACCTTGCGGGAGAGCTCCAGATTCTGACGCTGCTTCTGAAGCTTCTGAATCTTGGAGAACTGGATCCAGAAGGCGAAGCCCACCTCGATGTATGCCACGATCATGCAGCCCCAGAAGACATAGGAGTTGTTGCCGCCGATGAGGAATGCGAGCGCGAAGACCACGAGGACTCCGACGAGGGCTCCCCACCAGATCCTGGTCCACTTCTTCTCCTCGGGGCTCTTGACTCCCGTGATCTTCTTGCGGCCCTCGGCCTGGCTCCTTGCGGCAATGCGCCTTGCGCGCTGCTGCTCCTTGGCCTTCTGCTCCTCCTTGAGCTCCCTTCCCTTCTTCTTGGGCTTGGGCTCCTGATAGACCGTCGACGCGAGGTCGCGCTTGGGCTTTGCGGAGGAGGCGGACTTGCGGGTTGCGCCGGTCTTCTCGTTTTCAACCGCTGCGTTGTTGCGCTCGTTGTGAATGGATCTTCTAGTCATCTATGTCTCCACTGTCAGCAGTGCGTGATTCTTTTTCTCCAACAATCCATGATAAATGATTCGTGCGCGTTTTTTCAGCGCCAAACCCTATAAAGATGCCGATGCAGCTACGAAAGGCTGACCCGTGATGGTCTCGTAGGCTTGGATGTACTTCTCCGAGGTCTTGGCGATGATGTCGGCAGGCAGGCGCGGAGGCTCGCCGGTGCGATCCCAGTGCGCGTCGAGCCAGTCCCTGATGAACTGCTTGTCGAAGCTCGGCTGGCTCTTGCCCGGCTCGTACAGATCGGCTGGCCAGAAGCGCGACGAATCGGGGGTGAGCACTTCGTCCGCAAGGATGATCTCTCCGTCGACGACGCCGAACTCGAGCTTGGTATCGGCGATGATGATGCCTCGCGATGCCGCATGCTCGCTGGCCTTCTTGTAAACCGCGATCGTCTTGTCGCGCAGGGTTTTGGCCGCATCGAGTCCGATCTTCCCGACGATCGCCTCGAAGCTGACGTTCTCATCGTGATCGCCGATCTCTGCCTTGGTGGAGGGGGTGAAGATCGGCTCGGGGAGCTTGCTGGAGTTGACCAGCCCCTCAGGCAGCGGAATCGAGCAGACCGTGCCATTGGCGTTGTACTCCTTAAGGCCACTTCCCGCGAGGTATCCGCGGACGATGCACTCCACTGGAAACATCTCCGCCTTCTTGACGATCATGAATCGACCTGCGAGGTAGTCGGCATACTGCTTGAACTCCTCTGGCAGGTCAGCGATGTCGGCGCTGATGACGTGATTTCCGATCACGTCGGAGAGCAGATCGAACCAGAAGAGCGAGATCTGGTTGAGCACCTCTCCCTTGTGGGGGATCTCGTCGCCCAAAATGTAGTCGAAGGCAGAGATCCTATCCGACGCGACCATGAGGAGCCTATCCCCGAGATCGTAGATGTCCCTTACCTTGCCCTGGCTGTCCGGCCTAATCTCCATGCGTGCCATCTGATTCGACATCTCCTTCGATAATATCTTCCATTGCTTCCATTGCTTCGATTAGCGACTCGTCGGAGTCCTTGCGCACCTTCGACTTGCCGATGCGCGGAATGTACCTTCTGGGTTTGGCGACTTCGACGGCAGGGGCTTCCTCCTCCGGCTTGAAGCGCTGCCTGATCCTGCTGTCGTTCTTGCGCCTGAGCCTCTCGGCGAGGCGCTTGTCGGCCTTGGAGAGCTCCTCCTCTTCCAACAGCGGGATGTAGATCGTGAACCGGCTGCCCACGCCCTCGGTCGACTCGACGTTGACCCAGCCGTTGTGGCGCTCGACGATCTCCTTGACGATGGCCAAGCCGATGCCCAGGCCTCCCGATCCCCTCGCACGGCCCGCGTCGGCGCGCCAGAACCTCGAGAAGCAGTGCTTGAGGTCCTCCTTGGACATGCCGACGCCGGTGTCCTCGACATGGATCTGGGCCATCATCGTGCCCTTCTTCACCTCGATGGTCACCTTGCCGCCCTCGGGCGTGTACTTGATGGCGTTGGAGAGCAGATTGGCAGTGGCCTGCTTGATGAGGTCGGGATCGCCCATGATGAGGACGTTCGGATCGGCTATGTATTCGAACTCGAGCTGCTGGTCGCCGAGGAACATCTGATGCGTGTACGCAAGCTCCTCGAGAAGCTCTCCGAGGTTTATCGGCTCCAGATTGATCGGAGTCGAGCGGTTCTCGAGGCGCGAGAGCCTCAGCAGGGCATCCACGAGCTTGCTCAGGCGGTTGACCTCGCTTGCGATCATGTTGAGATGCTGGTCGTCGGCGGGAAGGACGCCGTCGATCATCGCCTCGACGGTGGCCTGCATGGCCATCAGAGGCGTACGCAGCTCATGCGCCACGTCGGAGGTGAGCCTGCGCTCGAGCTCGCGGTCGTTTTGGATCGACTCCGCCATCGCATCGAAGGTCTCGCCGAGCTGCGAGATCTCATCGCTGCCGGTGAGGTTGGTGCGCGCGGCGAGGTTGCCTCCCTTGATCGCGTTCGCGGTTCTGGTGATCTTGCGGATCGAATCGAAGAGATAGCGGCTGAAGACGACTCCGATGCCAACTGCGGCGATGATCGCCGCCAGCGCCGCAAAGGTCAGCGCACCGTAGGAATTGGTCCTGAAATCCAAGTCGCGCTGAGTCATCATCAGACTCGAATCGGAAACGTGGATGTAGACCGTTCCAATCTCCTCGCCATCGACGACTATTCTCGATGAGACGCTGTTCTCCACTGCGATCTCGGCGGGAACAGCCTCGTCGCTTCCGCTGGATGCGTAGATCAGCCGATTCTCGGAATCGAAGATGCGCAACTCCATGTTTCCTTCGAGGAACGTCGACTGTATGTCCTCGTAGTCTTCTGGCCAGTCCATGTTCTTGCGGTAGTCGTTGGCCAATTGCCTCGCGACGGAATCGGAGCGGCTCTGAACGTTGTTGATCGCGTACTCATGGAAGCTCGAGTTCCACACCGCGGCGAGAATCAGCGCGGTGAAGAGCGCCGTCATGATCGAGACGAGGCCGAAGAGCAGCGCGATGCGCACGTAGTATGACCGAATGCCGATGCTTCGCTCGGTCTTCTTCACGCGTTGCGCTTCCGGCTTGCTTCTAGAATCGTCCCTTGGCACTTGCCTATCACTTGTCCTTCGGGTCCTCGAAGCGGTATCCGATGCCATGGACGGTGTAGAGCCACGTTGGGTTGCGCGGGTCGTCGCCCAGCTTGGCCCTCAGGTTCTTGATGTGGCTATCGATCGTGCGCTCGTAGCCCTCGAAGTCGTAGCCGAGAACCTTCTCGACAAGCTCGATGCGCGTGTAGACGCGCCCAGGATAGTGCGAGAGCATCGTGAGGAGCTTGAACTCGCTGGCAGTGAGGTCAACCTCCTTGCCGGCGACGAAGACCTTGTGGCCCGAGAGGTCGATCTCGAGGTCGCCGAAGGTCTGTATCTCGCGCTGCGGGTCGGACTCCATCTTCGAGCGACGCAACAGCGCCCTCACCCTGGCGACCAGCTCGCGCGGTGAGAACGGCTTTATCAGGTAGTCGTCGGCTCCGAGCTCGAGGCCGATGATCCTGTCCTCGACCTCGCCTCGCGCGGTGAGCATGATGATCGGCACGTCGGAGCGGCCGCGCACCGTCAGGCAGACCTCGTCGCCCGACACCCGCGGAAGCATCCTGTCCAAGACGATGAGGTCGAAGTGGCGCTTGTCGAACTCGTCCAGCGCCTCCTGGCCGTCCACCGCCGTGGTGACCTTGTAGTTCTCGCGCTCGAGGTATGCGGCCACCGCCTCGCGAATGGCCTTCTCATCCTCGACCAGCAGAATGTGCCTGATTTCCTGCATATCGTCCTCTCCTAACGCGAATAGAAATCTCTAGGTATAGTTTACCCTCAAACCTGAATCAATCCTGCAGCATTTGCATGGGTTGCAGTCGATGCGCCCCGTTGCGCACCGTTTTCGCGCGCTCAGAGCACCGAGAACGCGCGCACCCGCACCTTGCCCTTGCCCGAGCCGTCTCCCTTGGGTATCGACGTGTAGACGACGATGCTGCCGGAGGTGCCGGTCGAGATAAGGAAATCGCCATAGCTCTCGCAACCCTTGACGGTGTCGATCGCGAAGAACTGGCGGTTGGCCATGTCGCATCCGACGACGGCCTTGGTGCTCTTGATCACGATGTACTTCCCCACCTGCGCTGGCGTGACGAAAGGCGTCCTGTTGAAGCGCATGTACTTGCCGTCGCCAGTGGCGGAATAGGTGCCGAAATTGGAGATCCCGTCTCCGAAGTTGTAGTTCTGCTCGATGCCGAAGACGAAGGTATCGTTCATGTAGATCGCAGTGTTCACGCGCATCGACTTCGGCAGGATCTGCGCCTTGATCGGCTTGTTGGTCGCGGAGTCGATCGCGGTCATCTGGTAGCGCGTGGACGACGTGTCGGCGCGCGGGACGATAGTGACGATGCCGTCGGAGGCCTGCGGGTTGGTGATCATCCTGCCATGCGAGGTGTAGACGATCTGCGAAAGCGGCATGCTCACCGTCGCGCACTTGAGGTAGGAGTCGGACTCCTTGGCCTCTCCGTTCGGGTCGGGCATGACCGTCCAATAGGCCTTCTTGTCGCACACGCAAAGCATGGGCGGATCGAAGTCCGCATCGCCCTCGTCGACCTTGATCGGGTCCATGATCTTCGCCGAGGAGTTGACCGCAGCGAGGTAGACGCGCCAATCGCCGGTGCGCAGGTTGCACTCCGTCCAGATGGCCACCTCTCCGTTGCCGCGCGCATCGTAGATCGTGTAGCCCTCGGACTGGCCGATCGCCTGGTTGAGGAAGTAGACGACCTTGCCGCTCGACATCACGAGGAAGCCGAGCCTGGTGAGGACGTTGTTCGAGCTGCCTGGCGAGATGACCATCGCGAGGCTGTCGCAGTCCATGTGCAGGATGCTGCCCATATCGATGTCGTAGGTGGCCCACTCGGATACGCACTTGGAGGTGGTGAGCTCCTCGAAGTCGGAGGACTGGATGACGGTGCTCTCGGGAACCGATAGCTCGGTGATCTCGAATTCGCCGTTGAGCTGGTCGTCGCCCGAGCCCGACGAGCAACCGACCAGCATCGTGGAGCCTGAGATGAGCAGGGATGCAGCGGCTGAGCCGAGGATGAAGTCGCGGCGAGTGATGCCGCGCTCTGGGCGCACGCCCTTGGGCTCCCCTGCTTCCAACTCGCGCTCTTCAGCGCGCCTGTCTGTCGATTCCGTTGCCATCCCAAGCTTCCGATTTCGTTCGACCCTGCCCATATAGGTTATCACGAAGAGCCCATCGGGCGGCGTTTGCCCACACGATGCGCACAAACGCATCTGCTAGCAGCATTTGCAGCTTTTGCAAGTCTCCAAATTTGCCCGAGTTTGTGCTAGCTTGTTGCTATCAGGTTTTACGTCGATCGGAGGTTGATGTGGCGGCAGAAATCATCACCATCAGCAGGCAGTACGGCAGCGGCGGACGCGCGGTTGGCGAGGCGCTTGCTGATAGGTTGGGATACAAGTACTACGACCGCGAGGTCATCAGGGCGGCTGTCGAGGAGAGCGGGCAGGAGCAGAGGATAGTCGAGGCAGGCGGGGTTTCGTCGGACGATGTGGTGGCGCATTTCCTCTCGTTTGCCAATGGCGCATCGGATATGGACAACGGGCTTTCACTGCCCGACCGCGCCTTCAAGCTCCAAGCCAAGATCATGAGGAAGCTCGCATCCGAGGGCCCAGCGGTTTTCGTAGGACGCGCCGCAGATTTCGTATTGCAGGATTGCCCCAATCTGCTCAGGATCCGCATCTTCGCGGACGAGAACACGCGCATCCAGCGCGTGATGGAGCGCAACAACCTCACCGAAAAGGGCGCAGCGGCCAGGATCAAGAAGATCGACCGCGGACGCGAGCTCTACTACGAGCAGTTCACCGGCGGGGACTGGGGCGATGTGAGCGACATCGCAATCTCTACGAGCAAATTCACCATCGAGCAGGTCATCGACATCCTGGAGGGCATCATCAAGAACTACTAGCCACAGCCAGCACGCCGAGGCTCGCAAAGAAGGCGGCATCTCCTCGGAGGTGCCGCCTTTCGCATGCTGGGAATATGTGGCGCACGGTTAGAACTCGACGCCCTCGAGGCGATCGAAGAGCACGTCGATGCGCGTCAGGAACGCCTTCGGGTCGAAGATCGCATCGAGTTGCTCGGCGCTCAGCGTGCAGTCGGGATCGTCTGCGAGCATCTCCTTGTAGGTCTTTCCCGGGCGAGCCTGCTGGATGTCGTCCCAGACCTTCATCGCGTTGCGTTGGACGATGGCGTAGGCCTCCTCGCGAGTGATGTTGGTCTCGACGAGGGCGAGGAGCACACGGCTCGAGAAGATCAGTCCGCGCGTGCGCTGGAGGTTGGCCATGCAGTTCGCGGGATAGACGATCAGACCGTCGAGGATCCACTGCATCTTGGAGAACATATAGTCTAGCGCGGTGAAGCTGTCGGCGATGACGACGCGCTCGGCGCTGGAGTGCGAGATGTCGCGCTCGTGCCAAAGCGCGCAGTTGTCGAAACCGACCTGCGCGTTGGCCTTGACCACGCGCGAGAGTCCGCAGACGCGCTCTGCGGTGATCGGGTTGCGCTTGTGGGGCATCGCCGAGGAGCCCTTCTGGCCCTTGGCGAACGGCTCCTCCGCCTCGAGCGTGTCGCTCTTCTGCAGCGAGCGAACCTCTGTGGCGATCTGCTCGAGTGTGGCCGCAGTCACTGCCAGCGTCGATAGGACGTCGGCGTGGTGGTCGCGCGCGATGACCTGCGTCGAGAGCGGATCGGGCTTGAGACCGAGGTGCTCGCAGACGTACTGCTCGACGAAGGGATCGATGTTCGAGTAGCTGCCGACGGCTCCGGAGATCGCGCCATAGGATGCGGAGATCTCGCGCACTGCGAGCAGGCGCTCCTCGGCGCGCTTGAGCGCCCAGGTCCACGAGGCGAACTTCATGCCGATTGTCATCGGCTCGGCGTGGATGCCATGCGTGCGACCTACGCACAGCGTGTCCTTGAACTCGAACGCACGGCGCTTGCAGGTTGCCCCGAGCTTGCGCACGTCGGCGAGGATGATGTCGATGGCCTGGCAGATCTGGTAGCAGAAGGCGGTATCGCCAAGGTCGCTCGAGGTCATGCCGAAGTGCACCCAGCGCGAGGGCTTCTCGTCATCGGGACCGAGACCGGCGTCGATGTTCTCGGCCATCGCGGTGGTGAAGGCGATGACGTCGTGGTTGGTGATCGCCTCGATCTCGTCGATGCGCTCGACCGTGAAGTCGGCGTGCTCGCGGATCCACGCAGCCTCCTCCTTGGTGATGCCGATCTTGCCGAGCTCGGCCTGCGCCTCGCAGGCAAGGATCTCGATCTCCTTCCAGATCTCGAACTTGTTCTGCAGGGAGAAGATCCTTCCCATCTCAGGGCGCGTGTAGCGTTCGATCATCGTTTTCCTCCATCTCATCAAAGGGGCCCCGAGATGCTCGAGGCCGCCGTTGGTTGCACTAGTCGAAGAGCTCGGTGCTGAAGTACCTCTCGCCAGTATCGGGCAGAACCGTGACCACGGTCTTGCCTGGGCCGAGCGCATGCGCGAGCTTGCACGCCGCCGCGACGTTGCTGCCGCTCGAGATTCCGCAGACGAGCCCTTCCTCGCAAGCCAGGCGCTTCGACATCTCCAGCGCCTCCTCATCGGTGATGATGCAGATCGCGTCGTAGATGTCCTGGTTGAGGACGCCGGGAATCAGTCCGTCGCCGATGCCCATCTGGATGTGCGTGCCGATGGAGCCGCCGGCCAGAATCGCCGCGTTCTCGGGCTCGACCGCCCAGATCTCGATGTCTGGATAGAGCGACTTGATGACCTCGCCGCATCCGCTGAGCGTGCCGCCGGTGCCGACGCCGGAGCAGAAGCCATGGATCGGGCCGGCAACCTGCTCGAGGATCTCCACTGCGGTGTGGTACTTGTGCGCAAGCGGGTTGTCGGAGTTCTCGAACTGCTGCGGGATGTAGACGTTGGGGTCTGCCGCGGCCATGTCGTTGGCGATGCGGATGCACTCCTGGATGCACTCTCCGATGTCGCCGGCATCGTGGACGAGCACGACCTCCGCACCATAGGCCTTGACGAGCTTGCGGCGCTCCTCGCTGACCGAGTCGGGCATGATGATGCGGGCCTTCCAGCCCCTGACCGCGCAGACGAGCGCGATGCCGATGCCCTGGTTGCCGCTCGTCGGCTCGACGATTATCGAATTCTCGTCGATTTCTCCGCGCGCATAGGCTGCCTCGAGCATGTTGCAGGCGGTGCGGGTCTTGATCGATCCGCCGATGTTGACGCCCTCGAACTTGACGAGGATCTCGGCATCGTCCGGATTGCTGATTCTATTGAGCCTGATCATCGGGGTTTCGCCGATCGCCTCAAGCACGTCGTTGTAGATCATCGATTCACATTCCTTGCTTTTCATCCTGAGAGATGCGCTTGCGCGCTACCTCGGCAATTGCTTGGCTGCAGCCCTTTCCCTCACAGGCTCCAACCCTATTATTCTACACCCCCGATAGGCCATATCGCGGGCCGACGCAGCAACAGGCTGCCATGCGCGTCTGCACCGCGCCAGATGGCCTTGCTATGCGGTCTCGATGTTCGCGGCATCGTGCAGCTTGAGGTACTCCACCGCCTCATCGCGCATCTTGTACTTGAGGATCTTGCCCGCCGCATTCATCGGGAACTCGTCGACGAACCTGATATAGCGCGGCACCTTGTGCTTGGCGATGCGAGTGCGGCAGAACTCGAGGATGTCCTCCTCGGTGGCGGTGCTGCCCGGCTCGAGGACGATGCAGGCCATGACCTCCTCGCCATAGGCTTCGCTCGGCACGCCGATGACCTGAACGTCGTTGACGTCGGGGCAAGTGTAGAGGAAGTCCTCGATCTCCTTGGGGTAGATGTTCTCGCCCCCGCGGATGATCATGTCCTTGATGCGGCCGGTGACCTTGAAGTTGCCATCGGGCAGACGGCGCAGGAGGTCGCCGGAATGCAGCCAGCCGTCCTCGTCGATTACGGCCGCGGTGGCTTCGGGCATCTTGTAGTAGCCCTTCATGATGTTGTAGCCGCGGGCGCAGAACTCGCCGTCGACGTTGTCGGGAACCTCCTCGCCGGTCTCGGGGTCGACGATCTTGCACTCGACGCCGAAGATCGGACCTCCAACGGTGTTGACGCGGGCCTCCAAGGAGTCGGTGGTCTTGCTCATGGTGGTAGCGGGCGACGCCTCGGTCTGCCCGTATGTGATGCAGATCTCGGGCATGTGCATCTTCTCGACCACATCCTCCATCACCTTGATCGGACATGGGCTGCCCGCCATGATGCCGGTGCGCATGTGGGAGAAGTCGGTCTTGGGGAAGTCCTCGTGTCCGAGCATCGCGATGAACATCGTCGGGACGCCGTGGAAGCAGGTGATCCTCTCCTGATTAATGCAGTGAAGGCCCTTGCGCGGCGAGAACGCCGTGATCGGGCACATCGTGGTGCCATGCACGACCGAGGCGGTCATCGCGAGCACCATGCCGAAGCAATGGAACATCGGCACCTGGATCATCATGCGGTCGCCCGTGGAGAGGTCCATGCAGTCGCCGATCGCCTTGCCGTTGTTGACGACGTTGTAGTGGGTGAGCATGACGCCCTTGGGAAAGCCGGTGGTTCCCGAGGTGTACTGCATGTTGCAGACGTCGTGCTTGTCGATGCTGTGCATGCGCGCGTAGACCTCGGATATCGGGGTCTCGCTGGCCTTGGCGATCGCCTGGGTCCACGAGTAGCAGCCTGGCACCTCCTGGTCGCAGACGATGACGTTGCGCAGGCGCGGAAGGCGCTTGGATTGCAGCTTGCCGGGCTCGCAGTGCTCGAGCTCGGGGCAGAGCTCCTGTATGGTGGCGATGTAGTCGCAGTCCTTGAAGCCCGGGATCATGACGATCGTGTGCGTATCGGACTGGCGAAAGAGGTACTCGGCCTCGTGGACCTTGTACGCAGAATTGACGGTTACGAGAACCGCGCCGATCTTCGTGGTGGCCCAGAAGGTGATGTACCACTGCGGCACGTTGGTCGCCCAGATCGCAACGTTATCGCCCTTCTTGACGCCCATCGCGATGAGGGCGCGTGCGAAGGTGTCGACGTCGTCGCGGAACTCGGAGTAAGTGCGGTTGTAGTCGAGCTCGGTGTAGCGAAAGGCCCATTGGTCGGGAAACTGCTTCACGATTCGGTCGAGGAGCTCCGGAAAGGTGAGGTCTATCAGCTGCTCCTTCTTCCAGATGTACTTCCCGAGGCCGCTTTTGGCGGTCTGGAGCATCTCGGAGAAGTAGTCGCGCATGAAGTTGGCGAAGTGCGGGAAGACGATGGCCGAGTCGGTGAGGTATGGCGCCCAGCGCTTGACCCACTCGAGCGTGATGTAGCCCTCGTAGCCGATCTCGGCGAGACCGTCGAACATCTCGCGCAGCGGCATGTCGCCCTCGCCCATCATGCGATACTCGATCTTGCCCTCTGTGGTCTTGCAGGAGTCCTTGGCATGGACGTACTTGATGCGCGTGCCGAGGTTGGCGATCGTGGTCGCAGGCGCCTCGTCGAAGAAGCGGTATGGATGGTGGATGTCCCACAGCGCCGCGATGTTCTCGCTGTCCACCGCATCGAGGACGCGTGCGAGGCGCGAAGTGTCGGCGTAGACGCCATTGGTCTCGAGGATCAGCGTAATCGACTCGGGCTTGCTCTCGGCATGCGCGATGGCGGCGAGCTCCTTGAGCAGCTCTATCATGTAATCGTCGTCAACCACGAGGTTGGGGTTGGGGCCGGGGGTATCCTCCCCCATCAACCTGACGAACGGGGTCGAGGTCTTGCGAGCAAGCTCGATGTACTGAGTGATCTCGGCGATGTTCTCCTCGCGCTTGGACTGGTCGGCCAGAGCGCAGCCGGAGGTGAAGCAGCATATCTCGACGCCTATCTCGGAGAGCTTGGCCATCGTATTGGGAAGCTTGGCATCCGTGAAGGGCTGGGCCTTTGCGGCCATAAGGAAGTTACCAAGGCCCCTAATCTCGATTCCGTCGAATCCAAGGTCTGCTGCCATTGGATAGATGTCCGTCCACGAATAGTTCGGGCACCCGATCGTAGAAAATGCGATCTTCATAACTCCTCCTTCACGTTGTCGATTCGGTACTTAGGTGCAATGAATCAATTTTGCCAAAAGGTGAAGTGAGTGGGGGCCAATATACCGCGATAGGCGCCGGGAGATTTCCAAGGTGCGCTTTCGGGTCTCCAACTGGAGATACAGTTGTGGAGTATATGACTGGGCGCTGCGGCGTGACGCAAAGCGAAGCGCGCCACCCGATTGGATGGCGCGCACTGCTTCTTTGCTTGCAAGCTATGCTGGCGGAAGCTATTTCTCGCAGATGCCGAGGAGCCAGGTTTGGAGCGCCTGAAGCGGGTCGCCGCCCGACTTCATCGCCTTCTCGGCCTCGGCAGCGGATCCGAATGCGCCGATGAGCTCGTCGAACTCGAAGCCGGCGGCCCAGCGCGAGTGGTTCCTGTACTTCCAATCGGGGCCTCCGAGGACCATGCCGGTGGTCTTGCCGCAGGTGGAGCAGTCGTCGTTGCTCTTGGTCATCAGGAGCTCGCGGATCCTGTTGGCGCAGGTCGACATGATCTGGAAATAGGAGTCTTCGGGCATGCGCGCGAGGTACTCGGCGACCTTCTTGGCATCGCGGGCGCTCATAGCATCGGCGACATCCCAGGGCTTGGGCTCCTCGGTGCGGACGACCATCTCGTCGATGGCGTCGGAGGAGATGTAGTTCTCGCCCTGCGCGATGGCGTACTCGGCGAGCTTCTTGACCTCGGTGTCTAGAGCAACCGTCGAGGTGCCGATCATGTCGATGAGCTTCTCCGCCTCGTAGAGGCCCATGTGCGAACCGTACTTCATGGCGAGCTTGCAGACGGTCTCGCCAAGGCCGGTACGCGAGTTCTTCGACTTGCACTCGATGATCGATGCCGCATTGTACCTGGTGAATGCCCTGATGACCAGCGAGGACTTGGGGAGCTCCCCACCCTCGACGAACAGGACGGTGCTGTCGCATGGCTTGATCAGATAGTCGACGAGGATGTCGGTCAGCGGCTTCTTGGCGTTTTCGATGCCCTTGATCACCACGAGGCGCTTCTCCGATGCGAACGGCGGGGTGTAGAGCGCGCTGGCGAGGCCATCGACGGATTCGAGCTCGCTCACGACGAACGTGTTCATGTTGAGCTCGAGCTCGCCCATCTCGGCGATCCTGTTCTCCATGGCCTTGAGCATGTCCTTGCGCTTGAGCTCGTCATCTCCCGCGACCAGATATGCGTGAAGCAGTGGTTTCCTCTCTTCAGACATGGTTGCCCTCCTTACAGTTGCATTGTTTTTCAGTCACCTACCATCATACGTTATCGCCGCGCCTTTTTGCGTGAGAGTGACCACGATGTCGCCCTGCAAATCAGTGCGGAGCACCTTGGAGCCCGCGCTGACCAACGCATCGATGACGCGATAGGAGGGGTGGCCGTATGCGTTGCCCTCCCCGACGCTGATCAGCGAAGCCTTGGGGCCGAGCTTCTCCGCCAGCTCGGGAGTGATGGATGCGGCGCTGCCGTGATGGCCCACCTTGAGGATGTCGATGCTGCCGAGGCCGCTGGCGACCATGCTCTCGAGCTGCTCGCTCTCGGCGTCGCCGGTGAGCAGCGCGGTGATCTCGGGCTCGCCGTCGAGATCGGCATCGTAGCGCATGAGCAGGCAGATCGAGTCCTCGTTGTCGCAGCCATCGACCTCCTCGGTTGGCCAGATCATCTCGAGTTCGATATGCTCGGAGATCTTGATCCTCGAGCCGCAGGAGAGTTCGAAGACTCCCTCGCGCGCAAGGCCGTCGGCTGTTCGCAACGTGCTCGTCGCCTTCGGGTCATCGCAACTCAGGCAACCATCGGCTACCAGGATGGCCTCGACCGGCACCGTCGGGCTGAGCGCTGACAGCGAGCCGCAGTGGTCTTCGTCGAAGTGCGTGATCAGCACCGCGTCCAGGCTATAGGCTTTATTGCGCGAGAGCGCCGCGAGGAGCTTGGAGTCCTCGCGGCCCGTGTCGACCAGCAGTCTGACTCCCCCATCGGCAACCAGGATCGCATCTCCCTGGCCCACGTCCAATGCGACCAGCCGCGAAGGAGACGGCCAGAGCGCAGCAACGGCTCCAAACCCCAGCAGCGCCGCCAATGCTGCAACGAGGATGCCCTTGGAGCGTCTGCTGGGCAGCGGCCATGCGATCCAGACCGCCGCTCCCAGCGCAAGGGCGATGCAAGCCAGCTCGGCGCCTCCCTTGGAGAAGGGGATGGCGCACAACGGCAAGCTGGCGATGAACCTCACGATTGCGCAGAACCCCTCTGCGAGCAGGCACGCCGCACCGAGAAGCACATTGCCGACGGGAGCGAAGATCGCTGCAGCCAGCAGCGAGATCATGCCGAAGCCAAGAAGAAGCGCTATCGCGGGAGCTGCGAGGATGTTGCAGAACGGCCCTAGCATGCTCAGCGTCGCGAACGCGGGGATGGCGACGGGGCTCGTGCAGGCCTGCGCCGTCAGCGCCATTGCCAGCGGCGTGGATGCCTTGCGCAGGGAGCGCGGGGAGAGCGACTCGATCCATTCGGAGACCAGAGGCGTGAAGACGCAGAGTCCGAAAACGGCGAGAACCGAGAGCACAAACCCCATGGAGTACGCGCATGAGGGATCGACGGCGAGCATAGCCACCACAGCCAGGGTCAGCGCGGAGAGGCTGTGCCTCCTCCTGCCGGCTAGCCACGCGACGTTTGCCGCCAGCGACATCGCACATGCCCTGATGGCCGACTCGTGCATGCCCGTCAGCCCGAGGTAGGAGATGCACGCAGCCGCGAGGATGGCGACTTTCGCGCCCTTGGGCAGGCGCGGGCGCGAGAGCGCCAGAGTGCTCAGCGCTATGACGATGCTCAGGTGGCTTCCGGAGACGGCGAGCAGATGGGCCAATCCGGTAAGCCTGAACGGGTCGCCGAGGCCAAGCTTGCCGACCTCTTCCCTATTGCCGAGCACGATGCCCGAGAGCAAAGCCGCACCATCGCCGCCAAAGCGGCTTAAAAGCTTTCCGGCCTTGAAGCGCAACTCCCCGAACAAGCCCTGGAGTGAGTGTGCCCAGGCGACGTCCTCGATCTTGCGGGGGCGAAACGTTGCGCCGATCAGCTGCTTGAAGCGGTATTCCGAGCCGCTCGAATCGTCGAGGAGATGCACGTCGCCGTAAACCGTGCACTCGCTTCCGAGGGGAAGTGGATCGAAATCGCCCCAACCGACCCTGACGTTGAGGGCAACGCCATCCTCGCTATAGACCACCGCTGTAGAGGTGGCCCCGAAATCCCCTGAGGAGACATCGTCGGTGACGACCATCCTGCACTTGCTCACATGCGTTGGGAAGCGCGAGATCGACGAGCTCAGATGCGAGTAGCAAAGCGATCCCGCTATCAGGCCCAACGCCAGCCCGGCGACGATCAGCACCACAACGGTGAGGATCGATTCCCTAGCCTCCCGACGCGCTATGCGCTGTGAGACGTTGGCCCGCTGTCTCGGAAGCTCATGAGCGCCCCTGCGCCACTCGATGCGTCCAAGCAGCGCCAAAGCCACGGCGAGGGCAACCGCAAGTATCAGCGCTCGAGGCTCCAGGACGCTCACGAGATCGCTCGCAGCGCTTTGCAGAACAATCAGCACGCCGCCACCGGAAGCATATGCCTGCCAGCAAAGCGCACGCGCAAGCCTGATGCCGCACCACATGGCTGCCGCAGACAACAGCAGCAGCGGCAATGACGGCCGCGCGGCATGGTGCTCCTCGACCTCGAGATCGTCCAACTCCTCGTCACCGAGGGCTTCGGCGATCAGACGCATATCAGGGCCTTGATCTTGGAGAACCTCCCATCCCCTATCCCGGAAACGTTGCGGATGTCTTCGATGCTGTCGAAGCGCCCGTTAAGCTGCCTATAGCTGATGATCTCCCCAGCTATCGCGGGGCCGATGCCCGGCAGCGTCTCGAGCTCCTCCGTGCTTGCGGTGTTGATGTTCACCTTCGAGAGGCTGGCGGATCCGCTCGTTCCCTGCGCAGAGCCGGCCTCGTCCTTCGTGGGTATGTAGATCTGCTCGCCATCGACGAGCTCGTGCGCGAGATTGACCGAGGCCGTGTTCGCGTTCTTGGCGAACCCGCCTGCCGCGTCAACGGCGGCCTCCGCCCGGACACCCTGCGCGAACGTGTAGACGCCGGGTTTCTTCACCGCCCCGACGACGTGCACGTAGATGATCTTCTGCTCGGACTTGGGTGCAGCGGCATCGCCGCCCTCCCCAACGGATGAGGCGGATTCCTCGCTGGAGACGATGCTGATCCCGCCGCTCGAAGGCCACCAATGCGCGAGCGCGAGCCCCGCCACCAGAACCGCGACTATAGCCGCGGCGACGATGACGTTCTTGGGAACCTTCGAAATGCCCGCGCGCTCCGGCAACCTCGCGCGCTTGCCAACAGACCCCTTCAACGCTCGGCCCTCCTCGTTTCTTACGAGAAGAGCCTATCGCCGCAACCTTAACGCAACGCCGAAAGCTTCCAAATGGGTTCCAAAGGAATTCCAAACAGAATCCAAATGCAAGCGGACGCAGATTGGCCTTTGGGAATGCCTCCACGAGCCCACCAGATGCGCTCTGGGCGGCGTTAGGCTGGAATTCGATAAAGGATGCGACGCAGCAAAACCCGCGCTTAGAGGCTATTTGAGAGGCCCGGACCCGCTGTCCTAACGGTTGCACCTGCACTCGACGATCTGCATCGAGTCGCAGATCTCGCGAGCCCACAAGGCGAAGTCCATCTTGGCGGCGCACTCCTCCACCTCGCGCATTTTGGCGTGGGTCTCGGGGCTGCGCGGCAGGAAGAGGGTGCAGCAGTCGGCACAGGCGCGCGTCGAGAGGTCGAAGGTGCCGATGCGCTGAGCGAGCGCGATGATCTCCTGCTTGTCCGTGCCGATGAGCGGCCTGAATACCGGGAGCTCGGCGACGGCGTCGACGGCGCGGATGTTCTCCATCGTCTGCGAAGCCACCTGACCGAGCGACTCGCCGGTGACGATCGCCTTGCCTCCCATGCGCCTGGCGACTTCGTTGGCGACGGTGAACATCAGCCTGCGGAAGAAGATGACTCGCAGCTTGGGGGGCACGACGTTGGCGATCTCGGCCTGATAGTCCCCTATTCGCGCGATGCACAGGCGCTTGACGCCGCCAGTGCTCGAAAGGCCCTCGCATATCTCCCGCACGAGGTATTCGCTGGAATCGTCGGTCTGCGGGGCTCCGGAGAAGTGCAGCGCGATGGCGACGGCACCGCGATGGATCATGCGCCACATCGCGACGGGTGAATCGATGCCGGTGGAAAGCAACGCGATGACGTTGCCGGCCGTGCCCACGGGTAGCCCGCCCATGCCGGGCTGCGTGTCGGCGTAGATGTAGGTGCTTCCCTGGATGACCTCGACGAATACGGTGACGTCGGGATACTCCATCTGGACCTTGGCCTCGGGGAAGCTCTCGCAGAGATGGGAGCCGATGATCTGGTTTAGTTCCATCGAACCGATCGGGAAGTCGGTGTTCGACCTGCGCGCTCGAACCTTGAAGCTGCCGAACGGCTCGGCGGCGCCGAGCACCTTGGCGGCTACGCGCCTGATGTCATCGAGCTCGCGATTGGTGCGCCAACCGCGGGAGACGCGTGCTACGCCCGGGATGTCGCGAAGGATCTGGAAGAGGCGGTCGAGAGCCGGGTTGGCCAACCCGCCCTCGATGAATCCCTCGTCGTCGAGCACCAGCCCGGGGCCGAGCGCCTCTACATCCACATGAACGAGAATCCTCCCCGAGATCTTGCGTACGCCATCGACGGGGAGGTCCTTGCTGAGAAACGATATGTTGTCTATGAGTTTGCGCTCGAACGACGAGCGGTTGCGGCCCTTGAGGCCGATCTCATGGTAATGGACGAGAAAAACTGGCTGGGTCATGGCCCGCGCCTTTCAAGCTAGGCCTGCGGCTCATCCTCTTTGAGATCGATGAGATCGCCGCGCTCGACCTCTTCCATCGCAAGCGAGAGGGGCTTGCAATCGGAGAACTGCGAGATCTCGGCAACGGTCTGCAGCTGCAGTGCCCTCGTCTTCTGGCCGCACATCATGTCGTTGATGTCGCGGGCGCGCTTTGCGGTGATAGCGCAGAGGAGGAACTTGTCGTTGTCGGTCTTCTCAAGAAGCTTGTCTATGTGCTGGTCGATGATTGACATTTGCCTATCTTTCCATTCCACGCCGAAGCGTTAGCCTATCTCGAAATCGATGATCGAATTCAGCTCGCTCACTGCTATATCGACTTCATCGTTCGTAACCGAATAATTATAGCAGCCTTCCAGTTCCATTTCCATCTTGGCGTTGGCAAGCCGCAGCTCGATCTGCTCTTCGCTTTCCGTGCCCCTGCCGATCAGGCGCTTCCTCAGCTCCTCGAACGAGGGGGGCTTGACGAAGATCAGGATCGCCTCGGGATAGCTCCTCTGCACGATGAGCGCTCCCTGCACGTCGATCTCGAGTATCACGCTGAGACCGTCTTCGAGGCGCTGTTCGACTGCGCTTCGCAGCGTGCCGTAGCGATTGCCGTGCACATCCGCCCACTCCAGGAAGTCACCCTCCTCGATTCGGCGGTCGAACTCTTCCCTGCTGAGAAAGAAATACGTCTCCCCATCGATCTCGCCCGGCCTGGGCTGGCGAGTCGTAGCGGAGACGGATAACCACAAGTCCTCCCGGACAGACATGAGCCCTTTGACGAGGGTTCCCTTGCCTGCGCCGGACGGACCTGAGATTACAAAGAGGCGATTCGCCATTACTTGGAAGCGAGCCTCTCGATGAGGGCTTCCTTCTGGCGGGTGCCGAGACCCTTGATCCTGCGAGTGTCGGAGATTCCGAGCTCCTCCATGATCTTGGTTACCTTGGCCGCGCCGTAGCCGGGGAGGGAGGAGATCATGTCCTTGACCTTCAGCTTGTCGATTACGGGATCATCGACGGTGTTGAGGATCTCGGTGATGGTGATCTTTCCATCCTTGATCTTGCTGCGAAGCTCTGCGCGAGCATGGCGAGCCTGCGCTGCCTTCTCGAGTGCTGCACGACGCTGTTCATCAGTCTGATTGGGCAATGCCATATCTACAACCTTGCCTTTCTACGTGTCCAGTAAGTCCTCGACCGTTACCAAATGAGCGGGGTAATCCAAGTCGAAATGCCATTCGTCAGTTAGCAAACCTGACGTTTGCATTGTCATATTCTATAGGCTTTTATCGGAATGAACCCAAATTAATCGCCTATGCGCGCAAGCGTTAGGCTTTCGGCTTCTGTCAGGTGCTGAACGGATAGGCTTCGTGGATATTTTGTGAGCGTTTATGGCGCTTATCCTGCGATTATCTCCTCGACGATGGCCTCGAATGCAGCCGCGGGATCGCCCGCCTGGGTGATAGGCCGGCCGATGACGACGTGGCTCGCGCCCGCCGAGATGGCCGCGGAAGGGGTTGCGATTCGAGCCTGGTCGCCAGCCGCGCTGCCTGCGGGCCTGACGCCCGGGGTGACGATGAGAGCATCCGGACCGAGGAGCTCGCGCAGCATCGCGGCCTCGAGGGGCGAGGCCACCACGCCGTTCGCTCCGCTGCCGCACGCCAGCGCTGCAAGGCGCTTGACCTGGGACTGCGCATCCGAATCGACTCCGACCGTCTGCAGCGTCTCATCGTCCATGCTCGTCAGCACTGTCACCGCGAGGATCGCAGGAAGCTCGCCAGCAGCTCCGGCAGCCGCACCTTCGATGGCGGCCTTGGCCATCTCTGCGCCTCCGCATGCGTGAATCGTCAGCATGTCCGCGCCGGTGGATGCGATCGAGGCCGCCGCGCCGCGGATCTGGTGCGGGATGTCGTGGAGCTTCAGATCGAGAAAGATCTTGAATCCGCGCTTCTTGAGCTCGGCGACTATCGCAGGACCCTCCGTGTAGTAGAGCGTCATGCCGATCTTGAGCCAGCGCGCGCTGCCCTGCAGCATATCCGCGAGCTCGAGCGCCCGCACCCTGTCGCAATCGAGGGCGACGATGATCCTATCCCTTGCCTGATCTGCCGTTATGCCTGCCATGTTAGCTCCTTTGCTCCCTCTGGCGCCGCGTTTCGGAAGGTGCCATCCGCCGCGCCCTACTCCAGTGCACCGACCAGCTCCGAAACGGACCCGATCGAATTGTCCTCCAGATATCGCTCGATCCCATCGATGACCTTGACGGAGGCCAGAGGGTCGATGAAGTTCGCCGAGCCGACGGCCACGGCGCTGGCGCCCGCGAGGATGAACTCGATTGCATCCTCTGCGCAGACGATTCCGCCCATTCCGATTAGCGGCACGTCGATCGCCTTGTGCACCTCGTAGACCATGCGCAGCGCCACCGGCTTTATCGCCGGGCCGGAGAGCCCCGCGACCTTCCGGTTGAAGACCGCCTTGCGAGTGCGCGCATCGATGGCCATCGCGAGCAGCGTGTTGATCAGCGAGAGCGCGTCGGCGCCCTCGTCGACCACGGCGCGCGCGATCGAGACGATGTCGGTGACGTTGGGGGTGAGCTTGACGATGATCGTGCGCTCGGTGACCTTCCTGCAAGCTGCCATGATCCGAGCAGCGGCCTCGGGGTCGGTGCCGAAGGTCATGCCGCCGCTGTCGACGTTGGGGCAGGAGACATTGAGCTCATAGGCGTCTGCGCTCCCCTCCTCCTCCAGCCGCTCGATGATCGCGGCGAACTCGGCGACGCTGTGGCCGGAGACGTTGACGATGATGGGCACATCCTGCTGCGAGAGCCACGCGAGGTCGCCGGCGCAGAAGGCCTCTACGCCGGGATTCTGCAGGCCGATCGAATTGAGCATGCCGCTGGGACTCTCGGCGATCCTGACGCCCTCGTTGCCGCGCCACGGCTCGAGCGAGACGCCCTTGGTGGTAACCGCACCGAGCCTGTCGAGCTCGAAGAACTCGGCGTATTGCATTCCCGAGGCGAAGGTTCCCGATGCGGTGGTCACCGGGTTCTTCATCGTGAGCTTGCCGATGCGGGTCGTGAGGTCAACGCTCATCGCCACACCACCTTCCTGGCATCGAAGACCGGTCCGTCGGCGCATGAGCGGCGCAGGCCATCCACGGTGTCGACCACGCAGGAGAGGCATGCGCCGATTCCGCAGGCCATCCTGTTCTCCATCGAGACCTCGCATCGCACCTCACCGGAGGCCACGCGCTCGCTCTCGAGCGCGATCCTGCATGCGATGGCCTCCATCGGCCTGGGTCCGCAGATCGCGATGTAGTCGATCGATGGGTCGCCCGCCAGCGCATCGCGCATTAGGTCGGTGACGAATCCGCGATGCCCAGCACTGCCGTCGTCGGTGGCGATCAGCATCTTCACGCCAGCGCTCTCGAGGCGCTCGATACCTGCGAGCTTGCCAGCGTTTCCGGCGCCGAAAGCGCAGGTCACTGCCGCTCCGCTTCGCCTGAGCGCAAGCGCGAGCATGTTGACGGCAGCGATGCCCACTCCTCCGCAGACCAGCAGCGCATTGCGCGCTTGCGCAGGGGGTGCCCAGCCTGTTCCAACCGGGCCGATGCAGTCGAACCGCTCACCCGGCACCAGGCTCGTCATATGCTCGGTGCCCTTGCCGGCAAGCTGATAGAGGAGCTCGATGGTCCCCTCTTCGGCATTCGCGTCGTAGATCGAAAACGGGCGCCTCAGGATGTGCCCCCCGAACCGTGGGAGCCTGAAATGCGCGAACTGCCCTGGCTCGACCTTGCCGGCCATGCCGGGCGCAGCGAGCCTCAGCAGCCAGATGCCGTCCGCCCGCCTCTCGTTGGAGAGAACGTCCAGCGCCTCGCACTCGCGATTGGCCTTCGCTCCGCTGCAGGCGCCGCTGTCTCCGATGTTGCTCATTTGGGCCTTCCTTCCAAGTCGCCCGCGCTAGAGAACCGCGCCATCGACCATGACTGGCTCGCCTGCGATGTAGAGGTCGGTCGCCTTGCCCTTGAGCTCGGCGCCGATGAATCCGGAGTTGACCGACTTCGAGAGGAAGTCGCGCGCATCGACGGTCCATTCGGCCTCGGGGTCGATGATCGTGAGGTCCGCCGAAGCGCCCTCTTCGAGCTTGACCTGCGGCAGCCCGGCTATCTCGCGCGGGTTGATCGCCATCAGCTCGACCATGCGCGCGAGCGTGATCCTGCCCGTCGCAACGAGCTTGGTGAGCACGAGTCCCAGCGAGGTCTCGAGTCCGATCATCCCGAAGGGCGCGAGCTCGAACTCGAGCGCCTTCTCGTGAAGCGCATGGGGCGCGTGGTCGGTGACGATGCAGTCGATCGTCCCATCGCCCAGCGCCTCGATCAGCGCCTCGGCATCCTCCGCGCGCCTCAGCGGCGGGTTGACCTTCAGCGAGGTGTCGTAGGAGTTGTCGATATCGTCTTGCGTGAGGAAGAGATGATGCGGCGTGACCTCGCAGGTCACCGGGAGGCCCTTGGCTTTCGCGTTCGCAACCGCCTCGATTCCGCCGCGCGTGGTGATGTGCTGGATGTGCAGCTTGCAACGCGTGAGCTCGCAGAGCGCGATGTCGCGCCCGATCTGGATCTCCTCCGCTGCGGCCGGCCAACCGGCCAGGCCCAGACGCGTAGATGCGGTTCCCTCGTTGACCACGCCGGTGCCGCTGAGGTCGTCCACCTGGCAGTGCGACATGATGCCCTTGCCGAACATCTTCACATAGTCCATCGCCCTGCGCATCATCGAGTCGCTCTGAACCCCGCGGCCATCGTCGGAGAACGCAACCGCTCCTGCAGCCGACATGCTGCCGATCTCGGCAAGCGCCTTGCCCTGCAGGCCTACGGTGATCGCCCCTACCGGATGGATGCGCACGTGCGCGTCGCGGGCCTTGCTCAAGATGTACTCGACTCCGCTCTCGGTGTCGCAGGTGGGGTTGGTGTTGGGCATGACGCAGACGTCGGTGAAGCCTCCGTGCGCTGCAGATGCCGATCCGCTGATCAGGTCCTCCTTGTACTCGAGGCCCGGATCGCGGAAGTGGACGTGGATGTCGACGAGGCCGGGAACGATAACCTTCCCCTGCATCTCGCGGACCTCGGCGCCCTCGCACTCCAGCCCCTCGCCGACCGCGGCGATCGCGCCATCTGCCACGAGCAGATCGGCCACCCTGTCCAGACCCACAGCGGGGTCGACCAGACGTGCTCCCCTAAACAGTAAGCTCATCCTTCTCACCACCAATCAGCGCATACATGACGGCCATCCTCACGGCCACTCCGGCGTTCACCTGATCCAGCACGAGCATCCGCGGATCGTCGGCGATCTCGGAAGAGACCTCGACGCCCCTGTTCATGGGGCCGGGATGCATCACAATCGCGTTTTCCCTCATCTTAGCCGCTCTGCGCGCGTCGAGGCCGAAGAGATTCGCGTATTCGCGAAGCGTCGGGAAGGGCGCGTCGTCGAGACGCTCCTGCTGGATGCGCAGCATGTAGAGGACATCGGCCTCGGGGATGACCTCATCGAGGCTCCAGGAGACCTCCGCGCCGAGCACGTCGGGGCGCGCCGGCAAAAGCGTCGGCGGGGCCACGGCTATCGGATTGGCTCCGAGCGCCTTGAGCGCGGGAGCGAGCGAGCCGAAAACGCGCGAGTGCGCGATGTCGCCGACGATCGCGACGTTGAGCCCGTCGAGATGGCCGAAATGCTCGCGCATCGTGAAGAGGTCGAGCAGCGTCTGCGTCGGGTGCTGGTGCTTCCCGTCGCCGCCGTTGATGATATGGGCGCTCATGTTGTCCGCGAGGATGCGCGGCGCGCCAGCGTAGCGGTGCCTGATCACCACGATGTCGCAGTTCATCGCCGAGAGCGTCTTCGCGGTGTCGACGAGCGATTCGCCCTTGGTGGTGGAGCTGGTCGAACCCGACATGTTCACCGCATCGGCGGAGAGGCGCTTCGCTGCGATCTCGAACGAGGTGCGCGTGCGCGTCGAGGGCTCGAGGAACATGTTGACGATCGTCCGGCCGCGCAGCGTGGGCAGCTTCTTGATCGCGCGGTCGTTGACTTCCTTGAACGACCTCGCCAGGTCGAGTATCGACATGATCTCGGAGGGCGTGAAGTCGCCGATCTCGAGGAGATGCTTCGATTTGACGATGCCCATCACTCATCGCCCCCTTCCTGCACCTTCGCCGCCGATGCGTCGCGACCTGATCCCGCCGCGGCGCGCTTGTAGCTGATGGCATCGAGTCCGACGGGCTGCGATCCGATGTGCTCGCCGGGCTTGGTGGCCTCGGTGAGCTCGACCGCGGTGCGCCCGTCGATGCGCTCTGCATAGAAGCGCACCTGCTGGGTCGACGATGTGGGGATGTTCTTGCCGACGTAATCCGGGCGAATCGGCAGCTCGCGATGACCGCGATCGACCAGCACCGCCAGCTGTATGCGCGCGGGCCTTCCGTAGTCCATCAGCGCGTCCAAGGCGCTTCGCACCGTGCGCCCCGTGTAGAGCACGTCGTCAACGAGAATGATGTTCTTCCCGCTGATCGAGAACGGGATCTGGGTCTCGTAGACCTCGGTGGGAAGGTGTCCGGAGACGTCGTCGCGGTAGAACGAGACGTCGAGCGAACCGACAGGGATCCTGACGCCCTCGATCTGCTCGACGCGCTCGCCGAGCACCGACGCGAGGATGTCTCCCCTGGTGACGATGCCGATGAGGATCAGGTCGTCGAGGTTGTCGTTCTTCTCGATGATCTCGTGCGCGATGCGCGTCAGGGAATGGGATATCGCCCTCTCGTCCATGACGATCGAGCCTTGAGAAGCTTGCATGATGTGCCTCCTCTTATCAAAACGCCCTTGCGGATGGAGTTCCGGCAAGGGTTTCGAGGCGCAGTGCATGCGCAAGGGGATGCACACGGGCATCCTGCTATGAATCGCCTTGTCGGTCTCACGGTACCGCATTTAAAGGTCGTGTATATGTTAGCTTGCGAATCGTCCACTCGCAAGGCGAATCGTCGCGAATTGCCCTTTGGCAGGGCGCATCGGGGGTTTTCTGGGCGGAGGCGGCGCGTTGGGCCCGCCAAGCGCAAGGCGCAAGCGCTATTTCCAGCCGCGGAACTCGTTGACTACGATGTTGGCGATCGCGTAGGTGAAGTCCTCGTGGTCGTTGAGCGCGCCGACGGTGGTGAAGCGCACGGGTTCACCCGAAGCGTCATTGGCGAACAGGTCGAGGAACTTGCGCTTCATCTCGATGGCTACCGTATGGCGCATGTCGATGGTAGGAACGACGCCTCCCGGCGCCACGACGACGATGTCCTTCACGCTGCCGAGCTTGAAGCGCTCGAGCGTCTCCTCGAAGGTTGGCGTGAGCGCATCGCGGCCCCTGATGGCAACGGAGGGCAGGTAGGCGATCGTCCATTCGTTGCGCTTGAGGCCGAGCCTGTTCGCTACGGCTAGCGCGGTGGCCGAGGTCTGCAGCTCGTAGTTGTCTCCATCTTGGATATCGCGCAGCGGCGCGGTGCGGTAGACGAAGACCAGCTTGTGCTTCGGCGCAAGCATGTCGAGCGCGGAGAGGGAGCCCGTGGCGTTGACCTCGGGAATCCTGTGCTTGCCCGCACCCCCCTGCGGACGCAGCCTCTCCACGGTGTCGAGGATGTTGTTCGCAAGCGCCTCGATGTACCACTCGTCATCATAGAAGTTGTCGATGAAGCGGTACTCCACGTCGCTCGAGAAGCGCCTCTTCTCCTTCTTCCACGCATCGTGCACGGAGGCGGTGAAGGTGTAGGAGGACTGCGGAGCCATCGGGACGATGACGATGCGCTTTGCACCCGACTCGGTGAGATGCTGCAGCCCCTCGCGGATGCCCGGCTTGCCGTACCGCGAGACGCTGGCGGTGACCACGTTGGTCATCCCGAGATCCTCGATGTCGAGCGCGATGGCGCGCCTTTGCCTGTTGCAGTTCTTCTGGTATGTGGATTCGCCGCTCCAGAAGCTGCTGATCTCGCGCTTGAGCTCCTGGACGGCCGGGCCGAGGATCGAGAACTGCATCTTGGGAAGCCAAAGCGGCAGCGGAAGCGTGCGCACGCGCTTGTCGAGCAGGATCCTGCGCATGAACGGCCTGAGCGTCTTGTCGTCGATGTCCGAGGGAAGGCCGTAGTGGACGAACAGCACGCCATACTGCGCGCTGGGGGCCTTCGCCTTGTCCTTCTTAGGCTTCTCTGCCAAAGCAACCACTTCCTAGAGCCAACGCCTGGAGCTATCAGGCCTGCCTGCTGGCCTCGGAGGCGCGCATGCTCTCGAAGACCTGCTCGCCATACTCCGTGCGCCCCATCGACCTGCCGGCCAAACCATCGAGGGCCCTCTGCAGGTCCTCGGGGAGGCTGTCAACGAATAGCATATCCTCTTCCGTCACAGGATGCATGAACGAAAGCTTGTACGAATGCAGGAATTGCCTGCGCAAGCCCAGATTCGCCTGCTCCTTTCCTGCACCATACATCATATCCCCAACCACCGCATGTCCGATATAGGACATGTGGACTCTGATCTGATGGGTACGCCCGGAGAAGAGCTTGCACTCGATGAGGCAATAGCCGTTGTCGGTGCGGGAGGCCTCGAAGCGCTCGAGCACCGTGAAGGTGGTTACGGCAGAGCGGGCGGATTGCGAGTCGCTAACCGCCATCTTGAGGCGTTCCTTGGGATGGCGCGCGATGGGCGCATCGATGTAGCCGGTGTCGCGCGCTATGTAGCCGTGGACGAGCGCGAGGTACCTGCGGTCGATGCTGCGCACCCTGATGCCATCCTGCAGCGCATAGCCTACGTCATCGGTTTTGGCGGCGAGCATCAGGCCCGAGGTGTCCATGTCGAGGCGGTGAACGATTCCGAGGCGATCATCGCCCTGCAGGTTGGCGAGGTGGTCCTTGCCGCAGTGGGCGATCAGCGCGTTGACGAGCGTGTCGCCGACGTGCCCGGGCGAGGGATGGCAAACGAGCCCGACGGGCTTGCTGAGCACGATCATATCATCGTCCTCGAAGCGTATGTCCAAGTCGATGTCGTAGCCGGCGAGCTCGAGCGCCACCGGCTCGAATACCGTGTACTCGATGCGGTCTCCCGCTCGGACGGAATACTTCTTGCTCTCCGCTCCCCCGTTGACGTAGACCTCGCCCGACTCGATCGCCTTGGCGGCGGCGGAGCGGCTGGCAAAGCCGGGAAGGCCGGCAAGGAGCGCATCGAGGCGCTGCCCGCTCTCATCCTGCTCCACGACATGCACGTAGTCGCTCATTTCGCGCCCACCTCCTGCTTGTCGCGGAAGAAGCTGTTGCGGCTGAAGATCGCGAAGATCACCCATAGGATCATCCCGCAGGTGATGCAGATGTCCGCCACGTTGAATACCGGGAAGCTGATGAGGTCGAAGCTCAGGAAGTCGGTGACGGCGCCGTAGAACGCGCGGTCGAAGGCGTTGCCGAGGGCGCCGGCGAAGATGGCGCCGAGAAGAACGACCTCATATGGCGTGCGCTTGCAGAATCTGGCCAGATAGACAAGGATCGCCGCGCAAACCACGACGGTGATGACTAGGAAGAGCACCTTCGCCCCGTTGAGCATGCCGAACGATGCGCCCTCGTTGAAGACGAGCTTGAAGCTGAAGACTCCGGAGATGACATCGATGCTTCCCGAACTCAGCGCGATATTCGCCCAAACCTTGGTCAACCTGTCCGCGATCACTCCCACCACCGCAACGATGGTGAAGACGATCGCGGACCTCTTGGTCGAAAGGACGCGGGCGGCTGACATCGGTGCCTCTTAGCCGATGGCGCTCACTACGTCGGCGCAGCGCTGGCACAGACCCGCATGCTCGCCCTCGGCGATGAGCTCGCGGTAGTTCCAGCAGCGCGGGCACTTCTCGAGGCTCGACTTGGAGATCGAGGCAGTGGGCGCGCTGGCGGAATCGTCGGCGACGAGGCTCACGCTCGAGACGATGCAGAGCTCGGCGATGGCCTCCTCGCCGTACTTGGCGAGCAGCTCTATCGTCTCGGCATCCGCGGTGATGGTGACGTCGGCCTCCTGGCTCTTGCTGAGCACCTTGGAGGCGCGCAGCTCCTCGAGCGCCTTGGTGACCACCTCGCGCACCGAGAGGATCTGCTCGAAGTCGGCGAGCAGCTCGGCCGCGGAGTCGGCGGGAATCTGCGGGGCGAAGTCGGAGAGCTCGGGCCATCCGGCCAGATGGACGCTCGCGATGCCGCTTTTCATGCCCTCGGGATAGTTCTCGAAGACCTCGTCGCAGGTGAAGACGAGTATCGGGGCGAAGCAGCGCACGAGCACCTCGAGGATGTTGGCGAGCGCGGTCTGGGCGCTGCGGCGTTCCACCGACTTGGCGCCTGCGGAGTAGAGCCTGTCCTTGGCGACATCCATGTAGATCGCCGAGAGGTCGGTGACCACGTAGTCGAAGAGTGCGCGGAAGACAGCATGGAACCTGTACTCCTCGTAGTTGGCGGTGACATCGGCTAGCAGCTGCTGGACGCGGGCGATGGCCCAGCGGTCGAGCGGCAGGAGCTCGTCGAGCGCAACGAGGTCGTCGTTGCCGAAGTCGTTGAGGTTGCCCAGCAGGAAGCGGAAGGTGTTGCGGATGCGGCGGTATGCATCGGAGGTTCCCTTGAGGATCTCGTCGGAGATCGAGACATCCTGCGAATAGTCGACCGAAGCGGTCCACAGGCGCAGCACGTCGGCGCCGGACTTGGCGATGACCTCGGCGGGCGAGATCACGTTGCCGAGCGACTTGGACATCTTGCGGCCCTCGCCGTCGAGGACGAATCCGCAGGATACGACCGACTTGTAGGGTGCCTCGTGGTAGGCCCCGACGGAGGTGAGCAGCGAAGACTGGAACCAGCCGCGATGCTGGTCGGAGCCCTCGAGGTACATGTCGGCGGGTCGGTAGAGGTAGTCGCGCTGCTCGCAGACGCTATAGTGCGAGACGCCCGACTCCCACCAGACGTCGAGGATGTCGCTCTCGGGAATGACCTCCTCGCAGCCGCAACGCGGGCAGCAGGTGCCGACGGGCAGGTACTCGGAGGGATCCTTGGTGTACCACGCGTCGGCCCCCTCGTTGGTGAAGAGGTCGATCACGGCGTCGAAGGTCTCCGGGTTGGCCACGGTCTCTCCGCACTTCCTGCACTTGAAGACCGGGATCGGCACGCCCCAGGAGCGCTGGCGCGAGATGCACCAGTCGGGACGGTCGGCTACCATCGCACCGATGCGATTGGAAGCCCAGCTGGGATACCACTGCACGCTGTCGATGGCTTCGGTGGCCTCCTTGCGCAGACCGGTGCCGTCCATCGAGACGAACCACTGGTCGGTGGCGCGGAAGATGACGGGCTCATGGCAGCGCCAGCAGTGCGGATAGCTGTGGCTGATGTCGACATGCGCCACGAGCGTGCCCTGCTCCTTGAGCCAGTCGATGATCTTCGGGTTGGCGGACCAGACGTCGAGGCCGGCGAACTGCCCAGCCTCCTCGGTGAGGACGCCGTTGTCGTCGACGGGCATCAGCAGCGCGATGTCGAACTCGAGGCCGACCAGATAGTCGTCCTGGCCATGGCCGGGAGCGGTGTGGACGCAGCCGGTGCCGGTGTCGAGGGTTACGTGGTTTCCGTAGATGAGCTTGCCCTTGAGATCCTGTCGAATCGGGCAGGTGTAGGTGAGTTCGGCCAGCTCGATGCCCTTGACGCGGACGGGCTCGTCATCTGCCGTGAAGATCGAATGGCCCTGCCAACCGGCGATCTCGGCGACGCTGTCAACGAGAGCCTCGGCCATAAGGAGGTTCATGCCGTCGAGCTGGATGATGACGTACTCGGCCTCGGGGGCCAGAGAGACCGCTGTGTTGGCGGGAAGGGTCCACGGGGTGGTGGTCCAGATCAGGATGTCGCACTCGCCCTCGAGGCCCGCGGCGGCGAACTGAGCGGGAACCTCATCCATCTTGAAGCGGACGAAGATCGAGGGGCTGCTCTCATCGCCATACTCGATCTCGGCCTCGGCCAGAGCGGTGTGGCAGTGCATGCACCAATGGATGGGCTTGCGGCCGCGATAGATCGCGCCGGTCTCGTAGAGCTGCTTGAAGAGCGTGATGTTGCCAGCCTCGTACTCGTGGGCGTAGGTGAGATAGGGATCGTCCCACTCGCCGCCGACGCCGAGGCGCTTGAATCCATCGCGCTGCAGGTCGACGCACTTCTCCGCATACTCGCGGCAGAGGCGGCGCAGCGTGGGCTTGTCGATCTGCTTCATCTTCTCGGGGCCGAGCTTGTTCTCGATGATGTGCTCGATGGGCTGACCGTGGCAATCCCAACCGGGAACGTAGGGCGCGTAGTGGCCGCGCTGCGACTTGTACTTGACGATGATGTCCTTGAGGATCTTGTTGAAGGCGTGCCCGATGTGGATCGGTCCGTTGGCGTACGGAGGGCCATCGTGCAGAACGAACGGCTCGTTGCCCTCGTTTTGCTTCAGAACCTCGTGGTAGAGGTCCATCTGCTCCCACTTCTCGAGCCTCTTCGGCTCGTTGATCGGAAGGCCGGCCTTCATCGAGAAGTCGGTCTTGGGAAGATTCATCGTGCTCTTGTAGTCCTGTGCCACCTTCATGCCCCTTTGCCAAATGGTCGTAAGTAGATCCCGTTTCAACCGCCTGCGCACCGCCGCTTGGCTGCGCGAGGCGCTATTACTGCGATGATAGCCTTTGATTATAAGGCCGAGCAGAGAGGTTGGCCGACCCTGTGTAGGCGAAGCGCCCTGTGGCTTCCATGAGCGCGTTGCTGAGCGAAATATGCCCGATTATCGGCTGCTGGAGCGCACTTTGGCCCCTCAAATCGCGCCGTAGTTGCCTCAAATCGATACCTCCTCGAAAAAACGAGGTTCTAACTCCGATTGACATGCAAGTGGTTTATAGTAGATTGCAGCTAATTTTCGGATGATTTTCCTTTTGGAACGTTCGGTTGGAAACCTTGGCGGCCGGAGAGCGAGCGTCGCCAGGATCGACTATTCAGTTGGGAGGCGTCACTAATGGCAGATTACACATCGGATAAGGTCCGCAACATCGTGCTTGTGGGTCAGGATGGGGCAGGCAAGACCTCGCTTGCAGAGGCCATGCTCCATCTTTGCGGAAAGACCCAGCGCTTGGGCACCACCGTGGACGGCAAGTCCAACATGGACTACGACCCCGAGGAGATCAAGAGGCAGATCACCATTTCCACAAGCCTCGGAACGATCGTCCACAAGGGCGTGAAGATCAACGTCCTCGACACTCCCGGCTCGCCCGACTTCATCGGAGACACCATCGCAGCGCTCAAGGCCTGCGAGACCGCGGTCTTCGTCGTCGACTCCAACCCCTCCGTCCAGATCATGACCAAAAAGATCTGGCAGATGGCAGAGGTTGCTGGCATCCCCAGGGTCATCTACATCAACCGCATCGACAAGGAGAACTCCGACTACAACGAGATCCTCCAGGGCCTGATCGACCAGTTCGGCACGCGCCTCGGCGCAGCCGTCGAGCCCATCGGCACCGAGAAGGACTTCAGCGGCATCGTCGACCTGCTCCGCACCAAGAAGCGCGTCACCGCAGGTGGCAAGGAGACCATCTCCGAGCTCGACGGCGACCTCCTCGCAGAGGCTGAGAATGCCAGGGCCGACCTCAACGAGCTTGTCGCCGAGGCAGATGACGACCTTATGATGAAGTTCTTCGACGAGGGCGAGTTCACCGACGAGGAGTTCGCATTCCTTCTCAAGTCCTCCATCGCGCAGAACCTCTTCGTGCCGGTCTACGTCGGTTCGGCAACCCAGGAGCAGGGCGTCATGAACCTTCTCGACGACATCGTCGAGTTCTTCCCCACCCCGCTCGATCGCAAGCCCTACGCCACCGTCGATGGCGATGAGATCGCAGTCGGCGAGGGCGACGCATGCGGATTCGTCTTCAAGACGCTCTCCGACCCCTACGTTGGCCGTCTGAGCTTCGTCAAGGTGGTTCGCGGTTCGCTCAAGGCAGCGGACGAGATCGCAACCGCCCGCACCGGCAAGAAGGACAGGATCTCCCATATCTACTCGATGGTCGGCCAGCAGACCGAGGCCGCCGAGAAGGCCTTCGCCGGCGACATCGTCGTCATCCCCAAGCTCTCCGACGCCAAGACCAACGACTCGCTCTCCCTTGGCGGCGCAGTCGATTTCGAGCCTATCGCCTTCCCGAAGCCCCTCTATCCGATCGCCATCGAGGCAGCGGACAAGAAGGACGAGGACAAGATGAGCGACTTCATCGCCAAGCAGTGCGAAATCGATCCGTGCATCTCGCTCTCCCGCAACGATGAGACCCATCAGACGTTGCTCACCACGCTCGGCGACGGCGCGACCGACCTCATCCTCTCCCGCCTCAAGGAGCGCAGCAAGATCAACGTCAACGTCCTCCCAGTTCGCGTTCCCTACCGCGAGTCGATCCGCCGCGTAGCGCAGGCCCAGGGCCGTCATAAGAAGCAGACCGGAGGCGCCGGACAGTTCGGCGACTGCTGGCTGCGCCTCGAGCCCAACCCGGGCGGCGGCTACGAGTTCATCGACGAGGTCGTCGGCGGCAGGATCCCGCGCGGATTCATCCCCGCAGTCGACAAGGGCGTCGTTGCGGCCATGGAGGAGGGCTTCCTCGCCGGCTATCCGTGCGTCGACATCAAGTGCGCCGTCTACGATGGCTCCTACCATCCGGTCGACTCGAACGAAATGGCGTTCAAGCTCGCTGCAAGGCTCGGATTCCGCGCCGCTTGCGAGAAGGCCGACGTCTACATTCTCGAGCCGATGGCCAACCTCGAGGTCACCATCGAGGACTCCTACGCTGGAGCCATCATGGGTGACTTCTCGACCCGCCGCGGTCGCGTCGCCGGCATGGATCACGACTCCTTCGGCAACACCGTCATCAAGGCTCGCGTCCCCTACGCAGAGGTCGTCAGCTACGCCAAGGATCTCCGCTCGATCACCCGCGGCAGCGGTTCCTACACCATCGAGGTCGAGGGCTACGAGGAGGCTCCGCGCGACGTCGCGCAGAAGCTCGTCGCAGAATTTCAGGCTTCCAAGTCCGACAAGTAGTCGGCAAACGCATATTGCCCTTAAGGCGCCTGTGGGAAAACCCACGGGCGCCTTTCATTTGCGGGCGACTATAATAGGGATACAAGGTCCCGAATCTGGACGAATCGATTAGGCAGGGAGTGTTGACATGAACGTAGCTGGTCAGCTGGATGTGCTAACAGTCGAGCAAATGCAAACCGTCCACGAGAAGGCATGCGAGATCCTCGCGAAGAAGGGCGCGGTGTTCGAGTCCGACGCGACGATCGACCTCTTCAAGAAGCACGGCTACAAGGTGGAGGGGCATACCGTCTTCTTCGAGCAGAGCGAAATCGAGAGATGCGTTGAGCTCGCTCCCTCCAAGTTCAAGCTCTATGCACCCAACCACGAGAAGGACGTGCTCGTCGGCGGAGACCGCATCCTCATCCACCCCAACGGCGGAGAGGTCTTCATGCGCGACTTCGACGGAACGCGCAGGGCGGCCACCCGCAAGGATTTCGCCGATCTGCAGAAGCTCTATCAGGCGCTGCCCAACGTGGACATCGGCGGCTACGAGCCGGTATCCCTCAACGACGTCCCTGAGCGCATGCGCGGAATCATCGCGATGTACGAGTCGTTCAGGAACTGCGACAAGCCGCTCCTCAGCCCCATGAGCCTCGAAACCATCCAGAAGAAGCAAGAGGTGCTGAGGCTTTACAACATCGGGTTCGGCAGCGACGACTACACCGATAGCCACTACGTTACATGGCACATCGTCTGCCCCAACTCCCCGCTGGTCTACTCGCAGTTCGCCTGCGACGGCATCCAGGTCTATGCGGAGGCCAACCAGCCCGTCGTCATCGTCTCGGCGCCGATGTCGGGCATCACCTCGCCCGTCTTCCCGTTGGCCACGGTGATCCTCTCCATCGCCGAGGAGCTCGCGGGCCTGGTTCTCGCGCAGCTAATCAAGCCCGGCGTACCCGTGGTCGTCTCGGCATCGCTGACCTACGGCTACATGCGCTCGGCTACGTGGGAGTGCGCTCACCCCGACACCATGCTCATGCTCGCCGCATCAACGCAGATGCAGCGCGAGTTCTACCACCTGCCGTCGCGCGCCCAGACTGGCGTCACCTCGTCCAAGTGCATCGACTACCAGGCCGGCATGGAGACCATGCAGAGCTTCCTCTACACCGCGCTCGCCGGTTGCGACGTCACCAGCCAAACTGCCGGATCGCTCGCCAACCTCATGACCTCCTCCCTCGAGAAGACCGTCCTCGACGACGAGCTCATCGCACGCGTGCGCCTGCTGGTAGGCGGCATCACCTTCAACGAGGAGCACATGGGGCTCGACCAGATCTTCGAGGAGCCCTTCGGCGGCAACTTCCTCGAGTACGACGAGACCGTCGACTACTGCCGCGCGGCATGGGTTCCCACCGTTTCGGACTGGACCGGCACGGACGAATGGGAGGCCAAGGGGCAGTCTGAGGCTCCGGAGCGCGCGCACGCCATAGTCCAAAGGATCCTCGCCGAGGCTCCCGAGAGCGTTATGGACGAAGAGCGCGAGCGCGCGATGCTCGACTACATCGCCTACATCGAGAAGAACGCCTAGGCGGTTCTCAGCTCGATCAGCTAGAAGATCAGACCAAGGGAAAGGGTTTCGATTGACATCCAGAGAATGCGCGATGATCGCGGCACAGGCAGCCGATTCCAAGAAGGCCAGCGACATACTGATCCAGGAGGTCGGGCCGCTGCTGAAGATAACCGACTACTTCGTGATCGCCACCGGCAAGAACGATCGCCAGGTCGACGCCATCGCTGACGAGGTTGAGGAGCAGCTTGCGGCCAAGGCCGGCAGGAGCCCGTTCGGGCGAGAGGGCACCGACAGCAAGGACTGGGTGCTGCTCGACTACGGCGATGTCATCGTGCACATCTTCACGCCGCAGACGCGCGATTACTACAGGCTGGAGAACCTTTGGAGTGACGCCAAGATCGTCGCGCTCTCCGAGGCCGGAATCTCCGACTTCGAGTACAGCGACCGCATCGCGAAGATCGTAGAGGCCGCGAATGCCGCGGTGGACGCCAACGCCGAGGCGGAAGAGGCCGAGCAGGAGTAGCCAGCCCGCGCCAACCCAGCCCGATTAGCCCAACTGCAGGGATTCCAACTCTGCGACCACCGAATCCTCGCACGAGCGCATGGCAAGTATCGTCTTCTCGAAGAGCTCGCCCAGCTCCCAGCCGAGAAGCTGCGCGCCGTCCGAGATCACTTCCCTGCTGCATCCGGCGGCGAAACGCTTGTCCTTGAACTTCTTCTTGACCGACTTCGCCTCCATGTCCTTCGTGCTCTTCGAGGGGCGCATCAGCGATGCCGACCAGATCAGGCCGGTGAGCTCGTCGGCGGCGAAGAGGATCTTCTCCATCTCGTGGACAGGCTCGACGTCGGTGCATATCCCATAGCCATGGCTCAGCACCGCGTGGATGAACTCCGCAGGGTAGCCAGCCTGCGCAAGCGGCTCCTCTGTCCACTTAAGATGCTCCTCGGGATGCTCCTCGAAATCGATATCGTGCAGCAGGCCCACAGTCGCCCAGTAATCGGCCTTGTCGCCGTAGCCCAATTCGTTGGCATACCAGCGCATGACGCCCTCGACGGTCAGCCCATGCTGGATGTGGAACTGCTCCTTGTTGTGCTCCATTAGAAGCGCGAGCGCATCGTTGTGATCGTAAAGGCCCATCCTTGCCTCCTTGCTCTGTGGGAAGGCGTGGCCATCGCAAGACCGCGCCTTGCCGCTAACCTTGCCTGTCCCTTTCCTGCGCGACCCATGCGTTCCAGACCGATGCGGCCATCGGGTGGATGAACCTGCGGCGTTCCACGAGATGCTTGACGGTCTTTCGATAGCAGTTGGAGAAGAGCTCCTCGAGCGGGACGCTGCCGATCATCTTGCGCAACGGGTTGAGTCCACCGTACTCGCGCTTGGGCTCAAGCATGTCAGCACAGAAGATGAGCATGTCGAGCTCGCTCATCTCAACCGCGGCGGTAGTGTGCTTGGAGATGGCCTGCAGCACGCTTTCGCTGAGGTTGGGGAAGATGCTCGCCAGCGATTTCGCTGCGGTTATCGCATGCAGCGTCTCCTCCGCCTTCTCGTCCTCGGCGGTGAGGACGATGCCGAGGCTGCGCGCGTGCTCAAGCAACTCCGCCCCCTTGAAGCACTTGTCCCAGTCGTGCAGAAGGCCTGCGAATGTCGCCTCGACCACGTCGATGCCGTAGATGCGCGCCATGGATCGCGCCATCCTGCAGACTGAGATGCTGTGCTCGAATCGAGGGAGATTCAGCCGTGCCTTCAGCTGCTCGGCCGCGTCCAGCACGAACTCGGCATCGGAGACGCTAAGGCCTTCGACGATGTCTTCGAGGGATTCTGCTCCGAATGTGCTCGATGGGGGCATCAGATCTCCCCGTCCATGTAAAGGCCGCGCTTGGCTATGAAACGGATGACCTGCGGAGGGGTCATGTAGGCGATCGACTTGCCCTCAGAGACGCGTTTGCGCAGGTCGGTGGAGGATATCGCTAGCGCAGGCACATCGAAGAACTCGACCTCGAACTGCAAGCCGATATCCGCATCCTGCGCCTCCTTGAACTGCGTGTAGTCATAGCCTGGGCGTGTGCACGCTGCGAAGTGCGCGATCTTGGCGAGCTCGTCTGCCTTGTACCACTTGGGCAGGCTCACGATCGCGTCGGCCCCGGTGATGAAGTAGACCTCGGTGGTTCCGGGCAGCTTGTCGCGCAGCTCGCAAATGGTGTCGTAGGTGTAGGTGACGCCCTCGCGGTCTATCTCGATGCGGCTCACGTCGAAGGCCCTGTTGTCCTGCGTGGCGATACGTGCCATCTCGTAGCGATCCTCTCCGTCGGAGACCTTCTTGTCCTGCTTGAACGAAGGATTGCCAGCTGGGAGGAAAATGACGAAGTCGAGGTCGAACTGCTCGCGCGCCTGCTCTGCAGCGATCAGGTGGCCGTAGTGGATGGGGTCGAAGGTGCCGCCCATCAGCCCGATGCGCAGGTCCTTGGCGCCCGAAGCTACCGCGGCGTCGATGCGCGGCGAGATCGCAGCAGCAGGCTCGTCGTCGGCGATGGCATCCTCGACATCTGCCTTGAGCTCTTCGGCAGCGCTCATCTGACCTGCCCCTCTCCCATCAGGATGAACTTGGAGGTGGTGAGCGCGGCAAGCCCCATCGGCCCGCGGGCGTGAAGCTTCTGCGTGGAGATGCCGATCTCGGCACCGTATCCGAACTCGCCGCCGTCGGTGAAGCGAGTCGACGCGTTGGCGTAGACCGCCGCGGCATCGACCTCGTCGGTGAACCTGCGGATCGCATCGTAGTCGCTCGCGATGATAGCCTCGGAATGCTGCGTGCCATATTCGTTTATGTGCGCGATGGCCTCGTCCAAACCGGAGACCACCTTCACGCTGATCTCGTAGGCGAGATACTCGGTACCCCAGTCCTCCTCCGTAGCTGGAACGAATTGCCCCTCGGTCAGCCCAAGGGCAGCCGCAGCCTCGGCGCTCCTCCCGTCGCCGTGGATGAGGACGTTCGCGCCTGCGAGCGCCTTGAGCGCCGCGGAAAGCGCCTCGTCGGCAATCGCCTCGTCGATGAGCAGCGATTCGCACGCATTGCACACGCCAGGCCTGCTGAGTTTGGCATTGAGCAGTATCTCGAGGCCCATCTCGAGATCTCCGCTGGCGTGGAAGTAGGTGTGGCAGTTTCCGGTGCCGGTCTCGATGACCGGGACCTTCGAGTTCTCGACGCAGCTCTTGATCAGCGACGCACCGCCGCGCGGGATGAGCACATCGACGAGCCCATGCAGACCCATGAGCTCGGTGGTGGCCGACCTGTCGGTGGTCTCGATCGACTGGATCGCATTTGCCGGGATGCCCGCGCTGGCCGCTGCGTCCATCAGGACCTTCGTCATGACGATGTTGGTGGAGTTGGCCGCCGAGCCGCCGCGCAGGATGCAGGCGTTGGCGGTCTTGATGCAGAGGCCGGCCGCATCGGCAGTGACGTTCGGGCGCGCCTCGTAGATCATCGCGACCACGCCGAGCGGAACCCTCACGCGCGTCATCCTCAGACCGCTGTCGAGCGTGCGCCCCTCGAGGATCTCGCCGATGACATCGTTGGCGGAGGCGAGCTGGCGCAGCGCATCCGCGATGCCGACGATGCGCTCTGGGGTGAGCAGCAGGCGGTCCTGCAACGATTCCTTCATCGAGTTCGCCTTGGCGCGAGCCATGTCCTCTCCGTTGGCGGCTATGATCCGCGGGGTCTGGGCGATCAGGGCATCGGCCATGGCCAGCAGCGCGGCATTGCGCGTTGCGGCATCGGTGCTCGCCAGCTTCACAGAGGCCGTTCGGGCCTTCAGAGCCTTCTCATATGCTTCGGACGTGCGTTCCATATCTCCCCTGCCTTTTGCGCTTATCGTGCCTTACATGGCATCTGGTGGGCTTTGCGCGCCATTCTTTCCCTAATGATAGCCCAGAGAAGCGCCCGTGGGCGCCTCGCGTGGTTCCCAGCGTTGTATAATGCTGGCAAACTCCCGCAAAGAGCGGGCTTTTGGAATTGAAGGGGGGCATGATGGGCTGCATCCGCATCATCAAGGGAGACATCTGCAAGATGGACGTCGACGCCATAGTCAACGCCGCGAACACCACGCTGCTCGGCGGAGGGGGCGTCGATGGGGCGATCCATCGCGCTGCAGGCCCGAAGCTTCTCGAGGAGTGCCGCGGATTCGGAGGATGCGAGACCGGGGAGGCACGCTTCACCGCAGGATACGACCTTCCCGCGCGCCATGTGATCCATACGCCCGGCCCAGTCTGGAAGGGCGGTCGCAACGGAGAGCCGCAGCTGCTTCGCGCGAGCTACTCCAACTCGCTGCAGCTGGCAGCCGATAACGGGTGCGTGACCGTAGCGTTCCCCTCGATCAGCACCGGCGTATACGGATATCCCATCGACAAGGCCGCGCGCGTGGCGCTATCGGCGATCTCGGCCTGGACGCAGCTCGGCGAACTCGAGGTGACGATGGTCTGCCATAGCGACAGGGATTTGGCGGCATACAGGAATGCCGCGGATGATCTGGGATTGGAATTCCTTACGGAATAGAGGCGGGGCGCCTACAGGTAGTACATCGGATTGAGCGCTTCCCCGCCGATCTCGACTTGGAAGTGCAGGTGCGGACCAGTTGAGTAGCCGGTAGTGCCGACGACTCCGATGTTCTGCCCCTTCTTGACCTGCTGCCCCTTGGTCACATATGGCGTGGTTGCCATGTGCATGTACTTGGTGGTGAGCCCCCCGCCATGGGAGATGACGACCCAGTTGCCCGCGGAGCTGCTGTAGCCCGCGATGATCACCGTGCCGGCCTCGGCGGCGTAGATCGGGGTGCCCTGCGCGGCAGCGAAATCGACGCCCTTGTGGAACGAGTTGTCGAAGGACCTCCAACCGAATGTCGAGGAGATCATCCTGTAGCCCGGACACGGATGCGCGAACTGCCCGTTGCCGGCGATCACATCATCTGTGACCGCATAGCCCTGCTCGCGAGCGCGACGCTTCGCGGCCTCCTCGGCCTTCTTGGCGGCCTCCGCCTGGGCCTTTTCCTCGGCAAGCAGCTCCTCGTACTCCTTGTTGAGCTTGTCGATCTCCTTCTTCATCTCGGAGGCCTTCTTCTGGAGCTCGGCCTTCGCGGCTTTGACGACCTCCATCTGCTTGGCCGCCTCCTCGCTCTGCTTCTGCGCCTCTACGCGCGCTGCCTCGGCCTCCTCCCTGGCCTTGCGGCACTCCTCGACGAGGGCCTTGTCATGGTCGTTGATCTTGTCCATCATCGACATGTTGGTGGCGAAATCGGAGAAGGAATCGGCGCCGAGCAGCACGTCCATCATCGATGGACGGCCGTTGCGGTAGAGCGAGACCGCGCGGTCGGAGAGCTGCTGCTTGATCTCCGCGATGCGCTGCTCGCACTCGACTATCTTCTGTTCGGCCGCCTTCTGCGCAGCGATGGCGTCATTGTATGCCTTGAGCGCAGCGTCGTATTCGGCTTGCTTGGCGTTGATCTCCGTTTGCAATGCATCGAGCTTCTCGACCAGCTTGTCGGCCTCGGCCTTCTTCTCCTTGGCGGTGACGCCATATGCGTCGCCAGAGGTCAAAGCCAATGGGACGATGAAAGCTGCCATCGCGATTGCGAAAGCGATGAGAAACGCTATTAAACCATGACGGCCTTGTTTGGTTCGCTCCACCAATGAGTACCTCGATTCGTGAGAGCATGGGGTTCGTTTGTCGTCATATTCATATGTTGCGGGCATCGCCCGTATGGCTAAAGGTTAGCAAAACTGACAACTGACAACAACGTCAATTCGATGAATGCATCATCTCTACACTTTTGCCAAAGCACTGAGAGCACGGGAAAAGCGCGTGGTTTTATCCTAGTTTCGGCCTCTGGGAGGGCAACGAAAGGCTCCTGGCCGAGCGTGCCCGCCAGGAGCTTGCAAAGCAGGATGCGCGGATTCCCTACTCGTTCGGCTCGCTCGGAATCGAATCGTAAACTGGGGACTCTGCCGCCGTGCAATCGTCACTGCCCTTCGGGAATGGTTCGATGGAGTCGAACGCCGGGGCCGACGATGCCATGCAGGCCTTGCCCGGCCCCCTCATGATCGGCTGGCCGTCTGTTGTGTACGCAACCGGCGCCTCTTCTGGCGCGGACGCAGGCTCGGGAACAGCTGCTGGTGCGGGCTGTGCGCTGACGGGCGTGCCTCCGCACTGGGCGCAGAAGCGATGCTCGGGCTTCATCGGGGCGCCGCATTGCGAGCAGACGATCCCCGAGTCGGAACCCGCGGACACGGGAGCGCTTGCCATGGCGGCAGCTGCGGCCGACTGCGCGGCCCTTTGGGCTTCCGCCTTCTCGGCGGCAGCGCGCTTGGCGGCCTCCTTTGCCTCGATCTCGCTGGCGGTGATCGACTCTATCTCCTGGTTGCAGTTGAATATCTTCGCGTCCAGCTCCTGGATCTGCCTTACCAGATCGGGATACTTTGCAGCCAGCGCCTCGCTTCTTGGATCATCGAGATAGATGCGCTCGCCAAGCTCGGTTAGCAGCTTCGCGCGATCCCTGTTGATGTCGGCGATCTGCGCCTTGAGCGCGATCTTCTTCCTCTTGTTGTCAACCTTGTTGACGCCCTTGCCCATGAATTCGCCCGCGTCATTCAAGAATCCCATTGCCTATCCTTTCGAACTTGCCTCTGAGCGGCATCGCGTATACGCGGCCACGATAATGCTCTTTTACCCGATTATACGCGTTGATTCATCAATCTTAACTGCCCGTTAAACAACTCAAGGTAAAACCATAAACCCAATTCATTTACGATTATCCAATGTCGATTCAGACCATCGAGCGCAGCTATGCGCCTCGATCGGCTTGGAGGCCTCTTTGGGAAAGCTCGGAAGAACAACGATTGCGGCGATTCTGGCTGTGGCCCTTACCCTTTGCGCTTTCGCATTCGGAGGCCTCGCATTAGCCGCTGAGAGCGGAGAGGCCGCAGCCGCGCAGGCTCCCGCGCCGAAGGGCGATCCCAACAACCCCGACTCCAACTACACCGGCTCGGCAGAGATCCCGCCTCATGCCTCGATCACGACGATCTTCCACAAGCCCGCCTCAGAGCGCATCTTCGTGATCTTCGCCCCATACCTCGAATGGGATGACATAAGCCCCGAGGACACCCCGAACCTCTACTCGATCCTCGACGATGCCGGTCTCGGCAACGTGATCACGCGCAACGACCTGCGCAGCTCCGGCGATACGGTCACCGCGAACGAGACGGCCCTTTCGTTGGGCATGGGCTGTTGGGTGCGCGACATCGCGGACTTCAACACGATGACCGTTGCGAAGGGCGGAGAGCTCCTGAGGAGCACCAACGACTTCAAGCTCCTCTCGGGCATCGGAAACCTCTACGCTAAGTACGGCTTCCGCACCATCGCGATCGGTTGCAGCGACATCAAGCACTCGCACGTGCGCCCCGCAGCCG
>JAILQZ010000077.1 GCA_024698685.1 bacterium
TGTAAGAGCTTGGTTTTCGACGACATGGACAGGTGCTACGACTGTATGCATCCGTTCAAGAAGGTAGACCTCGAAGGGCTTCCAAAGATCGAAGCTGAGGGGGCCAAGCCTGCTAGCCCCATGGCTTCGTCCGATGCTCGACCATGGGAGTCGCTACAGGAGCCGTCGAAGACGGATTCGTATGCAATTCGGTTCAACATGCGCGGCTATCCAGCATTTGAGAAGACCGTGAACACGCAAAATGCAGTATTGAGCATAGGCAGGTCGATTGACAACGATGTGATCTGTCCGAATCCGAAGGTCTCACGACATCATGCTCAGCTTTCCTTTTCCAACGGGGAGTTGTGGATAAAGGATCTCGATTCAAGGAACATGACGTTTCTAAACGGAATTCCAGTGCTTGGAGCACATAGGGTGCCCGTTGATTCTACGATTACCATATGCGACATGTCCATTTCAGTGGCCAGGGCGCATCCACAGGGGAGGGGTGCTGCAGCTACGCTAAAATGAAAAAGAATTCGCTTGATTCGGGCAATTGGAGCATCGTGATGATCGATTACAAGAAAGTTCTCGTGCAGATAGCATGCGTGGCTTTGGTGTTCGCGTTTGCAATCGTTGCAGGGTGTTCGCAGGGCTCGTCCACCGACGACGGGCTGTACTACACGCAGCAGGAGGTGCGCGACTCTCCCGAGTGGGTGACAAAGCTCGATGCAGCGCAGGATGAAAACACCAACCAGCTCATTGTTGTTGCGGCAACAGACACCAGCACGGCCTACATCACCATGCACGAAAGGGCCGATGATGGCACCTGGAAGCAGATCATCGCTACGCCTGGGTTCATCGGCCTGCAAGGTTTGGGGGATGCCAACATCAACGACACCTATACGCCGGTGGGAACCTTCACCATCGACAAGGCGTTCGGCTTGGCCGACGATCCCGGCGCCAAGATGGAGTACACCAAGGTGGACGACACCTACTACTGGTCTGGCGACGGCCGCCCGGGAATGCACTTCAACGAGTTGGTCACCACGAACGACCTGCCCGACCTCAACACTGAGGATAGCGAGCATATCGCCGATTACGACTACGCCTATCGCTACGTGCTGAACATGGGCTACAACGCGGAGTGCGAGTATGAGAAGGGCTTCGCGTTCTTCCTGCACAGCTTCCGCGTGAACCGCCCCTACACCGGCGGATGCGTGGCGGTGCCCGAGGACATAATGCGCTTCATCATGCAGCACGCAGAGCCGGGCTGCAAGATCACCATCGACTCGCTCGAGAACCTCGGAGGAGACCTCGACGCATAGGGTCGTCCCGATTTGCAACGCAGGAGAGGCCGCGTCTCAGCGAACAGGGGCGCGGCCTCTCTGCTGTTCAAAAGCTCGCCATACACGCAATGCGGATGCATTTCAGCCAAACCAGACGTGCGCTTTATTCAACAACGTGCGAAAATGTCCACGAGTAATACACCGATCGCAAAAGGAGCGACCGAACAATGCTAGAGATCAAGAACCTCTGCTTCAGCGTTGATGGCGATGCTCGCGGCGCTAAGCTCGAGATCATCGACAACCTGTCGCTGACTATCGAAGACGGATGCTTCGCAGTGATAACCGGCCCCAACGGCGGCGGAAAATCCACCTTGGCGAAGCTCATCATGGGAGTCGAGAAGCCCACGTCCGGCCAGATCATCTTCGACGGCGTGGACATCACGGACATGCCGATTCACGAGCGCGCCCATCTGGGCATCGGCTACGGATTCCAGCAGCCCGCGCGTTTCAAGGGCATGACCGTCCGCAAGCTGCTGTCGATCGCCGCTGGCCAGAAGATGGCCGCGTGCGAATGCAACGAATATCTTTCGCGCGTGGGCTTGTGCTCAAGCGAGTACCTCAACCGCGAGGTGGACAAGAGCCTCTCCGGCGGAGAGCTCAAGCGCATCGAGATCGCGACGATTCTCGCCGCGGATCCCAAGCTCGCCATCTACGACGAGCCCGAGGCCGGCATCGACCTCTGGAGCTTCGATCGCCTCACCGAGACCTTCAAGGAGCTCCACAGCGAGCGCAGCGACCGCTCGATCGTCATCATCTCGCATCAGGAGCGCATCATCAATCTCGCCGACAAGATCATCCTCATCAATGATGGCAGGGTCGAGAAGGTCGGTCCGAAGGAAGAGATGGTCGATGAGCTGGGATTCAGTCTTTCGAAGACGACCAACCCCGCATGCACGCTCATCCCGCGCACCATCGCGATCTAAGGAGCTTCACGAATGGATCTTACGCAAGTCGACGCCGCTCTCCTCGAGCAAATCGCAAACATCCACGCACGCCCAACCGGCGCTTTCAACATCCGCAAGGACGGCCAGCTCGTCGAGCGCTCCAACAGCGCTAACATCGAGATCTCAACCAAGACCGACAATCCCGGCATCGACATCCATGTCAAACCGGGCACCAAGGGCGAGACCATCCACATTCCGGTGATCATCACCGCATCCGGCCTCACCGACGTCGTCTACAACACCTTCTACATCGGCGAAGACAGCGACGTCTACATCGTTGCGGGCTGTGGCATCCACAACGCGGGCAAGGACAAGAGCCAGCACGACGGCATCCACACCTTCTACCTCGGCAAGAATTCGCGCGTCTTCTACATGGAGAGGCACTACGGCGAGGGCGAGGGCACCGGCGAGCGCGTGCTCAACCCGGTTACCAACGTCTATTGCGAGGAAGGCTCTTATTGCGAGATGGAGATGATCCAGCTCAAGGGCGTGACCTCCACCATCCGCGAGACCAACGCGGTCCTCGGCGCTGGCGCCAAGCTCATCCTCACCGAGAAGTTGCTCACCCACGACCAGCAGAAGGCGACCTCCAACATGAAGGTCGAGCTCGAGGGCGAGGATTCCTCGGTTCAGGTCATCTCGCGCAGCGTCGCGCAGGACACCTCGGTGCAGATCTTCAATCCGCTCGTCATCGGCAAGACCAAGTGCAGCGGCCACGTGCAGTGCGACGCGATCATCATGAACGGCGCCGTCGTCAAGGCGATTCCCGGCATCGAGGCGCATTGCGAGGACGCCATGCTGATCCACGAGGCGGCCATCGGCAAGATTGCTGGCGAGGAGATCATCAAGCTCGAGACCCTCGGGCTCTCCGAGGAGGAGGCCGAGCAGCAGATCATCGAGGACTTCCTCTCGTAGCGAAGGGAGCGAGCCAGTCGCATGAGCACCAGCGCGAACTTCTTCGACACCATCGACTGGCGCGCCCGCTGGATAGAGGCCCAGCTAGCTCGCCAGCCCATCGAAAGCGACTCATCGAACTGGGACAAGCGCGCCGAGTCGTTCGCCAACCGGAAGGTCTCCAGCTATTCGCGCAAGTTCATCGAATTCCTCGGCCTCGAAGCGGGCGAGAGCGCGCTCGACATGGGCTGCGGAACCGGCGAGATCGCCATCCAGCATGCAAAGGCCGGTTGCGACATCATCGCCGCCGACTTCTCCAAGGGCATGCTTTCCTACCTCAGGCAGGGCATGGCAGAGGCGGGTATCGGCTCCGAGCGCAGTGGCGCGTTCGGCTCAATCCTTCCGCTGGAGATGTCTTGGTCGGATGACTGGAGCTCCCGAGGCATCGCCGAGAACTGCGTCGATGTGGCCTACGCGTCGCGCTCGATAATCGTCAACGACCTCGGCGCCGCCCTCGACAAGCTCTGCCTTGCCGCGCGCAAGCGTTGCGCCATCACGCTGACCACCGACAGTTCGCCCTCAGAGGACAACAGGCTCCTTGAAGCGCTCGGCCGCAAGGCCATCAGCTGCTACGACATGATCTACGCATACAACATCCTCTACCAGATGGGCCTGCGCCCCGAGATCCGCATGATCGAGTCGGACAAGCGCTCGACATACGACTCGCTGGATGAGGCTGTCGAAAGCGGGCTTCGCCACATCAAGAACCCGACCCCGAAGGAGTGCGCCATCGCCGCGGACTTCATCGCCGCGCATCTGGTGGAAAACGATGACCCCGATGATCCGCGCCCGCTCAAGCTCGACTACTCGCGCTATTCGAAGTGGGCCTTCATCTCCTGGGAGCTTTAAGGGGAGCAGCTGCGCCTAAGGTGAAGCTGCCGAGCACCCCACACCGCGCGCCCTGCAAAGTCACCGCGCTCGCCCACACTGTGGCTCCATGCCCGCTTACAAACGTTAGACTTTTAACGCTTGCGAACTTGTCGGCAAGCGCAGGCAGGAACCAAGGAATTCGGCTCCGCACAGGGGCCTTGGAAGCTCCCCGCAAGGGAACTGGAGTGAAAGAGGAAGATCAATGGAAAACAGATTGGCAAAGGCTCTCGAGAAC
>JAILQZ010000009.1 GCA_024698685.1 bacterium
AGAGCTCCTGAACGTCCCCCATCTGTCGCACTGGCCCTGCAGCATGCCATCGGACGGCGATACATAGAAGGACGAGATGTCGCTGTCGTCACCCCAAAGCGCGTAGTTGCTGTCCCAAAAGCGCATGGTGGCGGGCAGATCCGCGGGGAGCGTCTTCTTGTGCGGCGCACCCTCTAGCCCGTCGTTGAGGGCCGTGGGGTTCTTGGTCTGCCATACGCCATCGACCTCCATGCCGTAGTCGTAGAGCGTCACTGGTATCTGCATCACCTCCGAGAAGCGCTCCTTGTCGAGCTTGGCGGGAGTGCCGTACTGGTATTGCGATGGCGTGACAGCATAGGCGCTCCCCTGCATCATCAGACAGGCGAGCACCGCCAGTGCGAATGCGGTAGCCACCACCGCGCCCGCGGCGCGCGTTCTCTTTCTCGAAGCGGTTGGCAAGATCATTCGAATTCCTCCTTTTCTCTGGAGCGAGGTGGGAGGAAAACGATAGGCTCTCGACCTTACCGGAAGGCAATCCAGCTCCAAATGGGTGCCAAACAATAACAGAAGAGAACCCAAATGCGCAGGTCAAAGCCGCTTTTTACGCTGCAACTCACAACAAAAGCCCCCGCAAGCATATCGCTCGCGGGGGCCCACATGACGTTTGAAGCATCGCGTCTAGGCGTTCTTGATGATGATCGTCTGCATGAGGTCGGCAACGTGCGCGGCGGCATCGCAGCACTTCTCGAGATCGTTGAAGAGATTGACCCAGGCGCCGACGAACAGCGGGTTGGCGTTGGGGTCGGTATGAAGGTCGTGCACGGCGTCGATGTAGACCTTGTCGGCGAGCTCCTCGTAGTCGCTGACGTCAACCAGCAGCCTGTCGAGCGTGTCGGACTTCTTGAAGTTCTTGAAGTCGATCATCGCGAGTCGCAGCGCATTGGTCTCCTTGTCGATAAGATCGAGCATTTCGAGGGCGAACTTGGAATCGATCGTCTGGATGTTGAACATGTAGAGCTTGAGCGCGATGTCGTCGATGCGGTCGACAACCTCGTCGAGCCTCTGCGAGAGCTCGAGCATGTCATCGCGATCGATCGGGGTGATGAACTCTGAGGCGATGTTGTCGAAGATCTCGTGGTTGACCTTGTCGGAGGCGTTCTCGATCGCATGAACCTTGTACATGATGTCCATGATGTTCTCGACATGGAAGTCATGGAACACCTCGATGAGGATCTTGGTCTCCTCGCAGGCGTACGCGACGATCTTCTCCATCGCGCCGAAATAGTCGAATTTTTCCTTCCTAGCCATTTTCGCTCCCTTATCCTTCGAGCTTCCTGATAACAAGTTCGTTCACTACCTTCGGGTTCGCCTGGCCCTTCGTCTGCCTCATAACCTGGCCGATGAAGAATCCGGAGAGGCCCGTCTTGCCGCCGCGATATGCCGCGACCTTGTCGGGATTGGCGGCGATGATCTCGTCGACGATGCCCTCGATGAGACCCTCGTCGGAGACCTGCTTCATGCCCTTCGCCTCGACGATGCTCTCGGCCGACTCGCCGCTGACCACCATCTCCGCGAAGACCTGCTTGCCCTGCTTGTTGGAGATCGTGCCGCCAGCGATGAGCTTGCACAGCCCGATGAGGCCGGCGGGGTCGATCTTGAGCTCGTCGAACGAAGCGCCCGTCGCGTTGATGTGCGCCGCGACCTCGTTGACCAGCATGTTCGCAACCGGCTTGGCCATGGAGGCGTCGACCTTCAGCGCCTCGTCGAAGAACCTGGCGTAGGCCACATCATCGGCGATCAGCGCGCTGTCCGAGCGCGAGAGGCCGTTTTCCGCCATGTAGCGCGCCTGCTTCTCGTGCGGAAGCTCGGGCAGCTTGGCGCGGACGTTGTCGATGAACTCGTCAGAGAGGTCATAGGGCGCAAGGTCGGGCTCGGGGAAGAGCCTGTAGTCGTCGGCGGTCTCCTTGACGCGCATCGTGATCGTGCGCTTGTTCGCCGGCTCCCAATGCCTCGTCTCCTGCTGGATCTTGCCGCCCGACTCGAGCACCTCCGCCTGACGGCAGATCTCGTACGCGAGACCGTCGTGGAGGTTCTTGAACGAGTTCATATTCTTGAGCTCGGTCTTCGTGCCGAACTCCTTGGTGCCGCGCTTGCGCAGGCTGATGTTGCCGTCGCAGCGCATCGAGCCCTCCTCCATCGAGCAGTCGGAGATGCCGATGGCGAGGAAGATCGAGCGCAGCTTCTGCATGAAGAGCCTGGCCTCGGCAGGGGTGCGCAGGTCGGGCTCGGTGACGAGCTCGATCAGCGGAACGCCGCAGCGGTTGAAGTCGATGAGCGAATGCGTGGCTCCGGAGATGCGGCCATCGACTCCGCCAACATGGACCATCTTGCCGGCATCCTCCTCCATGTGGATGCGGGTGATGCCGACGCTGGCCACGTAGCCATCCTCGGTGCGCACGATGTTGTCCGAGCTCTCCCCCACCTCAAGCGAGCCGAGCCCGTGGCGCTCGTTTGCTGCAGCGCCGAAGACCTCGAGATCGAGGTGGCCGCGCATGCAGAATGCCACCGGGCCCTGCGTCGTCTGGAAGTTCTTCGTCATATCCGGATAGAAGTAGTTCTTGCGGTAGAACATCGAGCGCTTCTCGATGTCGCAGTTGGTTGCGAGGCCGGCGAGGACGATCGACTCGATGGCCGCCTTGTTCGGCACCGGCAGCGCGCCCGGCATGCCAAGGCAGATCGGGCAGGTGTGCGTGTTGGGCTCCGCGCCGAACTCGATCGGGCAGGAGCAGAACATCTTCGTCTTGAGGGTGGTGAGCTCGGTGTGGATCTCGAGGCCGATCACTGCCTCCCAGTCCTGCAGGACCTCTTCCAGCTTCTTCATGCCCTCACCTCCTTGCTCTTGCCTTGCACAATGGGCGCGAGCGTCGATACTCCGAAGTACCTCTCGAGAGCAGCTGCCACGCGCAGGGTGTTCTCGTCCTTGAACTGCGGGCCGACGATCTGGGCGCCGATGGGCAGGCCCGTCTCGGAACCGAGCGCTATCGGCTGGCTGAGGCCGCCATTGCCCGCGATGTTGAGCGAGATAGTGAAGATGTCGGAGAGGTACATCGACATCGGATCGGAAACCTCTCCGAACTTGAATGCGGTGCGCGGCGACGAGGGCAGAATGATCGCGTCTACCTTCTCGTAGGCCTTGCGGTAATCCTGCGTGATGAGCGTGCGGATCTGCTGGGCAGGATAGTAGTACTTGTCATAGACGCCCGATGAGAGCAGGTAGCTGCCGAGCATGATCCTGCGCTTGGCCTCGGAGCCGAAGCCGTCGGCGCGGGACTTCTCATACTGGTCGCCGAGCTCGGTGCTGGGCACCCTATTGCCGTAGCGCACGGAATCGAAGCGGCTTAGATTGGAAAACGCCTCGCAAGGACCGATCACGTAGTACGCGCTCAGCGACGCGTGCGCGTTGGGCAGCGAGACCTCGATGATCTCTGCGCCCATCTCGGCGAGCGCCTCGACGGCCTTGGCCATGGCGCTCTTGACCTCATCGGTGAGACCCTCTGCCTCCATGAACTCCGGAACCACGCCGATCGGCATTCCCTCGACTCCTTGGCCGAGGTTTGCCAGGAAATCGGTCTCGATATGCTGCGAGGTGCAATCGAGCGGATCGCGGCCCTTGAGCGCGTTGAGCGCGTAGGCCACGTCCTCGACGCTCTTCCCGAAGGGGCCGACCTGGTCGAGCGAGCTTCCGAAGGCCACGACTCCGTAGCGGGAGACCACTCCGTAGGTGGGCTTCATGCCGACAACTCCGCAGAACGACGCAGGCTGGCGAATCGAGCCGCCGGTATCGCTGCCGAGCGTGAGCGTGGCAAGTCCTGCGGCTATTGCCGCAGCGCTTCCACCGGAGGATCCGCCGGGAACCCTCTCGAGGTCCCAAGGGTTGAACGTGCGGCCGAAATAGGAAGTCTCGGTGGAGGATCCGAACGCGAACTCGTCCATGTTGAGCTTGCCCAGCGGCAGCACGCCCGCATCGACCATCTTGGATACGCACGTCGCAGTGAAGGCTGACTCGTAGTTCGCAAGCATCTTCGAACCGCAAGTCGTGCGCGTGCCAAGCTGGTTCATGTTGTCCTTGAATGCGGCGGGAACGCCAGCAAGCAGGGGAAGCTCCTCTCCCCTTGCGACCTTCTCGTCTATGCGATCGGCCGCCTCAAACGCCATCTCAGGCGTGGTTTGCAGGAATGCGTGAATCGAGTCGTCCAGAGCCTCTATGGCCCTCATGCTCGATTCTACGACCTCTCGGGCCGAAAAATCCTTGCTCTTGATGCCGGAGGTGATCTGCGCAACCGACATCGCGACGAACTCGTTGACCATCAGTTGTCACCCCCGCCCAGGATCGTCGGGATGCGGAACGCGCCGTCTTCGGTCGACTCGGAGTTGGCCAGCGCCTCCTCCTGCGTGAAGCCGGGCTGGGGAACATCCTCGCGCATGACGTTGACGAGCCCTGCGATCGGATGGAACGTCGGCTCGACGCCCTCGAGGTCGTACTGGGTGATCGGCTCGAGGTTGGCGATGATGTCGTTGAGGTCGCGCGTCATCGTGACGACTTCCTCATCGGTCAGGCCGATGCGGGTGTAGGTCGCTATGTCGCGCACATCCTTTTCGGATAGTGTCATGAGATTTCCTGTTCTCTCGCTAACGTGGGTGCCATTAGACAACCAACTAATGATTATCTCTCTAATTCGACACTATCGCCATGCCTTGCCCGACCTAATCGGTATCTGCTTCTACAGAAGCCCCTTGAAGCGGTCGGAGTCCTGCATGATGACGCCGTTGCGGTCGTTGGAGGGCTCTTCGGGTTCGGGCGAGGGCGTTGGCTCGGACTCGGGTTCAGCCTCGGGCTCGGGCGCAGGCGCGGGCTCCGGCTCGGGCGTAGGCTCGGGCTCGACTTGCGGTTCGGGCTCAGGCTGGGGCTCGGGCTCCTTGGCAGGCTCGACCTTCTGCGCGTAGCTGAAGTCGTAGGGATCGCCGAGGCTGTCGGACATGTCGATGAAGGCGAAGACCCCTATCTCCTCCTGGGCCTTGCGCACCGCATCGGAGTAGGGCTCGATCACGATGATCTCGTAATCGCCGGAGACCATGCAGTAGCAGCGGATGTTGCCATAGCAGGTGTATGAGAGCGAGACCTCGCTGCCGTTGACGTATATGTTGTCGAGCGCGCTCTTGTAGAATGCCTCGGCCGACTCCTCGTTGAAGCCCGTCGCCGCCATAATGCCGACGATCGCGTACTGGTGGAAGGTCTCGGAATCCTCCTTGGCCTTCTTCTTGGTCCAATCGATCCTCACCTGTCCGACCTTCTTCGTGCCATCATAGACGAGCGCATCGAAGGACGGCAGCGTGTCGTCGGTCGTCAGGTTGTTAGTGTAGAAGGTGAAGCCGGTCTCGGACTCCTCGCCCTTCTTCTTGCCGTCATCGGATTCGGTGCTCGAATGATCCCAAGTCTGCAGGTCGTCGATCTTGGCGATATCGTATCCGGTGAGGTCTATCGAGGTGTTGATATTGGAGATGAACTGCGAGCGCGTGAGCGAGAATATCGCGCCGTTCTCGTTCTCCGCATCGATAACGCTGGCCTTGGTCGGGGTCGGAACGGAATTGGTTACCGCCGAGCAACCGCATAGCGCCGCCATGAGCGCGAGCGCCGCAGCGAGGATTCCTATGAGAAACGCCCTGCGCATAGATCCCTTCCGCGTCAAATCCTCCAAATAGTGCAAAGAGAGGGCAAGTGCATGCCTTAATGTTCTACAATAGCGCAAAACGAACGCGTTTGAGCGAGGGAAAGTGGATAGGCGCGAAGACTTCATGGACCTGCAGGGGCTGATCGACGAGCTGTTCGCCGAGAGCGAATTCGTCTCGTCCATGAAGCTGCTTCTCCTCGCCGAGATGCGCGACCTGCCGGAAGATCTAATCGAGATCTGCAGAATCGTGCCTCATGGCACCTACAGCAGGCAAAGGCTCTGCGACCAAATGAACTCCGCGCTCACCGGCCACGGCTGGGGCAGGGTCTACGGCACCGTCTGCTAACTGACGCATCCCCCCCCCGCATAGACGAGGACTCGCACGGCTTACTCCATGAGAGTCCTCTTCGCTATCTCACTGGATTCGATCAGAATCCCTAGAGCTTGCCGATGTCCGTAGCTGCGAAGTAGCCGGTGTGGATTGCCCCGGCAACCTTGCCGACCTTCTTCGCGTCGCCGACGATGGCGGTACGCACAGGAACGTCGTCGAGGTTGAAGTAGAGGTCGTCGACGCTCTTCATTCCAACCGCGTAGTAGACGCTGTCGGCCTCCTCGCGGAACTCCTCGCCGTCCTTTTCGTAGATGACCGCACCGTCGACGATCTCCTTGACGAGTGCGCCGGTGACGGGCATGACGCCGGTCTGGCGCATCGTGTACATGAGGTTCATCTTGTAGAGGTTGCCCGCGTCGCGCAGCGCCTGATCCATCGCCTCGAGAACCACGACGTTCTTGCCGATCTTCTGCAGATGCAGGCCAGCCTCTACGCCGACGAGTCCGCCGCCGATGATGACGACCTTGTCGCCCTTGACGCCCTCGGGGTCGTAGTAGATCTCGGTGGCGTGCTTGGCCTTCTCGATGCCGGGGATATTCGGAGTGACCGGAACGCTGCCTGTGGCGATGACGACATCTTCGTATCCGCCGTCGGCGATGAACTCGGGAGTGACCTCTGTGTTGAGCAGCACTCGGATGTTGAGGTCCTTGGTGCGCTGGACCAAGAAGTTCTTGTAGCAGCGGAGGTCTGCCTTGTAGGCATCGGCATCGGTGAACTTGAGCAGTCCGCCGAGAGCATCGCTCTTCTCCGCAAGGGTAACCTCATGGCCGCGGCGAGAAGCGGTGATTGCGGCTTCCATGCCTGCAGGTCCGCCGCCGACCACGAGAACCTTGCGCGAGACCTGCGCCTTGCCGATGTCGTCGCCGAAGCCCAAACGCGCCTCGCGGCCGATCAGCGGGTTGACGCTGCAGACGAGGTGGCGGTTGTCGTTGTCGCTGTCGATGCAGCTCCAGCAATGCAGGCATGGAGTGACCTCATTGCGCCTGCCGGCCAGCACCTTCTCCGGCATGAACGGATCGGCGAGCAGGGCGCGCGCCACGGAGACGCCGTCGGCCTTGCCGGAGGCGATGATCTCCTCGATCTCCTCCGGATGGACGACGTTTCCAACGGTGAACACCGGGATATGGACCCTGCCGGACTTCTTGATGGCCTCGCTGAGGTCGGCATGGATGCAGTGATCGTAGTATGTGCTGCCGCGATAGGCGTCCATTCCGCTGACCTCGACCAAGTCGATGTACTCCTGCGCCTTCTCGAGGAAGGTGATCATGTCGTTGACATCGAAGCCATCGGGCTTGTACTCGGATCCGGAGAGGCGGATCATGACGGGAACGTTCGGCCCCACTCTGTCGCGGACCGCCTTGGCGATCATCAACGGGAACTTCATGCGGTTCTCGAACGGGCCGCCGAACTCGTCGGTGCGGGTGTTCATGATCGGCGAGAAGAACTGGTCGGGCAGCCAGGTGTGGCCGTAGTGCAGAAGGATCGCGTCGAAGCCCGCATGCAGCATGTACGCAGCGGTGTCGGCGAACTGCTGGCAGACGTGCTCCATGTCCTCCTTGGTCATCGACTTGATCTTCACCTCGATGAGATCGCCAGTCGCCTCGCCGCTCATAGCGAGGTTCGCGTTGGAGAGGTGCGTGCCGGGCTTGAAGTAGCTGATGGACTCTGACGCGCTCATCGGCTGAACGGTGTTGTACTGGGTCTTGACCTTGTTGCCGCCGTGTGTGAGCTCGACGCTGGCGATAGCTCCGTGCTCGTGGATGACCTGCGCCATCTCGGCGTAGATCGGAAGGTTGTCGTCGTTCTTGATCATCTCCGGGACGTGGTTGGCTCCATCGCCGACGGCCATCTCTCCGAGGGTCACGATGGCGGCGCCACCGCGTGCCTTGTGCTCCAGGTATCCGATGTAGTAGTCGTCCGGCCTGTTGTCCACAACATGGAAGATCATGTTCGGTGCGCTCATGACCCTGTTCTTCATGGTGAGGTTCTTGAGCTTGAGCGGCTTGAACATATTCGGGTAATTCTTGGAATACATGTCTTTACCTCTTTCTCGATGTCGTTTTGCGCTGCAGAAACGTGACCTATAT
>JAILQZ010000013.1 GCA_024698685.1 bacterium
CCCCATCAGCGCATAGAGGATCTTGATGCGCGTAGTGTCTCCGAAGACCTTGAATAGGTCGGCGAGATCGTAGAGCAGCTCCTCTTCGGGCAGTTCTTCGATTCCTCCGCGGAGCTCATCGTTTGCCAAATCGGTCGCTTCAGCCATCTGCTCATCCTTTCAACATATGAACATCTGTTCATAAGTCTATTCTAACTTTGCGGCATGTCAAGTGGATAGCAGGCTTGGTGGCTCATTGCATTGGGGGATGCATGGCTTAGATGGCTTTTGCATTAGATGTAGAATGAAGCTGAAGGGTATTCGTACTCGAAAGGAACTCCCATGAGAATTCTCGTAGCGTACTTCTCCGCCTCCGGAAACACGGCAGCCAAAGCCAGGAAGCTCGCTCAGGTCACCGGCGGGGATCTCTTCGAGATCTTTCCGGAGAAGCCATACGTTCCCGAGGACCTCAATTGGAGGGACAAGAAGAGCCGCACTTCCATCGAGTGCAACGACCCTTCGTCAAGGCCAGCCATAGCCTCCCATGTCGAGAACATGGATGACTACGATGCGATCTTCCTCGGATTTCCCATCTGGTGGTATTCCGAACCGCCGATCATAAATACCTTCCTGGAAGCATACGATCTTGCAGGCAAGACGATAATCCCCTTCGCAACCTCGGCTGGAAGCAGCTTCGGCAAGACGCTCGACTACCTTAAGCCAAGCGCTCCCGGAGCAAAATTTCTCGAGGGCAAGATGCTGAGATGGAGCTCCAACTCAGCTCTCAAGTCTTGGGTCGAATCGCTGAATCTCGATTCCTAGGCTCCAACCCCCTACCCTTCGCGCCGCAAGCCAAGAGATGCGCCTGAGTTTTCCATTTCTGCGCTTAGACTTGTGAAGAGATATTCTACGCTTTCATTTGATTTAGACACTGGAGGCAAGCGTGACCCTGAAGAAGTGGATAGGCGCGATACTTGCGGTCGCATCGATAGTCATCACGCAGTTCATTCCCGGCAACGACGTGCTCACTGTCGCGGGATTCAAGACCATCGGGCTCCTGCTGGCATTTCTCTTCATGCTTGTATTCGAGGTGCTTCCAGTAGTCGTAACCAGCCTCATTTTCTGCGGCCTGATGCCTGTGCTCGGTGTCGTCGAAGGGCTAGGCGCAGCAATCACAGGCTTCTCCCAGCCGATCGTCTTCTTCATCTTGGCCTCTTTCGGAATCGCTGCGGCCATGACGGCGATCCCACTGTCGCGTCGTATCCTTCGCCTGATGCTGCGCAAATTCGGACTCAACATCTCTAGCGTGCTCCTCGGCATGATGATAGCTGCAGCGGTATTCTCCTCGGTGGTCAGCAACATCCCGACGTGCGCGATCTTCATGACCCTCTCGCTCGACTTCATCAAGCTTTACGATAACGAGGAGGAAAGGCGCCGCAGCGGCCGTGCATTCATGATCGCGATCCCGGTGGCGTCGATGATCGGCGGAGTGATGACCCCCGCGGGTTCCTCCGTCAATCTCATCGCCATCTCGCAGCTTGAACAGGCCACGGGGATGACGATATCGTTCTTCAATTGGATGCTCGCTGGAATTCCGATTGCAATCGTCCTGCTGCCTCTGGCTTGGTGGCTGATGTGCAAGATCTACAAGCCCGTCCAAGTGAGCAAGGAGGCCGTTCAAAGCTTCGCGGAATCCCTCGGTGTGCCCGATAGGATGGACAAGCAGGAGAAGAAGGTCGTAGTGATCATCCTCATCATGCTCGTCCTTTGGATCGCGTCCTCCTGGGTCAGCCAGATCAACGTAATGGTGGTCGCATTGCTCGGTTGCTGCGTGATGTTCCTTCCGGGAATCCACGTCCTCGAGCTCGACACCTTCCTCAAGGAGAACAGCTGGGACGCATTCTTCCTCGTAGGCTGCGTGCTTTCGATCAGCTCTGCGATGATCAACAACGGAGTTTCCGCTGCCATCGCCAACGCCATCCCGGCTTTCTCGGCCAGCTCCTTCGTCTTCATCGCCTTCGTATGCGCGCTGATATTCATCGTTTTGATCATCATCCCGGTAGCGCCCTCGATGATTCCGATAATGGCGGTGCCGATCATCGCCGTCGCCACAACCGCAGGAGTCTCCCCCACCTTGGCGATGCTCGCAGCGGGAATCTGCGCATGCAATTGTTACCTGCTGCCACTCGACACCGTGCCGCTCATCACCTACTCGAAGGGCTACTACTCGATGACTGACATGGCGAAGTCCACGATCTTCCTGCAGATCGCGTGCATAATCCTTTGCGCGGTTTGGCTGCCCCTTATCGGAGGGCTAGTGGGAATCGCCTAGCCCGAAGGTGCTCTCTACTCTAAGACGAACCTCGCATCGTCGCCCCACTCCCACTTGCCGTTGATGCCATGAGCGGCTGCGGCCAGCTCGAAGTGCAGCTTGGCAATGCCGAGGTCGTTGAACTCGAGGTCGCGCTTCTTGGCAGGCAACGTAGCCTTGACCTCGCCTTCGCGATAGACGAACACGACAGGCTGCTCGTTGACTGCGCTGGGGCCCTTGCTTACGCTGTCGAGTGCGCTCTTGAACCAATCGGGCAGCTCATCGTAGGCCACATCTGCATCGACAAGCTCTGCAAGCTTCTTGTCGGACTTGCGGATACCAGCGCGGATCATACGTTGCTTCATCGGGACCTTCTCTGTGGCGTAGCCTAGCGGAATGACATCCCAGAGACGCTCCCCATCCCCAACCTCAGCTCTGGTCTTGGAAGGATCGTAGGTGCCTGCGACCCAACAGGTGCCAAGTCCCAGCTGCGTGGCGAAAAGCACGAGCTTCTCTCCGTAATATCCAAGCTTATCGGCCCATACCACATCATCAGGTGCGACAAGTGCCGCATAGTGCTGCACATTCTCGACTCCGGCGAACATCTTGGTGCTAAGAGGCAGCGACGGCTCTCCGTCATCGCGCGGCCCGTAAAGCTGAAACTTGAGGCCTGACTCGACGTTGATCTCCTCGATGAGGGAAGCGATCTGCTCGATCTTCTCAGGTTCGACTGGGCGCGCATCGTAGGATCGTACGGATATGCGCTTTTCGATTGCGGTCATGATATCCATGGAGATTCCTTTCCCTGTGGTCCTGAATCATCGAATCAAATGCTCGACATTGAGCTAAGTGTGGAATAATTCGAAGTCCTTGAACATGATACGCAAACGGTCGATCTCTTTGCAACCGTGGTAATGCCCAAGATACCAGCGCTTGTAGTCGAGCCTATCCTCTATCGAATCGAGCCATATCTCGGTTGACTTGTCCACAGTCGATTGGTCGACCATCTCCAGGAAGAACTCGGTTGGCTCGTACTTGAGCGGCGCAGTATGCGTCAGCATGCAGTCGACCTTCCAGCCGTGCTCGGCAAGACGATCCTCCACCAGGCGCTTCGTCTCCTCGCTGGGCTGCTCGTCGGCAAACCAGCTCCATCCCATCTCGATGCGGCGATCCTTGTCGACCGAATACGCGCCTCCGCATACGAACGTCTCGATGCCGTCGAAATCGTAGAACTCGCCATCCTTGGCGAAGAGGATGTTCGGGAAGGAGTCTTCCACGTATACGATACCCCCGCGGTACTCGAGCTCGTGATAATTCGGCAGCGTTTCCGGTCGCATCTCGTGGTTTCCGTGGATGCAGAAGACGGTAATCGGCAGCTTTGCAATTAGCTTGCGAGGCTGCTCGTCGCGCTGGTTTCCGAAATAGTTGATCCCCGCATCGCCGAGGATGATCACCGTGTCGTCGGATGTGAGCTTGTTCTCCCTGCAGAAGCGCTTCAGGCGGCGAAAATCGCCGTGCATGTCCCCTGTTATGAAGATCACTGCACACCCCTCCCCCGCTCTTCGCGGCGCTTGGCATTGGCGCGCCTGTTGCTCATGTTGTAGACGGTGTCCTCCATTCCATATGGCACGTAGTCAAGCGTGCTTAGGTCCTCGGGAAGGTACTCCACCAAGCTAAGCGGGGCTCGCTGTACCATCTCTGTCGGCTCTTCGGCAGGCGCAGCCTCCAATGCGTGGATCTTCGCGCCTTTATCTATCAGGCGCTTCTCATAACCGGTGAGGATTCGCTCTGGATGCTCCTCTGCCAGATCGCGTGTGAGCCAGCGCACCTCGTAGCCTGCGATCTCGAATTGGATGAGAGAGAACTCGAAGAGCGGAACGCTATCGGTGGTGAACCTGATACAGCCACCATCGGCCAGAAGGCTGCGGTAGCGCGAAAGATGCTCGAAATGAGTCAGGCGCTTCTCCGCATGCTTCTTCTTCGGGAACGGAGAAGGGAAGCTCAAGTAGATGCACGACAGCTCGCCGGGAGCGAAAATATCCAGGATATCGAAGGCATCCGCGCAAACGAAGACAACGTTTACGGCGCCGGCCTCCACCGCCTTCTGGGCGCTCAACGCGACGCAGCTCTCGATGTTGTCGATTCCGATGAAGAGAATATCCGGCCATTTCAGAGCGTTTCTAACGGTCGATTCGCCCTTGCCGCTGCCCAGATCAAGGCGCACCTCATTCCAGCGCTTAGCTGGCGACACAGAGCCTCTGAGAGCATTCTGGGGTGATGGTTGCCAGCTCTGCCAGCTCGCGCGCCAAGCGTAGGGATCCTCCTCGAGCGCGCTGGCATACATTTCGAAGCGCTCATCAAGATTCTTGAGCTTGCGGGCGCGCATCGCTCGATTGCCTCCTTGGTGCCTTAAACCGTACCCATGCAGTATATACTCCGATTGTAAGCGCTTTCGGTCAAACGCCTGGAGGTTGGATGAAGCCTGAGTTGCTTGCTCCCGCAGGTGGATGGGAGCAACTCGAATACGCAATCAGATTCGGTGCCGATGCTGTGTATCTCGCAACAGAGAGCTTCGGCATGCGCTCGAAGGCCATCAATTTCGCTATCGAAGAGATACCGCAGGTGGTGGACTACGCGCATGAGCGCGGCGCAAAGGTGCACGTAGCGTGCAACATAGTTATGCGCGATGGCGATTTGGAGCAGTTGCCAGCCTACTTCGAAGCCCTCGAAGCCGCTGGAGTCGATGCAACGATCATCGGAGACCTCGGAGCACTGCGCATCGCGCGCAAGCACGCTCCGAGCTTGGACATCCATGTGAGCACTCAAGCAAGCGTGGCCAACAGCGAATCCGCTCTGGCTTGGTACGAGATGGGTGCCAAGCGCATCGTTTTGGCTCGCGAGCTCTCCTTGGAGGCGATAGCCGACATCAGGGCGCGAGTTCCACGCGAACTAGAGCTCGAAGCTTTCTGCCATGGCTCGATGTGCATGGCATACTCCGGCAGATGCATAATCAGCGATTTCCTCGCCGATCGCAGCGCCCAGCGTGGCGCATGCGCGCAATCCTGCCGCTGGAACTACGCGCTAGTAGAGGAAAAGCGCCCTGGCGAGTTCATTCCCATCGAGGAGGACTCCAACGGAACCTACATCCTCAACTCGAAGGACATGAACATGCTTGCCCACCTCGCCGACATGGAGGCGGCTGGCATCGACTCGATCAAAATCGAGGGCCGCAACAAGAAGGCTTTCTACGTCGCAATAGTCACCAACGCCTACAGGCAGGTTCTCGATGGAGCCAACCCGGCAGATTTCGCGCATGAGCTCGATACCGTCTCGCACAGGCCGTACTCAACGGGATTCTTCTACGGCCCGGCCACACAGAGCTTCGACTCGGTCGACTACGTGCGTTCCTACCAATGGATGGCCGATGTTCTCGAATGCGAAAGCGCGGGCGATGGAATCTGGCTGGCAACCATCCGATGCCGAAACAAGTTCGATGTGGCAGACAAGCTTGAGGTTGTGTCGCCTATGGTGCCCTCGGCCAGCTTCAGAGCTTGGGATTTCATGCACGTGCCGAACGATACCGAAGAAGCTTCTGCCCCATATTCCGTTGCCGAAGTATCGCGCACGATGGAAACCTATACGATGCTGGTCGATCACGAGCTTAAGCCCTTCGACATCATCCGCGCCCCAAGCCGCGGATAGCTCTTCAGATCAACCCAAAATGCAAAGGCGCCAGGAGCATAGCCCCTAGCGCCCTGATACAGGTATGCAGCCTTACGCTACTTCTTCACATAGTAGATCGTAGAGCCATTCGCCTCGACCTTCAACTGACCTTTGCCTTGATCGAATACCAGGTCGTAGGCATCCTGGCCATTCGCGAAGAGCTTGACGCCAGAATCGGTTGCTTCCCAAGTCACATCGACGCCAGCAGCATACGTGGAGAACATATCCTCGCCCATGACACTCCACGAGAGGGATCCGTCCTGGTTGAGAACCAGGGTAGAGAAGTCCTCGGCAGACATTCCAACCGCACTCTCGACGGTCGAATACTCGATGTATCCTCCGAGCGAATCATCCTCCAAAGCATCGATTACCCAAGTGCCGACAAACTGGTCTTCAGCCGAACCGCCACCGCATCCCGCGAGGGCGCACATCGAAGCGAGAGCCAATACTGCTGCGAATACGATTGATAGGATCTTCTTCATATTTCCTCCTGAGTTGTTGTGCCAAGGCTCACCTCGAAGCCAGCCTCTTGTCATTGCAAGCATACAACAATTCCAAGCCGATTTGCACCTTAGCTTGATCGGTTATCGGGAGATTTCGAAAACTTCCTGCAGAAGCTAGCCGATCCAGCACATCAAAATCGAAATCGCAGAGATGAAGGCGGTGAGGACAGCCATCCAAACGACGGTCGCCAGTGTCGACTGATGATTTACGCGGAAGAAGGGATAAGGTCCGTCGCAGACTTCCTTCGCATTCAAAGCCAGCATGATAAAGCCGTAGATTAACGTCAGCGCTATCGGAATCGCTGCCATCCATGGACTCATGACGTTGCTCTCCACCGCCACGAACGAGGCAACCGAGATCAGCGGACAGAGCACATGATGGTATAGCCCGTTTCCACGTAACAGGAGATCCTTTGCACTCGCTCCCATGGGGATCAACACGCAGGTCGTCACGAGGAAAGTCATAGTGAGCGCTGCGGCAGCAAGCAAGCGCAGCGCGCCTACCCAAAGCACTGGGCCGAAGATAGCAAAAGCGAGCGAGGCGATGAGCGCCGCGATGTTCGAGAGCTGGGTGTAGTAGACGAATATCTCGGCTTTGCGCGCAGAAACGCTGATGCCAAGGCCAATGACCTCGAGAATCACGACGACGATGTTGGCTATGCGGGCGGCGAGCAGCATCTATGGCTCCAAGCGGGATGCCTTGCGCATCGCGGTGACGAGAAGTGCGAATGCGAAGGCCATGAGGAACAACCCTCCTGCATCGAAGGCGATGAACCTCATGATGCTGGCCCTGAGGAGCGAGTGGCCGGCCTCGAGGGTCAACAGAATGACGCTCTCCCCCGCAATGCCAATTAGCTGCTGCGCCAAGACGATCGCGAAGAGCGTTCGATGCTTCGCAGGATTGACTAAGACGAGCGGATAGGTGGCGTTCCACATGAGAAATGCCACTCCAATGCCTTGGATAGCCACCTTGCCGGAAACTCCAGCGAGCTCATATGCGCCCATGTATCCGCCAGGATCGATGATGAAGCCAAACGCGCACCACAAGTTGATGGCGAACACAATCGCTACAGCCAAGCGAGATATCCATGAAGCGGCCTTGATGCTCACGATTGCGCTCCTCAAGTGCACTGATGCCTTAGCAACTCGTCATACGATTATACCGTTGCTTGAGGTCAAGGGCGCCTTGGCCAGTTCCTGCTCGCCTTTACGCGATGGCAGACGCATCTATAGCGCGATGGATGCTAACCTTTTTCGCAACGCAACGCATCAAGGAGAGGCATGCGAGAACGTCTCAGAACCACATTGCTCCCTATAATCGCCGCATTCATATGGGGCGTTGCCTTCGTTGCGCAGAAAGGCAATCAGACGGGAGCGCTGACCTTCAACGCCTCGCGCTCGATCATCGCCTTCCTGTTCCTGCTCATCGTGATCGCAATCTTCACGAAAGGCGATTTCGCCCATCTGCTGCGCGGTCAAACGCGCGAGGAGACCAAGGCGATATGGCTAGGTGGCGTTTGCTGCGGGCTCGCGCTGGCATTTGCCACGTTCCTGCAGCAATATGGCCTCGATGCCGGTACGGAAGCTGGCAAGGCTAGCTTCCTCACGGCGCTTTACGTCGTGTTGGTTCCGGTCGTGGGCCTCTTCCTCAAGAAGCGCGCGGGCTACAACGTATGGATCGCCATCGTCATCGCGGTGGTGGGGCTCTACTTCATCTGCGTCAAAGGCGACTTCTCCATAAGCGGCGCTGACATCTTCGTACTCGCCTGCGCGTTCGTATTCACATGCCATATATTGCTCATCGACCACTTCTCCCCCAAATGCAGCGGGTTAAAGCTCTCTTGCGTTCAATTCCTTGTCTGCTTCGCAGCATCCGCTGCCGTAGCGCTAGTCTTCGAGAGCCCCAGCATTGTTGAGATAAAGGCGAGCCTGTGGCCCATCCTCTACTTGGGAGTCATGTCCTCGGGCGTGGCCTATACGCTTCAGATAATCGCGCAGCGCAACGCCAACCCGACCCTTCTTGCCATCCTGCTCTCGCTCGAATCGGTCTTCGGAGCGCTCGGCGGAGCGGTTCTGCTCGGCGAGGTCCTCACCGGACGCGAATACCTTGGCTGCGCGCTCGTCCTCATAGCGGTTGTGATCAGCCAGCTGCCCGGCAAGAAGCGCGCGGGAGATCAGGTTTCGTAGCAATGGAAATGGCCCCGGTGAACTCCGGGGCCATTCGCTATCGGGTTGCTATCGAGCAGCGTACTACTCGACCGAATCCTTAGACTCGATGCTTCCATCGCCCATGGTTGCTGACTCGACCGCCATGGCATCCTTCTTCTCTGCCATCTCGACGGCGATCTCGCCACGGGTCGGAGAGACCGGGATCTCGCCAGCGCCGGTCGAAGCTGCGAACGTGGCAGCAGCCTCGGCGTAGGCGACGCGGCTCTTCTTGCCGACGGTATTGCGCAGCACGAACAGCGTGCCAAGCGTGAGAACCGTACCGACGATCAACGAGATGACCGCGCTCTGGACGAATCCGGCGACGATGAATGTGACGAAGGAGATGCCCGCAACGGTCAAGGCATAGGGCAGCTGGGTGGAGACGTGGGTTATGTGGTTCACGTTCGCTCCAGCCGAGGCCATGATCGTCGTATCAGAAATCGGCGAGCAGTGGTCGCCGCAGACGGCCCCTGCCAAGCATGCGGAGATTCCGATGGTGAGCAGAACCGGATCGTTCGCAAAGATCGGGAGGACGATCGGGATGAGGATTCCGAAGGTTCCCCAGCTGGTGCCGGTGGAGAACGCCAGGAAGACGGCGACGAGGAAGATGATCGCGGGCAGCATCTTGAAGAGGCCTGCTGCAGCGCCCTCCATGAGGCCGGCTACGAAGACATCGGCGCCGAGGAGACCGGTCATGTTCTTCAGCGTGACCGCGAAGGTGAGGATCAGAATCGCAGGAACCATAGCGTTGAAGCCCTTGACGAAGCAGCTCATCGACTCCTTGAACTTGATGACCCTACGGGCAAGCAGATAGATCATGCCGGCAACGAGGGCGATCAGACCGCCCCAGGGCAGCGCGACGTACGCGTCGGTGTCACCGAACGCAAGCGCTAGATTGTGGAAGCCCTCGGCCTCCGGATCCCAGAATCCGCCAACGTACATCATGCCGATGACGCAGGTGATGATCAGGAGGATGATCGGGAGGAGCATATCCCAGAGGTTGGCGCGGGTGTTCTCGACGGCCTCTTCGTCTCCGAGAGCGCCGAGCTCGCCCTTCCAGGCCTCGATCTCGGCCTTGGCCATCGGGCCGTAGTCGAATCCCATGATGCTGATCGCGATGACGAAGATCAGGGTCATGAGCGAGTAGAAGTTGAACGGGATAGCGCTGATGAAGAGCTGGATGCCGTTGACGTTGAGGTCAGCAGCCACGCCGGAGACCGCTGCGGCCCAGGAGGAAATCGGTGCGATCATGCAGATCGGCGCTGCGGTGGCATCGATGATATAGGAGAGCTTAGCGCGCGAAACCCTGTGGGAATCGGTGACGGGGCGCATGACCGAACCTACGGTCAGGCAGTTGAAGTAGTCGTCGATGAAGATGAGGATACCGAGGATGAAGGTCGCGATCATCGAACCTGCACGGCTCTTGATGTGCTTGGCGGCCCACTTTCCAAAGGCCGCGGCGCCGCCGGTCGAGTTGACCAGCGCCACCATTATTCCTAGTATCACCAGGAATATGAAGATTCCCGCATTGTCCGCAACGGCTGGCACGAATCCATCGTTGATCATAGTGTCGAGCGTCCCGATCGGGCTAAACCCGGCTACGAGGAGCGCTCCCACGAGGATTCCGATGAACAGCGAGCTGTAGGTCTCCTTCGAGATGAGCGCGAGGACGATCGCGATCAGCGGAGGCACTAGCGCCCAGAATGTGTTGACGATTTCCACTATCTCTCCTTTCAACAAAAAAGCCATGAATCATCATGGCTTAGCAAAGGATGCAACTGCCATGACAGCTCTCCGCAAAAGCGACAGTTCGCAGGATGTTCTCTCTGCGCCCCAGGCACCAAGGTTCGGGAAAGCCCTAGCCCTTCGGCGAATCTCCCCTTTCGCTCCCGCGCCTTCCCGAGCGCATCGTGCAAAGCTACTGATGGAGACCGCACCTCTATCATGCATATTGGATTGCCAGATGATTATAGATTAATCGCGAGAAGAGCGCGCGGACAGCACCGCATAAAGGGCGAAAGGCGCGCTGAATCAGCGTGCTGGCGGCATTTTCACCGTTCGCGGGCTTGGTCTTGGGCATATTGCGCGACGGCGCACTACTTCCAAGCGGGGATTCCGTACGCGCTTTCCGCAGACTTCACCGAGTCGATGATCGCATCCTGCATGGCCTCGCATGCCAAGGCTGCGACCAAGTCGGAGTCAGCCTCGACTTCGCCGGATGCCATGCAGAAGATGGCGTCTCCATCATTGGAGGTGTGGACTGGGACGATGGCCCTTGCATATGCGTCATGGGTGGTTGTGGCCACCCTGCTCGCCTGTGGCTTGGAGAGCTTGGCGTTGGTTACCACGCATCCGATGGTGGTGTTGGTCGGAGCATCGGAAGGCTGTTGGGACTGCGCGGCCTGAGCAGCTGCCGCAACAGCCATCATGCCCGTTAGGCGCTCTCCATTTACAGTTGGGCTTGCTATGAAGCTTCCATTCCGATCGACGACGCAACCGCATGCGTTTGCTGCCACGATGGCTCCGACAATCAGGTCTCCGAAGCGGTAGGCTGCGATTCCAAGGCCGGACTTGACCAGACCCTCGAGCCCAAGAAGCTTGGAAACGGTGCATCCAGCTCCCGCGCCGACATTGCCATGCTTGAATGGCTCCCCTGCTAGCGCAGCGGCAACTGCCACCTTGCCCATAGCGGCGTCTGGGCGAACAGATCCATCGCCAACCAGGAGGTCGAACACCGAGGCACCGCAGACTATCGGAACCTTGAACCCTATCAGCTCGAAACCGATGCCCTCGGCCTCGAGGGCCTCCATGACTCCCGTCGCCGCAGCGAGACCGAATGCAGAGCCGCCGGAGAGGACGACGGCGTGGATCTGCTGGACGGTGTTCTCGGGTCTGAGAAGATCGGTCTCGCGGGTTGCCGGGGCAGCTCCGCGCACATCGACGCCAGCGGTCGCCCCATCAAGGGCAAGGATGACGGTGCACCCGGTCCCAGCCTCCGAATTCGATGCATTCCCGAATTTGAATGCTGCAAGATCTTCCAACTTTGCAGGCTCAATATCGAACATGTCCAATCCCCTCTCGGCTCTTGCGGCGCAAATTTCGCCTACCACAATTCTACATTCGGCAAGCCTCCTTTTGAAGCTTATAGCACGCGATTGCCGGTCCAGACCGAATCGCTTTGCTCTCGCTATTCGCCAGTAGTGCACTTTTAACAGGGAATTAACGATGCAAAGGGTAAAATCTGAAGCCTAGATCCAATCGCCGTGAAAGGATGCGTACGCGATGGCAACTGTGGCTGAATTCTATGGACGCAAGGTATTCAACGACCATGTGATGCAGGAGAGGCTTCCAACCGCCACCTACAACATGCTCTCGAAGACCATCGAGGAGGGCAAGCCGCTCGACCTGGAGGTTGCCAACATCATCGCACACGCAATGAAGGAGTGGGCTATCGAGCAGGGAGCGACCCATTTCACCCATTGGTTCCAGCCCCTCACCGGCATCACCTCAGAGAAGCACGACGCGTTCATCAACCCGCAGCCCGACGGTCGCGCGCTCATGACCTTCTCTGGCGAAGAGCTCATCCAAAGCGAGCCTGATGCCTCGAGCTTCCCCTCGGGCGGGCTTCGCGCCACCTTCGAGGCGCGTGGCTACACGGCTTGGGATCCCACTAGCTATGCATTCATCAAGGACAACGTCCTATGCATTCCCACGGTCTTCTGCTCCTACACCGGAGAAGCGCTTGACAAGAAGACCCCGCTGCTGCGCTCCATGAGCGCCTTCTCCGAGCAGGCATGCAAGGTGTTGCACCTCTTCGGCATCGACGTGCCCAACGTCAAGACGATGTGCGGCCCTGAACAAGAGTACTTCCTCATCCGCAAGGAAGAGTATGAGATCCGCCAAGACATCATGATCACAGGACGCTCGCTCTTCGGTGCCGCGCCCTGCAAGGGACAAGAGCTCTCCGAGCACTACTTCGGCAGCATCAGGCACAAGGTGCTCGCATTCATGCAAGAGGTCGACAACGAGCTATGGGAGCTCGGCATCAGCGCGAAGACCCGCCATAACGAGGTTGCGCCCACACAGCACGAGCTCGCCATCATCTATACGGATACCAACCGTGCGATCGACTACAACCTGCTTACCATGGAGGTCATGCGCAAGGTCGCGGCCAAGCACGGGCTCGTCTGCCTGCAGCATGAAAAGCCCTTCGCCGGCATCAACGGCAGCGGCAAGCACAACAACTGGTCGATCAAGGCCGGCGACATCAACGTCCTCGAGCCTGGCGTCACAGACTCCGAGCAGCTGCGATTCCTGGTCTTCCTCACCGCGATGATCGAAGCTGCCGACGAATACCAGGGCTTGCTTCGCGCAAGCGTGGCCAGCGCTGGCAACGACATGCGCCTTGGAGCCGACGAGGCTCCCCCGGCTATCATCTCGATATTCCTGGGCGACGAGCTCACAGCGCACATCGAAGCCATTATCGCCGGCGAGGACTACGAGCAAACCGGCAATGTGAGGATGGACCTGGGCGTAGCCACGCTCCCAGCTCTGCTAAAGGACAACACCGACCGCAACCGCACTTCCCCTCTTGCGTTCACGGGCAACAAGTTCGAGTTCCGCATGCCTGGCAGCGCGGTCAACCTCTCCGACATCAACACCGTCATCAACACTGCGATGGCCAAGTCGCTCTCGAACTTCCTCGCATACGTCGAAGGAGCCGGCGACTTCGAGGAAGCTGCAAGGGCTTGGGTCAAGAAGACGCTTATCGAACGCAAGCGCATCATCTTCAATGGCGATGGCTACAGCGATGAGTGGAAGTCCGAAGCAAAGCGCCGCGGGCTTCTCAATCTAGCCTCTACACCCGACGCGATTCCCGTGATGATCGAACAGAAGTCAATCGATCTCTTCAAGGAATTCGAGGTTCTCAACGAGGCTGAGATCCAGAGCCGTTACGAGGTCAAGCTCGAGCAATACTCGAAGATCCTCAACATCGAGGGGAAGACCATGTCGCACATGACCCGTAGGAAGATCCTCCCAGCGGTTACCGAGTTCGCAGGCATGATCGCGAGCACCATCGTGGCCAAGAAGGCCGCTTGTCCCGGTATCGAGTGCACTGCCGACGAGGAGTTGCTGCAGAGCCTTAACGATGGAGCCAACGCTATCGGCAAGCACCTCAAGGCGCTCGACGCTGATATCGAGCATGCGCAGAGCATCTCTGGCGACTGGTTGGCTTCGGCGCGCGCATATCACGATGAGGTTCTTCGGTCGATGACCAGCCTTCGCGAGGTCGTCGATGGCATGGAAGGTCTCGTCTCCACGAAGCTCTGGCCCGTACCGACGTACAACAAGATCCTCTTCTACATCTAAGCGGAAAAGATGCGCAAGCGCCCTGAAAAGACAGAGCAGACCAAGGAGGACCTGAGGGTCGCCTTTTGGAGGCTCTATGCCGAACGTAGCGCTGAAGCAGGAGGAAAGAACCCGATCGAGGCGATCACCATCCAGCAGATCTCCGATCTCGCCGGCTACAACCGCGCGACGTTCTACTTGCATTACCACGACATCTACGAGATCCTCGAGGAGATCGAGGCCGACCTGCTCCTCGGAATGACCGAATGCGTCGAGAGCTGCATGCGCAGCCTCAAAAGAGATAGCAGCAAGCTCTCGTGCATCATAGAGTTGGGCAAGGTCGCAGCGTTCTACGAGCGCCGCAAGCGCTACATCGTGGTGCTCCTAGGCGAGAACGGCGATCCCTCGTTCATCATTCGCCTGAAGAAGGCACTCAAGCCTATTTGGCGAGAATACCTTGTAAGCGAGGAAGATCTCGAAGGCCGCGATGCGGGCGAGATCGAGCTGATCATGGAATACACGCTCAGCGGCACCCTCTTCATGATCTCGCAATGGCTAAAGGAGCCCAGCGGCGTCTCGGCCGCCCAAATGGGACATCTCGTCTATGACATGTCGATTAAGGATTTCGCTTCGAGGTTGCGCTAGCGGATTGAGCAAGGCCGGCGTTTCTCCCCTCACCTGCGATGACGCGTCACCCTGCGCTCCACAAGATCGAACGCTTCGTAGATCAGCACGCCGAGTATGGCCAGCGCGATGATGCCCGCGAACATGCGCGTATAGCTGATCATCGCCCAAGATTCCATGATGAAATAGCCAAGACCTGTCGACCCGGCAATCGCTTCGGCAAAGAACAACACGGCAATGGCGATGCCGGAGCTGACGCGCAGCGTCGTGAATAGGTCGGGTAAGGTGGCGGGGATAGTTACATGTCGCAGCATATCGATGCGGGTGCATCCTAGCGACCGCACCGACTCGATTGTGTTCTGCGGAATCGCCTTAGCCGCATCGCGCATGACCACTATCACCTGGAAGAAGATCGTGAGCGCGATGAGGGCGATCTTCGGCGCGCCTCCAAGACCCAGCAACACAAGCAAGATGGGCAGTATGACGATCTTGGGCAGCGGATAGAGGATATAGAGCACAGGCGCGAACAGCGCATCCGCCTCAGGGCATCTCCCAAGCGCAAGGCCTATCGGCAACGCAAGGGCCACACCTATCAGCAAGGATACCAGCACGCGATAGAGGCTGGTAAGGAAGTCGGGAAGCATTTCCGACGCATACGAGATAAAGACCGGGACGGTGGCGGCTGGCGTAGGCAAAGCGGGAGTATCCAGAATGAGCGCGGTGATCTCCCATCCTGCGAACACGAAGGCGATGGCGAAGGCATAGCAGGCCAAGCGCCTGAGCGCGGGATTCCCCCTCCTCCTTGGCTTGCCGTCTGCATTGCTCTTGCGGGTACCGCTCATTGCGCCTCGCCTCCAGCGGATGCAAGCGCCTTGCGCAGCTCGAGGCAGCGCTTGAAATAGAGCTCGCTGCTGCGGTACTCGAGGCTGCCCATGTCAGGATTGCTCATCTCATAGACCACGCGCCCAGGACGCGGCGCCATAACTATTATGCGCTGGCCAAGAAAGACGGCCTCCTCTATCGAATGGGTTACGAGCACCTGCGCGTGCCTGCGTTCGAGCCAAAGCTCTAGCAAAAGGTTCTGCAGCTCCTCTCGCAAAAGCGCATCTAGGGCGGAAAGCGGCTCATCCAGCAGAAGCAAGTCGACATCGAGCGCGATCGCGCGGGCAAGGGCCAAGCGCTGCTGCATTCCCCCAGAGAGCTCTGCCGGATAGTAGTTGGCGAAGTCCGCGAGTCCAACCTTCTCGAGCGCAGACATCGTGCGCCTCTTGCGCTCGGTGCGCTCGACCCTATGGATGGCAAGGCCCAACTCGGCATTCACGTAGACGCTCTTCCAGGGAAGGAGACCGAAATCCTGTAGAACCAGCGCGGTTGATTGCCGCGGCCTGTTCACTTGCTTGCCATCGACAAGAACTGTGCCGCTGCTCGGCGCGAGCAGACCGGATGCGAGCCTGAGGGCGGATGACTTGCCGCATCCCGATGGCCCGATGATCGTTACCGCTTCCCCATCGGACACCCCAAATGAGAGGCGATCCAGCGCGCATAGAAGCTCATCGGAGGCCTTTAGCGGAGGATATTGAACCGTCGCCTGTGAAAACTCTAGCTTCATCTGGGCTAATCTATCGAGAATGTGCCGTCTTGCGGGTTGTAGCTCAGGTTGACCTCGAGGTATCCCTTCGCGCGCATCCACTCGAGAACAGGGTCGATCATTGCGGATGTGGGCAGCTCAGCCTGCGGATAGGTGCAGATCTGATAGCTGTTTGCAACCTCATCGGACAGCGAAGCCTTCTGCACAAGCAGATCGCGGAATTCCTCGGGATTGTCGTTGATCATCTTCGCCGCATCGTTCCAAACGCTTGTGAGTGCGGCCTCGGTGGCAGCGCCATTGCCCTCGTTGAGATAGTCGACGCGTGCAACCATTATCGATTGCGAGATGTTATCGCCCTTCGTGTCGTCCGCAATGGTCGTGAAGCCTGCAGCCTCACCGAGCGCGAGAAGCGATGCGGGCAAAGCGGCGGCCGCAACCTTACCGGAAGCCATCGACTCATATCGTACGGGGAGCTTCTGCAACTCCTCGACCTTCACCTCGTCTGGAGAGATTCCTGCATCCTCCAGCAGATTGTCCATCACATACTCTAGGATCGTGTTGGAACCTACGCCTATGCTCTTGCCCTTGAGGTCGGCAAGGGACTTGATGCTGGGATCGGAGGTCATCAGGCCGAATCTCCCTTGGCTGGCATCGGTGCCGAGAGTGATCCACTCGACCTTGAGTTCGGCGCCCGAGGCATGCAGGCTAGCAGCGACCATCGGATCGGTCATTGCATAGTCGACCTCTCCTGCAGAGACCGCCGCAATCAGCTCGGTGGCTGACTGGAAGACGACTATCTCCGCATCGATGCCAGCGGCGTCGAAGAGGCCTTGCTCCTCGGCAACCCACATCGGAAGAATATCCTCTGTGGCCAGGGTGCCTATCCTCACCGGAGGCAGGTCTACATCTGAATCGGAGGGTCCGCCGCTGGAACAACCCCAGATTGCGAACAGCGCGCATACCGATAGCGCTGCTGCGAGCACGACTTCGACAACTCTTGAAATGGATTTGCGCATTGATGGCCTTCCTTGCTTTGTTCGATGGCAAATGACACCAATAAAAGCTTACGGAAGGCGAAGATGCGCCATCAATAGACAATCGGATGAGTTTTGTCGAGATTGCCGATGGTGTGTGCGCGCGAACGCTAATCCTGCAGGCAATCAAGCAGTATGCGATAGGCGTCGACAAGCTGAGGCAAGCGCATCCTGGCATTCGCAGCACTGCTGGACGGAAGCGCTATAGCCTCCATCCCCACGTGATCGCAAAGGTGCCTGTCGTATAGCTCCTTTGCCTTCCCGCCAGTTGTGAATATTGCCTTGATCGGCGCTCTATCTAGAACTCGGGAGATATCGTTGGGAACAGCGTTGCGAATGCTCGAATCGCTGGCACCCTCTATCTCGCAGGATGCGAGCACATCCCAAAGGGCGATGCGATGCTCCAGCACAAGCGCAGTGCGCTCCTCGTTGCTGGTGGGCAACGGCTCATCGAAGAGCTCCGCGAGAATCCTCCAGAAGCGGTTCTGCGGATGGCCGTAATAGAAGCCGACCTCGCGAGACTTCGGCGAGGGCATAGTGCCGAGGATCAGCACGCGCGAGTTGGAATCGAATATCGGTTGTAGAGGATGCTCGACGAGCATGCTGGACCTCCAATGACGAAGCGGCATCGCCACGAATGCAACGATGCCGCCGAAATTGCTGCAGTTTACGCCCCTACCCTACGAAGTGGTTCTCGATCGGGTCGAACTGGTCGAGTCCAACAGAGCAAAGCGGACACCTGAAGTCAGCGGGCAGATCAGCGAAACGCGTGCCAGGTTCGATACCGAGCTGCGGCGCTCCCTTCTCCTCGTCGTACTCCCAACCGCACAGGCGGCATACGTACTTCCTGTAACCCTGCTCGGTGACCTCGACCACCTCGGGCTCATGCTCTGCGACAAGTGCGTCCGCCAGTGTAATGATGGCCGCCGTGCTCTTGTCGTCCAGAGCGGCCTCGATGCGAACCATCGGATTGAGGAATTCGAGCTCATCGCAACCCTTGTCCAACTGTTCGCGCATAATGGCGGCGGCCTTCGGAGCCCAGGTTCCGTTCTCGATGAAGCCAACGGTACGCTTCTGGAACTTGTGCTCGATCAGCGTGTTGATGAAGGTCTGCATGAACGGGAAGATGGTGTTGTTGTAGGTAGTGGTTGCCAAAACGAGCTTGCTGTTGCGGAACGCGTCCTCAACGGCCTCGGCCATGTCGTCGCGCGCAAGGTCGAACACCACTGTCTCTACGCCACGAGCCTCTAGCTCCTCGACGAGCAGATCGATGGCCTCGCGAGTATGGCCATAGACGCTCGTGTAGGCGATCGTGATCTCATCCTCGCGCTCTGGCGTATAGGAGGACCACTTGTCATAGATGTCGATGTAGTAGCCGAGGTTCTCCGTGAGGACCGGGCCATGCAATGGAGCGATGATCTCGATGTCGAGGGCGGTCGCCTTGGCGAGCAGCTTCTGTACAAAAGCGCCGTACATGCCGACGATTCCGAAGTAGTACCTGGCTGCCTCGCAGGCCCAACCCTCCTCATCCTCCACATCGAGGGCGCCGAACTTGCCGAAGCCATCGGCGGAGAAGAGGATCTTGTCGAGCGAATCGTAGCTAACAAGGACCTCTGGCCAATGGACGAAGGGCGCGCCGACGAATGTGAGCTTGCGACCGCCGAGGTCGAGCGAGTCGCCATCCTTGACTAGCACCTGGCGATCTTCGAAGCCGGTGCCGAAATACCGCACCATCATCTGGAAGGCCTGCTTGCTAGAAACGATCTTGGCCTCGGGATACACCTCTGCGAAGCGTGCGATGTTGGCGGAGTGATCGGGCTCCATGTGGTGGATCACCAGGTAATCCGGAGCGCGGCCATCAAGCGCCTCGGCGACGTTGAGCAGCCATTCCATGTCGAATCCCTCGGAAACGGTATCCATAACCGCGACCTTCTCTCCGAGGATGACGTAGGAGTTGTAGGACATGCCATCGGGCACTTCATACTGCCCCTCGAAGAGGTCGACCTCGTGGTCGTTGACGCCCACGTAGATTACGGAATCGGTAACTTTGGAAATGCTCATGTCAATCTCCTGTCCAATTTGCCAGCTGCCAAGGCGCGCGCTCGCACACCGCATTCGCTTAAATCCGTCATACGTTAGTTTAGAGCAAATGCTCTGCTCGGCGTGCGAGGAATCGCACGCTGCATGCTTGCTCTACAAAGTTTGCGATGACAGGCAGATAGATTAGAGGATGTCGCTGGCATCGCTGTCGAACACGATGCGCACCTCGTAGTCGGGATACAGCGCCTTGACCTCCGCAGTGAGGTCCGCGCATGCCTGCGACTTATCATCCAATGCGAAGTCGACGACAACATCGAACTGGATCAGCTTGCGCTCCTCATCGATGTAGAAGCCATGGAACTGCAGCGCATAGTCATGCGACATGACGATCTTGCGTATGACATGCCGCACCTCGATAGCCTCTGCATTCGTGGTATTGCGACCGTAGACGCTGATGCCAGTGAGAATCACGCCCTCAGCAGCGTAAACGCGCTCTACGATATCGCGTTCGAGCTTGTCGAGCTCGGCGACGGTCATGACATCGGGGACCTCGATGTGGACCGAGCCTACGTAGGTATCTGGCCCGTAGTTATGCAGGATGAGGTCGTAGACCCCGTAGACCTGATCGTAATCCGAGACTATCTCCTTGACACGTCTCGCCAGCTCTCCCTCGGCGCGCTCGCCTAGGATCTGCGCAATGGTCTCGCGCAGGATGTCGACGCTGGTCTTGACAAGCAGAAGTGCGATGATCGCTGCGAGATAGGCCTCCGTGCTGACACCCCAGATAAGGAAGATTCCCGCAGCTACCAGCGTGGATAGCGAGACGGCTGAGTCGAGGATAGCGTCCTTACCCGAGGCTATGAGCGCACTGGAGTTGATCGACTTTCCTGTGCGCTCGACGTACTTTCCGAGGAGGAACTTGATGATGACGGCAACGGCGACGATGATGAGCGCCGCGACAGAGTAGTCGGGCATCACAGGGGTGATTATGCGCTTGACCGACTCTATGAACGAGGTGATGCCAGCATAGAGGATGATCAACGCGATGACGCTCGCCGCGATGTACTCGAAGCGACCATGGCAGAACGGATGCTGCTTGTCCGGCTTCTTCCCCGCGATCTTAGCGCCGATGATGGTGATCACCGAGGAGAGCGCGTCGGAAAGGTTGTTGATAGAGTCCAGCACGATGGCGATCGAATTCGAGATGAGGCCGACGACCATCTTGAACACCGATAGCAGCACGTTTGCCGCGATGCCTACGATGCTCGTGCGGATTATCTTCTTGCTGCGATCCACTCTTAACCTCCAATCGCGAGAGTCTTTGCCCTGCGAGGCCTAATTCAGCGGCGGGAACTGCTTAATCTGGAATTGCGGCAGAGATTGGATCTGCGCACGCGCTGCGATATCGAAGAGCTCGAGAAGGTTGCTCTTGGTCTCCTCCAGCATCACGTCCTTACCAGCCGAGACGAGGAGCTTGAGCGTCTCCATGAAGCCGCCACGCGACTCCTCATCGCGCGAGATCACGGCCCTGAGAACCGCATTGTAGGACTCCAGCGGGTTCTCCTTAATCTCGGAAAGCGTGTCGGCGCCGGAGGCCTCGAGCGAGTCGAAGATGGTGTCGACGAGGTTCTGTCGCTGCTCCGTGTCGAGCGAATCGAGCCATCGATCGAGCGTCTCGGAGACCACGACGCTCGAGCCCGCCTGCCTCTCAGCCGACTCGAAGGTGCGCCCAAGCACCTGCCAGGTGTAGGGGTTGTGCTGCCCCTTGCCGTTGCCGTCGCTCTTGATGACCGTGCGCGGCATCTTGTTGGAGAGCAGGATGCCGACGATCGAGAACTCCGGGATGAAGAGCTTGGCCTTGCCGAGGATCGAGATGTACTCCTTCGAGTCGGCGATCGAGCTGTTGAAGCCAGGACCGTCGTTCGAATAGACCGCAACGACACGCGAGCGCGATGCCTCCGAGCAGAAAGATGCAGCATAGACAGCGAAATTGCCGCCCTTGGAGTGCCCGCCGACGCGCACGGGGCCATCGAAGCTCGCGCAGATTCCATCGAGATACTCCACCGCGAGGCGCTGGCCAGGCGTGCTCTCGAGGTAGCTGAAGTTGAAGTCCTCACGCCAGCCGACGATCGTGTTGTCCGTGCCGCGGAAGGCCACGAATGCCGATCCGTCTGGCAGGTAGAAGGTGACCGCTGAGAACTGATGCTGCTGCTCCTTGTCGACATCGTTGGCGAAGGATGCGAGCTCAACGCTAGCGAAGCGCTCGCTGCCCGCGGCAGCGATCAGCAGCTCCTTGGGGTCGTTGTCGAAGCAGCTCTGGTCGATGCCAAGCTCGAGGTAGCGCCCGCAGACGCCCGCAAGCGTGATGCGCTCATCACTGCCTACAGGCGCGACTATGCCCTCGAGGTCGAGGTACGCCAGCTCGCAGAAGATCAGATTGTCTACGTCGTTGCATGGGCTGCCCGTGAACGGAACGTCGCCGCGCCACGCTAAGTAATCGATGAAATTGGCCATCAGGGATTACTTCTTCGTCGAAACGTTGCTCTTGAAATGCATGATGTCGCCGTCTTGGACGACATATTCCTTGCCCTCCTGACGCAGCTTGCCCGCCGCGCGGCATCCAGCCTCTCCTCCAAGCTCGACATAATCGGAGTAGCTGGCGGTCTCGGCTTTGATGAACCCGCGCTCGAAGTCGCTGTGAATGGTTCCTGCGGCCTCTGGGGCCTTGGCGCCGATGCGGATGGTCCAAGCGCGCGTCTCATCGGGGCCGGTAGTGAAGAAGCTCTGCAGGCCGAGCAGACGATATGCTTCGTGGACCAGACGGACCAATCCGCTCTCCTCCAGACCCATCGACTCCAAGAATTCCTGCGCCTCCTCAGGCTCGAGCTCTGCAAGGTCGGCCTCCACCTGCGCGCAGATCGGCACGGGCTTGCAGCCGTCGATCTCGGCGAAATCGTCCTCAAGCTGGCTCTCGTCGATGTTGGCGATGTAGAGCATCGGCTTCATCGTAAGCAGATGGAGCTCG
>JAILQZ010000033.1 GCA_024698685.1 bacterium
AACGGCCTGTACGTGCGGCCCATCACCTTCGCCGTGCTGTTCAGCCTCGTCGTCAGCATTCCGCTCATAGTGATGATGTTCGCGTTCCTGGTCAAGGTCATCTTCATGACCTATGCAGGCAACTTCCCGCTGATCATCCCGACAAGCCGCTATCTTGTGTTAGTCGGCGTGGGAATGCTGGCATATGCTGCTGTTGCGCTGCTGCACGTACGCCGAATCAAGCGAGTTCCGCTTTCGCTGGCTATGAAGGTGCAGGAGTAGGGAAACGGAGATCGGGCTTGGCTGCAAATCAAAAAAAGCCCTCGCATGAGGGCTTTTGGATTCTCTGGCGGAGAGCTAGGGATTCGAACCCTAGAAGGGCTTTGTGGCCCTTACTCGCTTAGCAGGCGAGCACCTTCGGCCTCTCGGTCAGCTCTCCGTGCTGCTAAGAATACCAAATTGCAAGGAAAATGCCAGCACAACTCCGCTAGCTGCGCGAGCAAGCGCCATTTGGCAATCCGCGCTTCGCATGGCCTTCGCGCCAAGAGACGAGCAATGCGATCATCTGGGCTTTTATCGCGCTGTTCGCTTAGAATCTTTGCAATAATGGAAACCGCAATAGCGGAAATGGAGTATGGATTCTATGGCGGACGAGAAGCAAGATAAGATCGACGAGGCGCTGGCCGAAGCCGCGCCCAAGCTCGAATCCGCAGATGAAGCAAAGGTGGACGACCGCGGTCCCTTAACCAAGCAGGATATCATCAAGTTCGTCGTGCTGGTCATTCTGCTCGCCGGATCCGTTGCCATCACCATCTATCTCTGGCCGTATATCAAGGAGCTTTCGAGCGTCGAGGGCCGTCAGCATCTCATCGAGACCGTCACGAATGCCGGACCCTGGGGCGTTCTCGTCCTTCTTGCACTGCAGCTGATCCAGGTGATCATCGCGGCCATCCCGGGCGAGGTGGTCCAGATCGTCGCCGGCATCCTATACGGGCCGTTCTTCGGGGTGATCATAATCCTGGGCGGCGCGCTGCTCTCCACGATGTTCGTCTATTGGCTGGTTCAAAAGCTGGGCACGCCGTTCGTCTCGAAGATAGTGCCTGAGGGCACGCGGGAGAAGCTCGACTTCATCACTCGCACTTCCAAGATCGATATCATCGTCTTCATCGTCTTCTTGATTCCCGGCATTCCCAAGGATTTCGTCACCTACATCATCTCGCTGACCGACGTGCGCCCGAGCCACTTCTTTCTCTTCAGCACGATCGGCAGGGTGCCTGGAGTCATAGCTTCGGTTTACATAGGGTCGTCGTTTGCCGAGGGAAACTGGGTTGTCCTTGTTGTGTTCGTCGCGATTGCGCTGGCTATCCTCGGCGTTTGCCTTTGGAAGCGCGAGGCCATCATGAAGAAGCTGCATGACTTCTCCTTGAAGCATGGCAAGCATTCGGAGGAAGGCGCCAAGACCGATGAGACCGATTCCGAGTAAGCCGTGAATCCGCTAGCGCCTATGCGCAGGCTTATGACCCCAACCGATCAATCCATGCCACTTCCTGCGCTCCGCGAGCGTCTGCTCGTCGCGCCTGGCATAGGCGAGATCGAGCGTTGCAGTTGCGATATCGATGGCTGCATAGGGCTTCTTGAGTTTGCGCGAGTTCTCGATCAGGCCATCCAACACGGTGTCGCTCTTAGAAATGGCCTGTAGCAGGGAATGGATCTCATCAGACCCGAACGCATGCAGCGAAGCTCCTGCGGCGGTGAGCATCCTCACGTTTACCTTCTCCTGCCCATATGCATCGCCCACGAGGATCATCGGAAGGTCGGAGCAGAGGCATTCTGTAGAGGAAAGACCTCCGGGCTTGCAGACTGTGAAGTCGCATGCTGCCATGAGCGAGGCTATGCCGTCGACGTATCCTAAGACGCGCACGTTGGTCAGTCCAGCCGCTTGAGCAGCGGCCTCTACGCGTGACTTGAATCCCTCATCTTTGCCGGCAATGAAGACGAACATCATGTTGGGGAAGTCGCGCAGCCTTGGCATCAGCTCCATCAATGTTGCGCGAAGCCTTTCGTAGGGCTTTGGCAACGAGGCGCCGGTCATCATCAGGCCTATCTTCTTATTCGCCGGCAGATCCCAACGCTTTCTCTCGGCCGACTTGTCGTATTTATTGGTGAAGTCGGGGCGGATAGGAATGCCCGTCTCCAGAATGCGGTCGGGTCGAACCTTGCGAGCGAGCAGTGTCTCGGTCATGTATCGCGAGGCTGTGCAGAAAAGGTCGGTGTATTGCGCTGGGAATTGCCCCTCGACCTCGTAATCCGTGGGAACGCAGATGATGGGGAAGTCCTGCTTTGTTGCCATGCGAGCGCCAACGGCGATGTTGGCGGCGGTGATGTGGGTGCAGACTATGGCATCGGGCTTGCGCTCTCGCACGTAGTCGGCGAAGCGCGGGAACATCACGCGCAGCCAACCCGTACCGCCATTCCAGACGATCCTGCCGGTGAGGAAGTAACGCCACCAGATGTCGTAGAGGCCTCGCCATGGTCCGATGAAGCTTGAGGCCACCTTGTTGCCATCGAACTTGATGCGTCCGAATTCCAGGCTGTCCACTACTTCGACCTCGTAGTCCAGCGGTTGCTCGGGGCATACCTGGAAGCCCGCAGCCTTGAGGTCGTCCAGAGCTTGCGCGATGGCCTTTGCGGCTGTCATGTGGCCCGAGCCCACGGATGCGTGCAACAGTAGGATGAAGGGCTTGCAAGGCTTGCCATGAATGCTGATCGCCTGGGCGGGCATGACCTGCGGTTCGCCTGCCTGAGCGCCTGTTTTGTAATCGTTGAGCATCATGGGTGCTATCATAGCATTGAATGATTCAAGGTCACTTAGGAGGTCGTGCGTGTCACTCTCACTTGGCATCATCGGTTTGCCCAACGTGGGCAAGTCCACATTGTTCACCGCTTTGACGCACAAGGGCGGGCTGGCGGCGAACTTCCCGTTCGCGACCATCGAACCCAACGTCGGAGTGGTTCCCGTGCCCGACGAGCGCCTCTACAAGCTAGCCGCTATCGACAATCCAGCCAAGATCATCCCGGCTACCATCGAGTTCGTCGACATCGCTGGCCTGGTGGCCGGAGCGAGCCAAGGTGAGGGCCTTGGCAACCAGTTCCTCGCCAACATCCGCAACTGCGATGCTATGGCAGAGGTGGTGCGTTACTTCAACGACGACAACGTCGTGCATGTCGATGGCAAGGTCGATCCGCAAAGCGATGTCGAGACCATCAAGACCGAGCTGATCCTTGCCGACCTCGCCACGGTGGAGAAGGCTATTCCACGCCTTGAGAAGGAGGCCAAGCGCGATAAGGGCGCCACTGCCAAGCTCGAGACCGCCAAGAAGGTTTTCGCGGGGCTCAACGAGGGTCACCGTGCACGTACGCTGGGCCTCACGGACGAGGAGGTCGACGCGATCTACGAGCTCCATCTGCTGACGATGAAGCCGATGCTCTACATCGCAAACATCGACGAGAGCCAACTTGAGGACGATTTCGCCGAGATCGATGGCTGCAAGCCCGTGCCGATCTGCGCGCAGGTGGAGGCCGACCTCGCAGAGCTCGAGCCCGAGGAGGCGCAGGAATTCCTAGAGTCGATGGGTCTGGAGGAGAGCGGATTGGTCCGTCTGGTCCACGAAGCATATCGCCTGCTCGGCCTGC
>JAILQZ010000054.1 GCA_024698685.1 bacterium
AGCACGCGGTTCTCGTTGCTTGCGCAGATCAGCTTGCCGACGGGCGTGCCGATAGCCTTGGCGTACCAGGCCGCGAGGATGTTGCCGAAATTGCCGGTAGGAACGCAGATGTCGAGCAGCTCGCCGGCCTCCAGCGCGCCATCGGCCACCAGCTGCGCGTAGGCGCTGATGTAGTAGACGATCTGCGGGAGCAGGCGTCCCCAGTTGATCGAGTTCGCGCTCGAGAGCTTGACGTTGTGCTCGCGCGCGAGCCTCTCGTTGAACTCCATGTCGTTGAAGGTCCCTTTGACCGAGGTTTGGCAGTCATCGAAGTCGCCGAGCCCGCCGAGGACGAAGACATTGCCGCCAGCCTGCGTGGCCATCTGCTTGAACTGGATGTCGCTGACGCCGCCATGCGGATAGAAGACCATGATCTTGGTGTGGGCGCGGTCCTTGAAGCCCTCGAGCGCCGCCTTGCCGGTGTCGCCGGAGGTGGCGACGAGGATGAGGAAGTCCTCGCTGCAGTTGCCGCTCTCGCGCTCGACCTCGATGGCCTTCGAGAAGAAGACGGGCAGGCACTGCAGTGCCATGTCCTTGAAGGCGCTCGTGGGGCCATGCCAGAGCTCCATGACGTGCTTGCCAGGCTCGACCTCGACGATCGGGGTGATGCGCTCGTCGTCGAAGTTGTCGGCGTAGACGATCTCCATCAGCTTCGCGATCTCGTCGTCGGAGAGGTTGGTCTCGAATGCGGAGAAGATCCTCGCGGCGCGAGCGTGGTAGGGTAGCTCGGCCAGTGAGATGATCTCATCGAGCGAAAGCTTCGGGATGCGCTCGGGCACGAGCAGCCCGCCACCAGGCGCAAGGCCCTTGATGATCGCCTGCGTGAAGGAGAGGGGGCTCTCCATGGCTGCGCGAGTATCGATGTATCCGTTCGTCTTCTCCGCCATTTTTGCTCCAAATCGTCAATTCGCCCGCTTTGGACATCTGCAGCGCCTGCCCACTGCTCTATACTAGCTACGTTGTAAGAACATCATACCCGCAAGGGGCTTTTGCCCATCATTCAACTTCTGCGAATGCATGCGGGTTTAGCGGCGTGAACCGTGGTTTCCTCTAGGAGGTTTGATGAAGTACGCAGTTGTGATCCTGGATGGGGCATCCGGTTGGCCGCTCGATGAGCTCGGCGGGCTCACTTCGCTGGAAGCCGCCGAGACTCCCAATCTCGATTTCATGGCGGCTCGCGGCATGGTGGGCATGGCCAAGAACGTTCCCGACGGCATGGAGTGCTCCTCCAACGTCGCATGCACCTCGATCATCGGCTACGACCCTGCGCAATATCCGATCGGCAGGGGAGCGATCGAGGGCTACAGCGCGGGCGTGGTGCTCGAACCCGGCCAAGTGGCGATGCGCGTCAACCTCAGCAACGTGCAGGACGGCTGCATGTTCAGCTACTCCACCGACAACATCTCCTCCGAGGAGCTCAGCCCGATCGTCGATGCGCTCAAGGCCGAGCTCGATGACGAGACCTTCACGCTGCACAAGAGCGTGGGTTTTCGTGCGATCCTCGTGGTCACGGGCCATCCCGAGATCATGGAGTGCAGCTTCCATGCGGGGCACAACATCACCGGCGAGCCCATCGCCGATAAGTATCCCATCGGCCCCGGCTCCGACATCCTCACCAGCTACATGAAGCGCGCCGACGCCATCCTCGCCGATCTCGAGATCAATCGCGAGCGCGAGGCAGCGGGCAAGCTGCCGGTCAATTGCGCGTGGGCCTTCTGGCCGGGCATGCGCCCCGATTCGATGGAGCCCTTCTCCGAGGTATACGGGAAGAGCGCCGCGATGCAGTCGGGCGTCGACCTGCTCAACGGGCTCGCAGCGCTCACCAGCATGCGAAGGTGCAGCTTCCCTGGCATCACCGACGGGCCCGACACAGACTACGTGGCCTGCGGAGAGGGTGCGCTCGAGATGCTCGAGGCTGACGACGTGATCTTCGTCCACATCGAGGCCCCCGACGCCGAGGGCCACGATGGCAACGCCCCTGGCAAGAAGGCTGCCATCGAGGCGATCGACCGCGAGGTGCTCGGCAGGCTGCTTGACTACGCGAAGACCCATGAGCTGCGCATCATGGCCTCGCCGGACCACCCCACGCCGGTGGAGACCAGAAAGCACGCACATGAGCCAGTGCCGTTCGTCCTCTATGGCCCGGGCATAGAGCACAATGGCGCATCGCGCCTGACGGAGGACGAGGCGCGCGCGACGGGCCTGCTCGTATCGCCTGGCCATAAGATGATGGGAATCCTGCTCGGCTAGCCACGGCGCGAGCAGCACACAGGAAGGAGCCTGCGATGGCAAAGGAGAACAGCTTCGACGTAGTGTCCGAGGTCAACATGCAGGAGGTCGACAACGCCTACCAGCAGACGCGTAAGGAGATGGCGCAGCGCTACGACCTCAAGGGCAGTGGCTCGAAGATCGATTTCGACAAGGGCAAGGGAGTCTTCACGCTCAGCGCTCCCAGCGAGTTCGTCGCCAACCAGGTGATCGACGTGCTCAACTCCAAGCTCATCAAGCGCCAGATCGACATCGCCGCCGTCAAGTGGAGCGATCCGCAATCCGCGTCGGGCATGACGATAAGAATGTACGGCACGATCATCATGGGCATCGACCAGGACACCTGCCGCAAGATCAACAAGGACATCAAGAACCTGAAGTTCAAGGTCAAGGTGACCATCGAGGGCGACAAGCTCAGGGTTTCCTCGGCCAGCCGCGATACCCTTCAGGAAGTCATCGCATTCCTCAAGGAGCAGGATTACGGCCAACCGCTCCAGTACGTAAACTACCGTTAGAAAAGAGGGCCGAGTGGGCAGGCTAGCTGAGGCAAAGGTTGGAGGAGCGAGCGCCGCGGCGGTGCCGACGGTGCGCTTCATCACGCTCGGCTGCGCCAAGAACGAGGCGGACACCGACGCCATGAAGGCTCGCGTCCTCGAGGCGGGCTTCGCCGTTGCCGACGACGAGTCGGCCGACGTCGTCATCATCAACACCTGCTCGTTCATCACCGATGCCACGCAGGAGTCGGTCGACACGATCTTCGAGCTGGTCGACGAGAGGATCGCCGCTGCCGATGGCCATTGCGGCGCAGCAGTGCTCGCCAGCGCCAAGATCGTCGTGACGGGCTGCATGCCCTCGCGCTACGGCGCCGAGCTTTCGCAAGAGATCCCCGAGGTCGACCTCTTCCTGCCCATCAAGGAGCAGCCGCGCATTGCGGAGGTCGTCGCTGAGCTCGTCGGCGCGTCTGTTGGCATCCCCGCGCTAGACCAGCGCATCTTCCGCACCGCCGATGCGCCCTACGCCTACGTGAAGATCTCCGATGGCTGCAGCAGGTTCTGCTCCTTCTGCACCATTCCGTTCATCCGCGGGCCCTACGCCAGCCGCATCGCCTCCGAGATCGTCGACGAAGTGGCCTTCCTGGTGGCTGGTGGCGTACGCGAGATCATCCTCATCGGCCAGGACACGGGTATCTGGGGCACCGACCTCGAAGCTCCCGAGCTATACGCGCCGCTCGCTCAACCCACGCTGGCCGAGCTGCTCGACCACATCGCCGCGCTCTTCCCGCAGACGTGGATCCGCGTGATGTACCTGCAGCCCGAGGGCATCAACGATCGCCTGCTCTCCGTGATTGCGGCGCGTTCCAACATCTGCAACTACCTCGACATCCCGCTGCAGCACGCCAGCGCCAAGGTGATCTCGGAGATGAACCGTACCGGCAGCGGTAGCGCCTATCTCGCAACGGTCAGGCACATACGCGAGAGCTTCGACGACATCATGGTGCGCACGACGCTTATCGCGGGCTTTCCAGGAGAGACCGAAGAGGAGTTCGAGGAGCTGCTCGACTTCGTGGAGGAGGCGGAGTTCGACTTCGCGGGCGTCTTCGGCTACTCGCAGGAGGAGGGGACCGTTGCCGGCGATCGCGACGACCAGGTGGACGATGACGAGATCGCGACTCGCGCGCAGACCCTCACGGATGCGGCCGAGCGCATCGGATTCGCGCGCATCAGGAGGCGCATCGGCAGCCTCTGCGAGGTGCTCGTCTGCGGCATCGTCGACGACGATGAGCTCGAGTTCGACGGCACCCTCGGCACCCGCAAATCCGCCGATGACGGACAGCATTCCCGAATGTGGGGACGTGCATCCTTCCAAGCGCCCGATGTAGATGGGATAATCACGTTCGATGCGGCAGATTGCAGCGTCGGCGATATCGTGACCGTCGAGATAGTCGATAGCGTCGGCTATGACCTCGAAGGGGTTGTTCGTGGCGAAACCTAAGAAGAACGCCTCCGAATGGAATACCTTGGCCAACAAGGTGACGATCATCAGGATCCTGTTCATCCCGGTGTTCGTCGTGGTCATCCTCACCAACTGGCCGCAGTGGTTCTTCGGCAACGATCCCCAGCTGCTGCGCATCACGCAGATCATCCAGCCTTGGATCGCCATGGCCATCTACGCCATCCTCGCCCTGACCGATGGCCTCGACGGCTATCTCGCGCGCTCGCGCAACGAGGTCACCACGCTCGGCAAGTTCCTCGACCCTATCGCCGACAAGATCCTCGTGGCAGCGGCGCTCATCGCCTTCGTCGAGCTCAGGGACATCCCGGCGTGGGTCGCGCTCGTCATCATCTCCAGGGAATTCATCGTCTCCGGCCTGCGCATGATGGCAGCCTCCGAGGGAATCGTAATCGCTGCGGGCAAATCGGGAAAGATCAAGACAGCGCTAACGCTCGTCGCCATCATCCTCTTCATCATCAAGCGCACCGAGCTCGTCATGTCGCTGCCCAAGGCAACCTACCGGCTCATCTACCTGGGCTGCTGGACTGTGATGACCGCTGCGCTCATCATGACCATCGTCTCGCTGTTCATCTACTTCGCGCAGGCCCGCTATCTCTTCGGCGGCAAATCCGACATCACCGCCGCGCGCGAGGGCATCGCGAAGAGCATCATCGAAAGGGCCAGCGAGATCGGAGTGCACGTCGCAACGGCCGAGAGCTGCACGGGCGGCATGATCGGCCAGACCCTGACCTCGATACCTGGCTCCTCGCAGGCATACGAGGGCAGCATCGTGAGCTACTCGAATTCGCTCAAGCGCAAAGCGCTCGGCGTCGATCAGGGCGTACTCGACGAGTTCAGCCCCGTGAGCGAGGAGGTTGCCAAGGAGATGGCCGAGGGCGTTAAGGGTACGGTGCTGCGTCGCTTCGACGAGAACGAGCGCATTGCTGTATCGACGACTGGTGTCGCCGGGCCAGGCGCCGACGCGAACGGCAATCCGGAGGGCCTTGTCTGGATCGGAATCTCCGGCTGCGGCGAGACGCTCGCGCGCGAGTTCAACTTCGCAGGCGATCGCGAGTTGATCCGCGCCCAGGCAACCGAGGCCGCTCTCAAGATGCTCGAGGAACGCCTGCTCACGCTGTAGGACGGGGCATTGTTGCGGTGCGGTCTTCGCGACGCCCGCTGCCCTGTTAAGATTCTGTTTGGAATTCGTTTGAAATCCATTTGGCTGCGGTTTGCCATCTGGCAAGAATCGCCATCTACCATATCAATGAGCCCCCTGAAGATGTTTTCAGGAGAGTGATTGACTACGAACAAATGTTCGTATATGCTAGAACAGTCAGCTAACAACGCGATTGCAACACAAACGAGCCAGGCGTTGCTATGGCACCACGAAAGGGTTGAAGATGGACGCAGACAAATCGAAGATACTCGAAACCACCACCGCGCAGATCGAAAAGCGCTTCGGCAAGGGCGCAATCATGAAGCTCGGGGACGATAACACCAATTGGGAGATCGGCGTCATTTCTACGGGCGCGCTTCCGCTCGATGCTGCGCTTGGTATCGGTGGAGTTCCGCGAGGAAGGATCATCGAGATCTACGGTCCAGAGTCCAGCGGCAAGACCACCCTCGCGTTGCAGATCATCGCAGAGGCGCAGGCAGCAGGCGGAACGGTCGCGTTCATCGATGCAGAGCATGCGCTCGATCCAGGCTATGCGGCCCGCATAGGCGTCGATATCGACAACGTCCTCATCTCCCAGCCAGACACCGGTGAGCAGGCTCTCGAGATCTGCGATATCCTCGTTCGCTCCGGAGCCATCGATGCTGTTGTGGTCGACTCGGTTGCGGCG
>JAILQZ010000056.1 GCA_024698685.1 bacterium
GGCAAAGCGGGCCTTATCGGCATTCGCCTCGGCAAACGCCTCGAAAGTTGGGTGGTAGACCTTGCAAGGGCCGCACCAGGTTGCGCTGAAATCGACGAAGACGGGCTTGTCCGAGTTCAATACTACGCTCTGGAAGTTTTCTGCGGTGATCTTCTGAATTGCCATTTTCACTCCTTGGTCTGAATCGGTTTGCAGTGAAAAGTATAGCGCTTGGCATGCGCATTCGGATGATGATTTATGATATGTAGAGGCGCTCGCGTAAGGGTGTAGAGGTTGCGTGCGCTCAAGCGGGAGAGGTTTCCATTGGCGCGCAAGGCAAGCGGCAGGCAGGGCTCTGCGATATCGGATACCCAGAAGATGATCCTGACGGAGAAGGCGGTTCGTGCGCAGCGGGCCGCGCTCGATCCCTATCGGGATTGCCTTGCCGGAGACGACTTCGCTATAGTCGTGGCGATTTGCGCCGACGAGGCGGCCAACCCCGCCCCGATGGCCGAGCGCTCCGACATCGACGCGCTTCGAAAGGCGCTCGAGGCGATGGGCTACCTGCCCGATTCGCTTGCCCTCGTCGATCTCGCTGCTAGGCGGCTTTCCCCTGGCGAGCTGCGCATTCTCATCGAGCAGATCGACCCGGTGGCCATCGTGGCGCTCGACTCGATGGCCTCGGCGGAGCTCTATGCGAGCTTCGGCTCGGCGGTGCGCGACTGCGTCGACATCCGCGAGGGCGTGAAGGTCCTCATGGGCCGAAAGGTTGTCTCGATCGATGGCTTCTCGGCCTCCCTCGATGACCCCGAGAGCAAGCGCGAGGCGTGGCAGCGCCTCAAGGAACTGGCTCACTGGCGCTCCCGGTAGCACCGGGTTTCGTGCAAAAAATAACACCGCTGCACCCTTGCGAGCGCAGCGGCGAACTTTCCATTCGGATGAGCTCGGAGCTAGTCCTCCTCGATATCCTCGATCGCACCCATCGGGCACTCCTCGATGCATGTGCCACATGCAACGCAGGACTCCTCGTTGACGACGGTTGCAACCTCCCTGACGATGTCGAGGACACCGGCGGGGCAGACATCGACACAGCTTCCGCAAGCGGAGCACTCATCCGTGTTGATGATCGGTCTGGACATTTCCTACCTCCCATTGATTCCAAATCTTACGAAGATTTGTATCTCCTAAGGGTCGCAATATAGCACTATCTGGGCATAAAACAAGATGTAATTCGCAATATTCCAAAAAAGACTTGAAAGCAGACGCTGGCGGTTCGGGCCCTTGGGGCTGGGCCAAACCCCCGAACATCCGCTAAAATGCGCGCTCAGGCGGCCATTTGCAGTTTTTGCGACATGCTCGCCGCGTTAGACGCGCACGTTTGATACAATTCTCAAGTTCGTTTTAATCAAGCATGCACGGGGACCTTGCCCGCGTGTGGCCCGGAGAAAAGGGTTGCGGCGCAGGGGATGAACCGGGCAGAAGAGTAACAAATGGAGGTATGAAATGGAACCCATTACCATCAAGTCGCTTCTTGATGCTGGTGTTCACTTCGGACATCAGACCCGCCGTTGGAATCCGAAGATGGCCCCGTACATCTTCACTGACCGCAACGGAATCTACATTCTCGATCTCAAGAAGACCATCATCGCAATGGACGAGGCCTACTCCTTCGTCTCCAGCGTCGCTGCCAAGGGCGGCACCGTCCTCTTCGTCGGCACGAAGAAGCAGGCGCAGGATGCCATCAAGACCCAGGCCGAGCGCTGCGGCATGCCCTACGTGACCAATCGCTGGCTCGGCGGCATGCTCACCAACTTCTCGACCATCAAGGAGCGCATCCGCCGCATGGAGCAGCTCGAGGCCATGGACAATGATGGCCGCATGGCCGCTCTGCCCAAGAAGGAGCAGATCAAGCTGCACAAGGAGCTCGCAAAGCTTCAGCACAACCTCGATGGAATCAGGAGCATGCAGGGCGCTCCCGACGCGGTCTTCGTAGTCGATACCAAGCGCGAGGAGATTGCGATCAAGGAGGCCACCAAGCTCGGAATCCCCGTAATCGGAATGCTCGACACCAACTCCGATCCCGATGAGGTCGAGTTCGGCATTCCCGCCAACGACGACGCGATCCGCTCGATCTCGATCTGCGCAGAGCTCGTCGCCGAGGCGGTTCTCGCAAACATCGGACAGCCCGATGTCCAGGAGGGCGAGTTCGCAGCCGAGGCTCCTGCCGAGGCTCCCGCAGAGGCTGCCGCTGAGGCACCGGCCGAGGCACCTGCCGAGGCTCCCGCAGAGTAACCCCTGTCCCACAGTCCGCAACACCTGACATTCGAAAGAGGTATCGATATGGCAAACGTAACCGCTGCAATGGTTAAAGAGCTTCGCGAGATGACCGGCGCCGGCATGATGGAGTGCAAGAAGGCGCTCGTCGAGGCTGACGGCGACATCCAGGCTGCTGTCGACGTGCTCCGCAAGCGCGGACTCGCCGCTGCCGCCAAGAAGGCCGGACGCGCCACCAACGAGGGCGTCATCGTGACCAAGGTCTCCGCTGACGGCAAGTGCGCCGCTGCAGTCGAGGTCAACTGCGAGACCGACTTCGTCGCTCGCACCGACAACTTCATCGCATTCGCTGGCAAGATCGCACAGGCCGTCCTCGAGAACGACCCTGCAGATGTCGAGGCCCTCAAGGCTTGCGAGGTCGAGGGCGAGACCGTCGACGCCGCGTTGATCGAGGCCATCCACACCATCGGCGAGAACATGAACATCTCCCGCTTCGTCCGCGTCACCGCAGAGGACGGCTGCATTGCAGATTACGTCCACATGGGCGGCAAGATCGGCGTCCTCGTCGCCTTCAAGCTCAGCGACGATGCAATCGCCGCCAAGGACGAGTTCAAGACCTTTGCGAACGACGTCGCGCTGCAGGTTTGCGCGATGAGGCCGGTTGCGGTGAGCCGCAACAGCGTCGCTCCCGAGATCGTCGCCCATGAGATGGAGATCTACAAGGCGCAGGCTGCCGAGTCCGGTAAGCCCGAGGCCATCCAGGAGAAGATCGCCACCGGTCGCATGGAGAAGTACTACAAGGAGTTCTGCCTTACCGAGCAGGTCTTCTTCAAGGATGACAGCATGACCGTCGGCAAGCTTTGCGCGAAGGTCGCCAAGGACTGCGGCGGCGAGATCGAGATCGCCTCCTTCAGCCGCATCGAGCTCGGAGAGACCGCCGAGTAACCTTAAGGAGCGAGCATGAGCGAGTTCATCTTCGATAGGGTTCTTCTCAAGCTTTCAGGCGAGGCGCTCGTCGGCGAGGTCGGCTTCGGTATCGATCCGAAGGTCCTCGGCGAGGTTGCCGCCGAGATCAAGGAGCTCGTCGATGGCGGGATCCAGCTTGCCATCGTAGTCGGCGGAGGCAACATCTTCCGCGGCATGGCTGCCAGCTCCGAGGGCATGGATCGCGCACAAGCCGATAACATCGGAATGCTCGCCACCGTCATGAACGCGCTCGCCCTCCAAGAGGCGCTCGAGCGCATCGGCGTTCCCACCAGGGTGCAGTCCGCCATCGCGATGTCGCAGGTCGCGGAGCCCTACATCCGCCGCCGTGCGGAGCGCCATCTCGAAAAGGGCCGCGTCGTGATCTTCGCCGCAGGCACCGGCAACCCCTACTTCACTACCGACACCGCCGCGGCGTTGCGCGCATGCGAGATCGGCGCCCAGGCGATGCTCAAGGCAACCAAGGTCGACGGCGTCTACGACAAGGATCCCAAGGTCTATCCGGATGCCCAGAAGTTCGACCACATCTCCTACATCGATGTTCTCACCAAGGACATCCACGTGATGGACTCCACGGCGACTTCGCTGTGCATGGACAACAACATGACGATTCTCGTATTCAACCTCGGCGTGAAGGGCAATATGTACCGCGCGCTCAAGGGCGAGCCCATCGGTACCGTGGTCGACTAGCTGTCAATCGCATATACATGCTGCAAATCGGCGGTGTTTTCCCATATAATGGGAAGCACCGTCGATATTTTTATGGCAGAAGGCGTACGGACGCAAGTAGATAGGAACAAGCCATGGTAGATGAGATTATCTTTAACGCCGAAGAGGCTATGGAGAGCAGGATCGATTCGCTCGCCCATGATTTCGACAACATTCGCACTGGACGCGCTTCGGCCAAGAACATCGAGAAGATCACGGTTGAGTACTATGGCGTGCAGACCCCCATCACCCAGGTTGCCTCGGTCAAGGTTCCCGAGGCGCATATGCTTCTGATCGAGCCATGGGACAAGGGGCTCGTCAACCCGATCTGCAAGGCGATCCAGGCGAGCGACCTCGGCATCACTCCGAGCAACGACGGCCACTCGATCAGGCTGCCCTTCCCGCAGCCCACGGAGGAGCGTCGCCGCGAGCTGGTCAAGCAGTGCGGCAAGTACGCCGAGGAGGCCAAGATCTCGATTCGCAACGCCCGTCGCGATGCCAACAGCAAGCTCGAGAAGGCGCGCAAGGCCTCCGATATCACCGAGGACGATGAGCGCAGGGCGCAAAACGACGTCCAGAAGCTGACGGACAAGTACGTGGCAAAGATCGATGAGCTCCTCTCCGCAAAAGAAGCAGAGGTCATGGAGGTCTAAGTTGGGCATGACGCTCGAAGAGCTCCGAGAGTACTTCGGTGACCTTCCCGAGGACATCGACGTATCGGACTACGACCCCAACAAGGTTCCGCACCACATAGCGATAATCATGGATGGCAACGGCCGATGGGCCAAGAGCCGCGGTCTCTCGCGCAGCGATGGGCACTTCGCTGGCATCGAGGGCGTTCGCGCGGCCATTCGCACATGCTCCGACATCGGGGTGCGCTATCTCACGATCTACTCGTTCTCGACCGAGAACTGGAATCGCCCTAAGGACGAGGTCGACATCCTGATGACGCTCTTCGCCGAGACGATGTGCGCCGAGGTCGACGGTCTCGACGAGGAGAACGTGCGCGTGCGCTTGATCGGCGACATGAGCGAGCTTCCCGAGGAGACGCGAGAGTCCTTCGAGTCGGCAATCGAGCAGACCGCTGGCAACACCGGGATGACGCTCGAGATAGCGGTCAACTACGGCGGCAGGGCGGAGATCGTAAACGCGGTGCGCAAGATCGCAGCCGATGCGCGCGACGGCAGGGTCGATCCGAGCGAGATCGACGAGTCGCTGATCGCCAGCAACCTCTACGATCCGCTGCTGCCCGATCCGGATCTGCTCATCCGCACGAGCGGCGAATTCAGGATCTCGAACTTCCTGCTCTGGCAGCTTGCCTATTCCGAGTTCTACGTGACAGATGTGCTTTGGCCGGATTTCGACAAGTACGAGCTGTTGCGTGCCATAATGTCTTATCAATCGCGCAATAGGAGATTTGGAGCCGTATAGTGTCAGTCGATGAGGCCAGCAAGGTGGCGGAACCTGCCCCGAAAGCGCAGGAATCGGCGTCCGAGAAGGGCGCTCACAGGAAGAGTTCGGCGAGGGTCCTCCCAGGCCTGATCTTCGCCGTCATCGTCATAGGGTGCACTCTTGCGCCCGCCTACATCACCGCCGGAGTGGTCCTGATCCTCTCCGTATTCTGCGCTTGGGAGCTCTTCACGATGCTGCGCGACGATGCCAAGCATCCCAACGCCATCATCGGCACCGTCGCCGCGGCGCTCTTTCCCTACGCCTACTTCTTCTTCGGCTTCGCGGGAATGGGGCTCGTTGCCGCGGTGCTGCTGCTCGCAGCGATGTGCTGGTACATCTTCAGCCCGCGCACGCATTTCAGCGACGTCGCCATCACCGTATTCGGCGCGCTCTACACGGGCGCGCTCCTCAGCTCGATCGTGGTGATCAGGGCCTCGGTACCCGGCTTCTGGGGTGGGGTTCTGGCGGCTGCCGTCATCATCGCGATCTGGGCGAACGATGTCATGGCGTTCGTCTGGGGCTCGCGCCTCGGGCGCAACAAGCTCGCACCGCAGATCTCGCCCAACAAGTCTTGGGAGGGCTTCGTCGCCGGTCTTGCCGGCTCGATCGTGATCTGGTGCGCCATGGCCTTCATTCCAACCATCGACATGCCGATCTACCAGGCCATCATCGGAGGGCTCGTCTCCGGGATGTTCTCCGTTCTCGGCGATCTCGCGGAGTCCAAGATCAAGCGCGCTACGGGGTATAAGGATTCCGGGACCATCATGCGCGGCCATGGCGGAATACTCGATAGATGCGATGCTATGCTCACCGGATGCACGGCATCCGTAGCGATACTCTGCCTGTTCAGGATAGTGGTCCTCTAGGAGATCGCCATGGGCAATCTTGACTATTCGATCGAAAGGCCAGTCGACCTGGCCGTTCTCGGCTCTACAGGCTCGATCGGACGGCAGACGCTCGATATCGCCGCCAAGAATCGCGAGCTGGTCAACGTCAGCGCCCTCAGCACCAATTCCTCGGTCGACCTGCTCGTCAGACAGGCGCTCGAATTCGATGTGGGCACTGTCGCCATCGCCGACGAATCGCAGCGAGGACACGTTGCCCTAGCCGAGCTTCCAAGCAGCTGCAAGGTGCTTTGGGGCGCCAGCGGCATCGAGGAGATCGCCGCTACGCACGAGGCTCGCGAGGGCAATCTCGGGGTCGTCCTCGACTCCATCGTCGGAATCGCGGGCCTTCGCGTCAGCCATGCGACGCTCTCGGGCGATTCGCGACTCGCGCTGGCCAACAAGGAATCGCTCGTCGTAGGTGGCGAGCTGCTGATGCCCATGGTCTCCCCAGGCCAGCTGATCCCTGTGGATTCCGAGCACTCCGCGATATTCCAATGCTTCGAGGGGGAGCGCCCTTCGGAGATGAGCCGCATCTGGATCACCGCTTCCGGTGGACCGTTCCGCGGCTGGACGCGTGCTCAGCTCGCCGAGGTCACCGTCGATCAGGCTCTCGCGCATCCGACGTGGAACATGGGCGCGAAGATCACGATCGATTCCTCGACGCTGATGAACAAGGGCTTCGAGGTGATCGAAGCGCATCACCTGTTCAACTGCGACTACGATCGCGTCTCCGTTGTTGTGCATCCGCAGAGCTGCATTCATTCGATGGTCGAGTTCGCCGACGGATCGGTCAAGGCGCACCTCGGCGTCACCGACATGCGCATACCCATCCAATACGCGCTCAGCTATCCCGCGCGCTGGAAGGGCGTGCTCGAGCCGCTCGACTTCACCAAGCTCGGCTCGCTGACCTTCGAGGCGCCTGACCTCGAGACCTTCGGCTGCCTGCGCCTGGCTATCGCCGCGGGGCGCGAAGGCGGCACCGCAACTACCGTTCTCAACGCCGCGAGCGAGGTCGCCGTGGCGGCATTCCTTGCACAGCGCTGCGGATTCCTCGACATCGAGGCCGCGGTTGAGGATGCGCTCGGCTCCCACGCAAGCGAGCGCATCGAATCGCTCGATCACATCGAGGCCGTCGACGACTGGGCGCGCGCCCATGTGCGCGGCTTCCTGGGTCTGGATGAATAGGCCATGACCGCGCTCTCAACGATCTTCTGGGGCATCGTCATCCTCGGGCTGATCGTCTTCATCCATGAAGGCGGCCATTATCTGACTGCGCGTGCGTTCAAGGTGCGCGTCACTGAGTTCATGCTTGGCCTGCCTGGCCCCAGCATCGGGTTCAAGCCGAAGGGGAGCGAGACGCGCTTCGGCGTGACCGTCGTGCCGCTGGGAGGCTATGCGCGCATCGCGGGCATGGACGAGACGTGCGATGAGACCAACCTGCCCACCACCGTCGAGATCCTCTACGCACAGGGGCGGATAGGCTACGAGACAGCCGACTTGCTCTCCGAGAACCTGGGCTACGATTTCGGCGCGTCGCTAGAGACTCTCTACGATTGGGGTTGCGCCAAGCGCATAAAGAAGGGTCGCGGGATCTTCGAGTACGTGGCGCCGGAGTGCGATGGCTTCGCCCTGGCCGAGCCGCGCGAGCTCGCCGATCCCGTCGGATTCATCGCTTCCGAGCGCAAGAAGACCTACATCTCGCTTCCGTGGTGGAAGCGCATGATCATCCTCTTCGGAGGCGCGGGGGCCAACCTGCTGTTCGCGATCATCGTGATCACAGGCATCCTGATGTTCGCAGGCACCGCCAACCCATCGCTGACCATCTCCGAAGCCTCGCAGGGAATGCCTGCATACGAGGCCGGCATACGAGCGGGGGACACGCTCCTGGCGGTCGATGGCGTTGCTGTCGACGAATGGATGGAGTTCAGCGAGATCATCTCAGGCCATGAGGTCGGCGACGTCGTCGAGATCGCCTACGAGCGCGATGGCGATCGCTTCGTCGCTACGATCGAGCTTGCCGAATCCGCCGATGGACGCCCCGTTATCGGCGTGATGTCCGGAACCGAGATCGTCAAGCACGGCTTCTTTGACGCCCTCGGAACATCGTTTTCCTACATCGGGCTCGTCACCGAGGCGATCCTCAAGCTGATAAACCCGATGACCACCGCCGAGATAATCAGCGAATCGTCATCGATCATCGGCATCTCGGTCGCCGCGCGCGAGGCCGCCAGCGCCGGGTGGATCAGCTTCATCTACCTCACAGCCGCGATATCCATCTCGATCGGCCTGATGAACCTGTTGCCGCTCATGCCGCTCGATGGCGGGCGCATGATCGTCGAGACGGTCCAGCGCATAACGCGCAAGAAGGCATCTACCAGGGTTCTCAACTGGTATTCTATGATTGGAATCGCGCTCGTCCTCGTCCTTTTCGTCATCGCGATGAAGCAGGACATCACATCGCTGATAACCGGCGTTTGGCCATGGTAGGAGGTTCGCAAGATGGGTGAGCTGCCAAGGAATCTGACGCACCGCGTGATGGTGGGGAGCGTGCCAGTAGGGGGAGGGGCCCCCGTCTCCGTGCAGACGATGCTGTCTACGCCGACCTCCGATGTGGAGCTGGCGCTCAGCGAGATCGCGCGCGTGGTCGACCTCGGCTGCGAGATCGTGCGCTTGGCCATTCCCAGCGAAGCTGAGCTCGAGCCCTTCGGGCGCATCTGCGAGGCATCGCCTCTGCCCGTGGTCGCCGACATCCACTTCGACTACAAGCTTGCGATCGGCGCCGCAAAGCGCGGAGCCTCAAAGCTGCGCATCAACCCCGGCAACATCGGCGGCACCGACCGCGTCGATGCGGTGCTCGATGCGGCTGGCGAGGCGGGCATTCCGATCCGCATCGGCGTCAACGGCGGCTCGCTGGAGCAGCGTCTCCGCGATGCCGAGGGGATGAGCCTGCCAGAGAAGCTCGCTGCGAGCGTCGAGGGCTTCGTCGAGCACTTCGAGAGCCGTGGCTTCGGCGACATCGTCGTCTCCGCCAAGGCGCACGACGTGCCGACCACCGTAGAAACGTACAGAATGCTCTCTAAGCGCCTTCCGGGCGTTCCCCTGCACATAGGCGTAACCGAGGCCGGAACGCTGCGACAGGGCACTGTGAAGGCTTCTGTGGGCCTTGGAATCCTGCTGGCTGAGGGAATCGGCGACACGCTGCGCGTTTCGCTGACGGGCAGCATCGACGACGAGGTGCTCGTAGGCTGGGAGATCCTGCAGGCCTGCGGGCTGCGCAGGCGCACGCCCGAGCTCGTGAGCTGTCCGACGTGCGGGCGTACGCAGATCGACCTCATCCCGATAGCGGAGGAGGTCGCCGCGAGGCTCGCGCGCATCTCCAAGCCGATCAAGGTCGCGGTGATGGGCTGCGTGGTCAACGGGCCCGGCGAGGCGGCCGACGCCGACATAGGCATCGCCGGGGGCAAGGGCGAGGGCCTGATCTTCGCGCACGGCGAGGTTTTGCGCAAGGTGCCCGAGCCCGAGATCGTCGAGGCGCTCTTCGATGAGATAGGCAAGCTCTAGGCCCAGCTTCCGCGGCGGTGCCGCTTCCTCGCGCATCGTGCGCTGGTTCCCAATCCGAACTTCCCCCATTTGCTGCATGAATGCATCTGGTGTCCCGCGCATGCAGTAGAATTGTCATACTGTCGCAAAACCGTTTGAGAGGTGCACCGTGCTGAACCAGATTATGAGAATGAGCAAGATCTACGCGCCGACGCTTAAGGAGGATCCGGTCGATGCCGAGATCGCCTCGCACAAGCTGCTGCTTCGCGCCGCGATGATCCGCAAGGTCGCTGCAGGCGTCTACAACTTCTTGCCGCTGGGCTTCGCGGTCCTGCAGAGGGTCGAGGACATCATCCGCGAGGAGATGCAGGCCATCGGCTCCCAGGAGATCCGCATGTCCGCGCTGCAGCCCGCCGAGCTTTGGCACGAGTCGGGCCGCTGGAACGACTACGGCCCCGAGCTCATGCGCTTGGTCGACCGCAACCAGCACGGCTTCTGCCTCGGCCCAACCCACGAGGAGCTCATCACCTCGCTTGTGCGCGACGAGCTGCGCAGCTACAAGGAGCTGCCCAAGTCGCTCTTCCAGATACAGGTTAAGTTCCGCGATGAGATCCGCCCGCGCTTCGGCCTCCTTCGCGCCAAGGAGTTCGTCATGAAGGACGCCTACAGCTTCCATCCCGATCAGGCGTCGCTGCAGGAGCACTACGACGAGATGGGGCGCGCATACGGGCGCATCTGCGATCGCACCGGGCTCGACTATCGCCCCGTAGCGGCGGATTCGGGCCAGATCGGCGGCAAGACCTCCGTCGAGTACATGGCGCTGGCCGAGGCTGGCGAGGCAGCGATCGTCTTCTGCGAGTGCGGATACGCCGCCGACGTCGAGGCTGCCACTGCGACGATCAAGCCGCTTGTTCACGACGTTCCCGAAATCGATAAGATCTCGACCCCGGGAGTGGGCTCGATCGCCTCGCTTTCGGAGTTCCTCGGCATCCCCGAGGCCGCCACGGTGAAGGCGTTGATAGGCAAGGGCGCCGACGAGCAGATCGTCGCTATCTTCGTTCCCGGTGACCACGACCTAAACAACATCAAGATCTGCCACCTCATCCCGGGCTTCGACTTCCTCACCGACGACGAACTCGTCGAGGCTGGCCTTCACAAGGGATCGATCGGGCCTGTTGGCCTGCCCGAGGGCATCAAGGTGCTCGCGGACGAGTCGCTCAAGAGCGTCGCCAAATGGGTTTGCGGCGCCAACGAGGACGGCTTCCACTATGTGGGCGCCAAGCTCGGCGCCGACTTCCAGGTTGACGAGTGGGCCGACCTCTGCAACGTCTTCGCCGGCGACTTCTGTCCCGAGTGCGGCAAGCCGCTCGACGAGGCGCGCGGCATCGAGGTCAGCCAGATCTTCCAGCTCGGCACCAAGTACTCCGACTCGATGGGCGCGACTTACATGGATGAGGATGGCGTGGAGCGCCCGTTCGTCATGGGTTGCTACGGCGTCGGCGTGACGCGCACTCTCGCGGCCGTCGTCGAGCAGCACAACGACGAGCATGGCATCATCTGGCCGGTCTCGGTCGCCCCGGCAGAGGTCTGCGTGGTTCCGCTGGCCGCTGGCGACGACATCGTATCCCCGGTGGCCGAGCAGATCGCAACCGAGCTCAACGCAGCTGGGCTCCGCGTGGCGATCGATGATCGCAACGAGCGCGCCGGCGTGAAGTTCAACGATGCCGACCTCATCGGCTGGCCCTACCAGATCGTCGTCGGCAAGCGCGGCGTGAATGAGGGGATCGTAGAGATCAAGGAGCGCGCGACGGGTGAGAAGAGCTCTATCGCGATCTCCGAAGTGGTTGCCAAGATGGTCGAGATCGTCGAGGCTGAGCGCGAGAAGTACGCATTCTAGCCGCTAGAGCGCCATATTTGCAAAGGGAAGCGCCGCACCCCTGACGGGATACGGCGCTTTTTCGCTCTTGCGAGCGGGCGTCTTGAAGGCTCGCTACATCTTGTAGATGCCCTCGGCCAGCTTCTCGACGATGATATCCTTTCGGCTCTCATACTGCTTCATATCGCTCTTGTTCGAGACGAAGCAGACCTCGAGCAGGCATGCTGGCAATTCTCCAGACAGGATCGCGAACTCATCTTTGAGCTTGCCGCGATCCTTCAGCCCAGTGCCCTCGACCAGGTAGTTGTGCACGGTTGAGCGCATCTTCGATGACCACTTGCTCGCGTTCGTGGAATGGATGTACGACTCCGTGCCAGATGGGCTCGAAGATTCCGAAGAGTTGAAGTGGATCGATACGATTGCATTGCAGTCGAGCGCGACAGCCTCGGAGTGGCGAAGGTAGTACGGACCGCCGTCATCGTTGACGAATACCTCGATGCCGTAGGTCGAGCGCAGCTGCTTGGCTACGAGGTTCGCCAGCTCCTTGGTTAGCCTGTACTCCTGATAGCCGTTCTTGCATGCGCCGGGGTCGTTCACGTTGTTGCCGCGGTTGTTCCAGCCGTGTCCAGCATCGAGGTAGAGCTTGAACCCCTCGATGTCGGTGAGCTTGAAGCCAAGCGTGTAGGCGATCGAGTTGCGCGTCGACGGGCGCACCGCGGCCTTTCCGCCGAGCACGAAGACCTGCTCGGTGCCGGACTTGGGGATGTAGCTCAGAGTCTTCTCGTTGCTCTTCGAGATCAGCAGCAGCGTTGCGCCGCGCTTGCCTTGCAGAGGTCCGCCGGAGAGTGCATCCGGCGCGGCGGTGCCAGAGGCGAATGCCGAGTTGTTCCACGTTAGGTAGCCCTGCTCTACAGCCCATTTCGCAATCTCGCCAGAGGTGACGTAGCGGTTGGCGCCGTAGAGGCGCACGATGTCAGCGCTGCCGGTATTGGCCTCGAGCCTGTCGGTGAGGTCGTCGTAGATGGCCTTGGAGACAGCCGCTTCGCCGCCGACGACTATCGCCTTGCTGAATGCGGTATCGGCATCGAGCAGGCTCGTCTGCACCTCATCGAGGATTCCGCTCTTCGGAGTCAGGATGATCGGGATGACCTCCTTGAAGGCGACGGGGGAGATGGAGAGCGCGTCGGCAAAGCCGCCACCAGATGCGAAGATGATCTGCGAACCATCCCAAAAGCCCTGCTCAAGGCCATATTCGTAGATGGCGGCGCAGGTCTCGTAGCGCGTCTCTCCGCAAAGGCGCGTCACCGTGATCGAACTCTCCTCCATCTCTGTCACGACATCTTCGCTGACGGCAACCTCGCCACCTACGATGATGACGCTCTCTATGCCGAGCGCTTCGAGAGCGGAGATGGTATAGGCGGAGAGGTTGGCGGTTGGGGTGAGGAGGATCGGACAATCGATCGCACCGGCGAGCGTGCTTGCGCTGAGGGCATCTGCCCATGCGTCACCACCTGCCAGGATAGCGGTCTTGCTGGCCACGCCATCGGGGAACGCTGCTCTGGCGATCTGAGCGGAGGTGTCGTAGCGGGTCTTGCCGGAGTATGTTGCCACCTTGTAGGTCGCGGCGCTCTTGGTGGCCCTCTTCATTGGAGCGGCTTCGGAGCCGCTGACCTCGTTGGCCAGGGTGTCGGATATCTCCGGCATGCCCTCGACGCCGTTGGCGAGTGCGTACTCTATCTCAGCATCGGTTGCGATGTAGGTCTCGTCAACGGGATCGATTTCGGTGGTTTCCGCCCCGTCCGCGAAGGCGATTGCGGAGGCGAGTGCCAGTGCCAGCGACAGGCACAGGAGGAAGGGGAGGGTGCGTTTGAATGCCATGGTTTCCTTTCCGTTGCGATATGCTTCCCCAATTATAGCGTTCGAACCCCGTTGCGCTCTTAGTCCTAACTTGCGGAAATCTGACAATCTTGCCCAAGGGCTTGCCGACTGGTCGCAAGGGGCCGATATGGAGAGCTCATGAACCCGTTTGCCCCTCGGCTCGCCCGCCTTTAAGATTGGTTTCAGGTTGTTGAACTAGGCTGAAATTGCCATTGGCAGCAAGGGGGAGGAGGCCCGTATGGACATATTGGTCGTCGAAGACGAGAAGCGCTTGGCGCAGGCACTGCAGCAGATTCTCACGGAGGCAGGTTACCGCGCCGATGCGGTCTACGATGGACGCACTGGATACGAGTACGCCAAGTCCGACTACTACGATGCGATCATCCTCGACGTCATGCTTCCCCTCATGGACGGCTTCGAGGTCGTCAACAAGCTGCGCCACGACGGCATTTCCACCCCGGTTCTCATGCTCACCGCCCGCTCGCAGCTTGTCGATAAGGTCACCGGTCTCGACAGCGGAGCCGACGAGTACATGACCAAGCCCTTCGAGCCCGAGGAGCTTCTGGCGCGCTTGCGCGCGCTCACCCGTCGCAAGGGCGAGGTGATCCTCGACGAGCTCAGCTTCGGCAACCTCACGCTCGACCTCAATACGCGCAACCTTAGCAGCGGAAACAAGTCGGTGCGTCTCTCCTCGCGCGAGTTCGAGGTGCTCAAGCTGCTGATGATCAATCCCAAGCAGGCGATCAGCAAGGATCAGATCCTCACGAAGGTTTGGGGAGTGGAATCGGACGTTGTCGACAACTCGGTGGAGGCGTACGTCTCGTTCCTGCGCAAGAAGCTGAAGTTCCTGAAGGCCGATGTCGCGATCAACACGATCCGTATGGTAGGCTATCGAATGGAAATGCTCTCCGAATAGGAAAGAAATCCGATGCTGCGCAAGCTACGCTGGACCTTCATCGGCATCATGATGGCGCTGCTCGCCGTCGTCATGGTCGCCGTCATCATCATCTTCGACATCAGCTCGTGCAACTCCGAGAAGCGCGAGATAGATGAGGCGCTCGCATCTGCGCTAGAGGCAGGCCCGGAGAGCATGGGACTGCCCTCGATAGGCTACTATGACCTCGATGATTTCGACGACCTCGATGATTTCGACGATCTCGACGATACCTCTCGCACGCCACCCGAGCCTCCTGAGGGGAAGGGCAACAATGGCAATCGCGGCGATGGCAGCCGCGGATTCTCAGGTTCGGTTCCGGTCTACTGCGTCAATGTCGATCGCGAAGGCAACATCCTCTTCACGAGCAGCACTGCGCGCATGGACTCCACAACGCTCAGCGACGGCATAGCGCAGGTGATGGCGCAGCCCAACGCCAAAGGCGAGCTTGCGGAACTCGAGCTGTTCTATGCTTCCGAGAAGACCCCCAACGGCTATCGCATCGCGTTCGCGGATGCTTCGAAATACCATGACAACGTGCGTCAGACCGTGCTCGTCTCGGTGGGCGTCGGTGCCGGCGCGCTGGCCATCCTCTTCATCATCAGCCTTATATTGGCGAAGATCGCAACGCGCCCGGTAGAGGAGGCGTGGAGCAAGCAACAGCGCTTCATCGCCGACGCATCGCATGAGCTCAAGACCCCGCTGACCGTGATTCTCGCGGACAACGGGATCGTTGCATCGCATCCCGAGTCCACCGTTGCCGAGCAGATGCAGTGGGTCGAGGGGATCAACGAGGAGGCCACCAAGATGAAGGGGCTGGTCTCGGACCTTCTGCTGCTTGCTCAGACCGAGCCGGGGGCTATAGCCGAGGACGAGCGGGCTAGCAGGATCGAGCGCATCGATCTGTCGACCAGGGTGGAGGAGAGCATCCTCGAGTTCGAGGCCGTGGCCTTCGAGAGCGGCGTGGAGATCGAGGGCAACATCGCGGAGGGCATCGAGATAGATGGAAGATCGGACGACATCACGCGGCTAGTAGCGATACTTCTCGACAACGCGTGCAAGTACGCTCGCTCGACTATCTGCGTGGACCTGCGCAGCGAGGGGGCGCAGGTGGTGCTGACCGTCAACAACGATGGAGATCCGATTGCAAATGAGGATCTGCCGCACCTGTTCGACCGCTTCTACCGCGCGGACAAGGCGCGCTCGGATGAGAAGCCGGGGTTCGGCCTGGGGCTTTCGATAGCGAAGAACATCGCGGAGGGTCACGGCGGCGAGATCTCGGCGGAGAGCTCCGAGGCAGTTGGCACCACTTTCACCGTCAAGCTGCCTATTGCGCGCGGATAGCCCGCGAATGCCAAAGGATCGCACCCGCTTTCCCGCTAGCGCTCAACAACCTCGCGTCCGATGCGCACGAGCATCGCGCGGTCGCTGGCGATCGTCGAGCCCGTAGTGGTCAGCATGTTCCCGGTGATCGCCGAGTCCGCCCCGCTCTCGAAGGCGCCGCGGCCATTCTCGCTCACGAGCTCGCGGCCAGCTGCAAAGCGGATGTTAGCCTCGGGGTTCGCGAACCTGAAGATAGCCATCGTGCGCAGGATCTCCGGCGCATCCAGGCGCTTGAGCCCCTCGAGCGGCGTTCCGGGAATCGGTATCAGCACGTTGATCGGAATCGAGTCCACACCAAGCTCCGCCAGCGTCAGTGCCATGTCGATGCGATCCATGAACGTCTCGCCCATGCCGATGATTCCGCCAGAGCACACCTGCAGCCCAGCTGCTCGTGCGTTGTGGATGGTGGCTATCTTCTCCTCGAAGCTATGCGTCGTGCAGATGCTGGGGAAGAAGCGCCGCGATGTCTCGATGTTGCAGTGGTAGCGCAGCACTCCCGCCTCGCGCAATTGCACGAACTGCTCGGGGCGGAGCAGTCCCAGCGAGGCGCAAAGCTCGATGCGCAGCTCGTCGCTCATGCGGCGAAACGCCTCGAGGGCCAGCTCGAATTCGGCATCGGTAAGCGCGCGTCCGGCGGTGACGATCGAGAAGCGGTCGACACCCTCCTCCTGATTCGCGCGCGCTGCCGAAACAATGTCTTCTACCGGCAGAAACGCATGTTCCTTGATGTGCGTGCAGTGACGGACCGACTGCGCGCAGAACTTGCAGTCCTCGCCGCAGCGACCGGACTTTCCGTTGATGATCGTGCAGAGGTCGACCTTGTTGCCGCGCAGCTCGCGACGAATGAGATCTGCCGCTTCGCAGAGCTCATCGAGGTCTGAATCGAGCGTCCATTCCAGCTCTGAGGCGCACGTCAGACGCGCCCCGCCAACGATCATGCGGGCGATTGATTCTGCGTTCATTTGCTTGGTGCTTCCTTTCTATGCGGACGGCGTTCCGTCCAAGTTCTCCCCGTGCGCCAGGGCGCAGCCAACCAGGCGTCCGAAGCACACGCTTCTACCATGGCTGCTTCCAGGGCATGTGACTGGGTAGGAGTTGGCCCAGTAGTCGCCCTGCACGTTGCCAACGGCATAGAGGCCGGCGATGGGTTCGTCGTCTTCGGTGCAAACCTGGGAGTTGTCATCGACGTGCAGGCCATAGGGGAGCGTGAGCAGCCATGCGCTGATCTTGGTAGCGTAGAACGGCCCGCGCCTGCAAGGGGAGAGGAAGCGTTCGGGCACTCCGAAGTCCACATCCTCGCCCGCATCGACGAGCTCGTTGTAGCGCGCCACGGTCGCCTCGAGGTTACCCGCTGGGACTCCTATCGCCTCTGCCAGCTCGGCAAGCGAACCCGCGCGCACGTATTCGCCGCTTTCCACGCACGTCTCGACTTGCTCGGCTACGTTATCTGGCAGGGCGGAGAACTTGTCCGGCTCCTGCTTGCGGAAGTGCTCGAGGTAGTCTGCGTCCCAGATTGTCCAAGCGATGTTGCCGGGCGCGTTGAGACGCGCGTTGGTCACCATCGGCTCGAAGGCGGTCTCGTTCATGAAACGCCTTCCGTAGCGGTCGACGATCAGCCAGCTCGAAGCCATTCCAGGGCCGAGCACGCTGAGGTTGACTGGGTGGATGATCGGCGCCGGATAGCAGCGCGAGAAGGCTGCGTCAACCCATTTGCCCATCACCAGTCCGTCGCCCATGTTGCCGCCCTTGGGGAAGTTCTCGACCTTGTCGACGCGCAGCGAGATGGGGCAGAAGCACTCCTTCATCTCGTCATTGTCGGTGATTCCGCCAGTTGCGAGGATCACGCCACGTCGCGCGTTTATGCGGATGAAGCCGTCCTCTCCGCGAGCGATAACCCCCGTTATACGACCATTTTCCTTGATGAGCTGCTCGGCTGGGGTATTGAAGAGGAACCTCGCTCCGCGCTCCAGCGCATCTGCGAAGACCACGTCCACAAGATAGGCTGCACCCCAGCGCTGGGGAGGCAGGTCGGAACCCTCGGGAATGTCGAAGAGGTGGGCCGTGCGGAACATGCGGTACTTCTCCTCGAGATCGTACCAATCGGCGCGCGCGGTGAGCCGCGAGTTTATCCTAACCGTGTATCCGCGGGCCTCCGCCATGCGCACGTAGTGCGAAAGCACCTCGCCGCTGCGGTCGGCCCAGATGCGGATGAGGTTGTAGTTGGCCTGTTGCTGGCTCCAGCCGTAGATGAGTCGCGCGGCCTCGAGCGGGTCGATGTGCACGCCCTCTCGCTTCTGGACGATAGAGTTGATCGCGCCGACGTCGGAGCCGTGCGCGGTGGGCTTGCCGAACTTCTCGATGCAGATGACGCTAGCTCCCGACTCCACCGCCGATTGCGTGGCGACGCAGCCCGCGATGCCCGCTCCAACCACTACGATGTCGACGGTTTCCTCGGCAGCGAACTCGGTTATCGGTTCGGGTTGCTGCTGCCAGATATGCACTCCCATGCGTTTCCTTTCAGTGGCTGGCGGCGCGCTATGCCGCCGGGGTTCCATCGATGTTCTCGCCCTTGGCGAGCGCCAGTCCAACCAGGCGTCCGAAGCAAAGCGCGCGACCGTGGTCGGCGCCAGGCATCGTCACCGGGTATGAGTTGGCGAAGAAGTCGCCCTGCACCGCTCCGACCGCATAGAGTCCGGGAATCGGGTCGTCGTTGGCGTCGCAGACCTGCGAATTGTCATCGACGCGCATGCCGTACAGCAGCGAGAGCATGACAGCGCTGATCTTCGAAGCATAGAACGGTCCGCGCTTGCAGGGGGAGAGGAAGCGCTCGGGAACGCCGAAGTCCTCGTCAACGCCGGAGTCGACGAGCTCGTTGTAGCGCGCTACGGTCGCCACGAGGTTGCCCGCGGGAACTCCGATCGCCTCAGCCAGCTCCTCGATGCTATCCGCGCGCTTGTATCTGCCCTTGGCCACGTTCTCTTCGACCTCTTCCAAGATGTCATCGGGCAGCGCGGCGTACTTGATGGGCTCCATTCTCTTGTAGTGCTCGAGGTAGTCGGAGTCCCAAATCGACCAGGCGACGTTGCCCGGGGCGCTGATGCGCGCGTTGGTGACGATGGGTTCCCACGCGGTCTCGTTGCAGAAGCGCTTGCCGTTGCGGTTGACCGCAAGCCAGCTCGAGTCCATGCCAGGCTTGAGCGCCGTGAAGCTCACAGGGTGGATCAGCGGGGCGGGAAAGCAGCGCGAGAAGGCCGCGCCCGCCCATGCGCACATAATGTGCCCGTCGCCGGCATTGCCTCCAACCGGGGTGTATGCGTTGCCGTCGGCGTACAGGGCCATCGGGCAGAAGCACTCGATCATCTCCTTGTTGTTGGTGATTCCGCCCGTGGCCATTATCACGCCATTGCGACCGGTTATGCGCTTGTAGCCGCCCTCGCCGTCGGAGACCGCCACGCCGACGACGCGCCCGTCCTCCTTGATCAGCTGTTCGGCAGGGGTGTTGAAGTAGAATTTCGCGCCGTGGGCGAGCGCGCTCTCGTAGATCACGCGCACTGCGTACACGACGTTGCGCAGCGGGCCATCGCTCTCGGGGGCGTTGGGATCGTTGAACACGTGCGCGGTGCGGAACATGCGGAAGCGGTCATCGAGAGTGTCCCAGTCGGCCCGCGCTGTGTGCTCGGTGTTCAGATGCACCGTGTACCCAGCTTCGCGCGCGATCTGCACGTAATGGCTCATAACCTCGCCCGAGCGCTCGGTGAAGGTGCGGATGAGCTGGTAGTTCGCCTGCTGCTGGCTCCACGCGTAGATGAGGCGAGCGGCTTCGACGGGACTGATTTCGATGCCGGCCTCGCGTTGGAGGATCGAATCGATCGCGCCGATGTCCACGCCGTGGGCCGATGGCTGGTCGAACTTCTCGATGCAGATGACGCTCGCGCCCGATTCGGAGACCGACTGCGCAGCCGTGCAGCCTGCGATTCCAGCCCCGACGACCACTACGTCGGCGACCTCCTCGCCGTTGAATTCGGTGATGGGCTCGGGTTTGCGCTGCCAAATGTGAACTTGGGACATTATTCCTCCTACGCTGGGGTTTATTGCTTGATCGCTGCGCTGTGGAGTGCGGTTCAGCTCTGTTTGGGAGGCAGGATCTCGATCCACGTCTTGTCGGGATCCTCGATGAAGTAGAGGCCCATGTCGTGGTTCTCGAACGCTATGCAGCCCATCTCCTCATGGAGCGCGTGGAATGCTTCGAAGTCATCGACCTCGAACGCGATATGCGTATCATCGCTGCCGTTGTCGTAGGGCTCGGTGCGCCCGCGGTTCCATGTGAGCTCGATTTCGAAGGGCGTCTCGTCGTTGAGCATGAAGGTGAGGCTCCACGAGGCATCCTCGGGTATGATCTCCCTCACGACGCGGAATCCCAACGCCTTCTCGTAGAACGCGATCGAGGCCTCCTTGTCGAGGACATGGATGCAACGATGGATGAACTTCGCCTTCATGGTGCGCCCCTTTCTCGTAATGCGGTCGAGGGGCGCGCAGGTCGCACGTCCCGTGAATCTTCCTATCCTTCTTGATTGTAAACCATGAGCGCTTGGCCTGAGCCGCTGCAGCATCCCGCTGTACAATCGAGGACGCCGCACCAAACGTGGGTGCAGCGTCCTCTCAAGTTTGGCCTATGTTGTGCTTCTGGCAGTCGCCGAGCTTCTCGGAGCCTACTCCAGCGGCAGGCCTCCAGCAGCCTGGACTCCCGGAACTGCGGGAATCGTCGCAAAGCCGATCTCCAGCTCCTCGTCGGTGGGGATGTGGTTGATCATCGTGCCATCCTTGTGCGCCTCGTAGGCGGCCATGTCGAAGTATCCGGTGCCGGTCAGTCCGAAGAGGATGACCTTCTCCTCGCCGGTCTCCGCGCACTTCTTCGCTTCCTCCATGGCCACATAGATCGCATGCGCCGACTCGGGAGCGGGCAGAATCGTCTCGAGCTTAGCGAACTCCTCCGCCGCATCGAAGACATCGGTTTGCCTGACCGCGACGGCCTCGAGGAACCCGTCGTGCTTGAGTTGCGAGATGATCGGGCTCATGCCGTGGTAGCGCAGCCCGCCTGCGTGGTCGGGGGAGGGAAGGAAGCCGTTTCCGAGCGTGTACATCTTGCACAGCGGGCAGGTCTGGCCGGTGTCTGCGAAGTCGTAGGCGAAGCGGCCGCGCGTGAGGCTCGGGCAGCTCGCGGGCTCAACCGCGATGAACTGCGTGTCGGGTTTGGTGCCGTTGAGCTTGTCGCGCATGAATGGGCTGATCAGCCCGCCGAGGTTGGAGCCTCCGCCAGCGCAGCCGATGACGATGTCGGGATACTCGCCGAGCTGCTCGAGCGCGGTGTAGGACTCGAGGCCGATCACCGACTGGTGCAGCAGCACCTGATTGAGAACCGAACCGAGCTGATAGCGGCCCTTGTTATCGGGGACGTTGAGCGCGCGCTCGACTGCTTCCGAGATCGCGGTGCCGAGCGAACCAGACGAATCCGGGTTCTCGGCAAGCATCTTCTTGCCGATCTCGGTGGTGTCCGAAGGCGATGGCGTGACGGTCGATCCGAAGGTCTGCATGATCGAGCGGCGGAACGGCTTCTGCTCATAGGAGCACTTCACCATGAACACGTCGCACTCGAGGCCGAAGTGCGCGGCAGCCTCGGAGAGCGCGGTGCCCCACTGACCGGCTCCAGTCTCGGTGGTGATCGTCGTCAGGCCCTGCTCGGCGCCGTAATAGGCCTGCGCGAGCGCGGAATTGAGCTTGTGCGAGCCGGAGGTGTTGTTGCCCTCGAACTTGTAGTAGATCTTTGCAGGGGTACCGAGCGCCTTCTCGAGGTTGTACGCGCGGCAAAGCGGGGAGGGGCGATAGACCTTGTACATCTCGCGGACGCCATCGGGGATGTCGAAATACGCGGTGTCGTCGTCAAGCTCCTGGCGAACGAGCTCATCGCAGAACACCGGGGTTATATGCTCGAATTCGGCTACTACGCCATTCGGGAGCCTCATCGGTGCGGGCTTCACGGGCATATCGGCGCGAACGTTATACCATTGCGTAGGAATCTGGTCTTCGTTCAGATAGATACGATACGGTTGCTTCTCTGCCATTGTCCTAACCTTTCATCTATTCGCAGATGCCCTTGCATCCACTTAGCCAGACGTTCCTATGCCTGACTCGAACCCAATCTTTGGTCAGGAACAAAAAAGCCGTCCCTGACTTCTTGTCAAGGACGGGCTTCAGAAAGCTCGCGGTGCCACCTTGATTCGCAGCCTTGCTGCGCACTTTGAGGATGCCATCACATCCCGAGCAACTGACGTGTGCCCTTACGTCGCGGATAATTAGCTCTCGCTGTTCCCCACGCCCTCCGCGGCCCATTTGATGGCTTGCGTTCTGCCAGGCTCCCAGCTACCCCGGCTCTCTGTGAGTGCACGACCACCGTTACTTCCGCTTCAACGGTTTGGCTTATTCGGTTGCGGTTATGTTATTCCTGTTTTCCCTCAAGCGCAACAAGAAAATAATGAACGGTCAAAAAGTTTTTGGGGATAATCTTTCGCTTAAGAGGCATTTGAAGGGGAATTTACGCCCTTAGCGGCGGGTTTGTTGGCTACACTAGCAATAGGGAATTCGTACCGCTCGCCCTTGGTGAACGGTTTTCAACCTTGTGAACGATCTCCAAAAAACAGGAGGAATGCCATGAAGTACAAGGCCTTGTTCGAACCTGTGAAGTTCGGGAAGCTCGAGCTGCCCAACCGCTTCGCGATGTGCGCAATGGGACCAATCGGCCTCGGTGACGCACAGGGAGGATTCAACCAGCGCGGTGTCGACTACTACGTCGAGCGCGCCAAGGGAGGCACTGGCCTGATCATCACCGGCGTCAACCATGCGGACAACGAGTTCGAGCACCACGAGGTGCCGTCGACTCCGTCTCCGACGATCAACCCGCCGTACTTCATCCGCACGACGCGCGAGATGACCGAGCGCATCCATGCCTACGGTTCCCTGATCTTCCTGCAGATATCCGCGGGATTCGGCCGCGTGTTCGCCGAGTTCCCCGAAGGCGACCTTCCGGTTTCGGCCTCGCCGACGATGAACCGATTCTTCGACGTGCGCTGCCGTCCGCTCGAGCGCCACGAGATCCACAGCATCGTGCGCAAGATGGGCGAGGCTGCGGCAACCGCCAAGAAGGCCGGCTTCGATGGTGTCCAGATCCATGCGGTCCACGAGGGCTACCTGCTCGACCAGTTCGCGATTTCCTTTTTCAACCAGCGCACCGACGAATATGGCGGCTCGCTCGAGAATCGCCTGCGCTTCGCGCGCGAAGTGGTCGAGGAGATCAAGCGGGTCTGCGGGCAGGATTACCATGTTTCGCTGCGCTACTCGCCTAAGAGCTTCATCAAGGATTGGCGCGTCGGCGGTCTGCCGGGCGAGGAGTTCGAGGAGAAGGGCCGCGATGTCGAGGAAGGCGTCGAGGCGGCCAAGCTGCTGGCGAGCTATGGCTACGACAGCCTCGATGTCGACGTCGGCTGCTACGACGCGTGGTATTGGAACCATCCGCCGATGTACCAGGAGAAGGGCCTCTACCGCAAGTACGCGAAGTTGATCAAGGACGCAGTCGACGTGCCCGTTATCTGCGCTGGGCGCATGGATGACCCCGACATGGCGCTCGAGGCGATCGAGAACGGCACCTGCGACGTAATCGGGCTCGCCCGCCCGCTCCTCGCCGACCCGGACTACGTCAACAAGCTGCGCGCCGACGATGTCGAGGGGATCCGCCCGTGCCTGAGCTGCCATGAGGGCTGCCTCGGCCGCATGGTCCACTACAAGCGCATCAACTGCGCGGTCAACCCCACGTGCGCACGCGAGCGCTACACGCGCCTCGTGCCCACCTGCACCCCCAAGCGCGTGCTGATCGCCGGCGGTGGCCCTGCTGGCATGGAGGCTGCTCGCGTCCTCAAGATCCGTGGCCACGAGCCTGTTCTATGCGAGGCGTCCGGCAAGCTCGGAGGCAATCTCATTCCCGGTGGCGTGCCCGATTTCAAGGAAGACGACCATCATCTGATCAGGTGGTACGAGGGCCAGCTGAGGCGCCTTGGCGTTGAGGTTCGCCTGAACACCAAGGTCGATGCGTCGATGGCCGAGGGCTTCGATAACGTGATCGTCGCGACGGGCTCGAGGCCGAAGCGCTTCCCGCTCGGAGACGCGCAGGTCAGCGTTGCCGAGGAGGTCCTCAACGGGCAGGTCGAGCTTGGCAGCGACGTCTCGATCATCGGCGGCGGTCTCGTCGGCTGCGAGCTCGCGCTGTGGCTGGCCAACGAGGGCAAGGGCGTCACGATCGTCGAGCAGCTCGAAGATATCCTCGCGCTCAATGGCCCGCTATGCCCCGCCAATTTCGAGATGCTGCGAGCGCTGCTCGACTTCAAGGGCGTGCGCATCATCTGCAGCGCGACGGCCAAAGGCTACGAGGGCGGTTCGCTGATCGTCGGAACCGCCGATGGCGACATCGAGGTCAAGGCGGACAACGTCGTCGAATGCGTCGGCTACACGTCGAACAGCGAGCTCTATGAGGAGCTGCGCTACGGCAAGGCGAAGGTGAACAAGATCGGCGATTCGCGCGGCGTCGCGAACATCATGAACGCGATCTGGGACGCATACGAGCTGGCGAGCACGATCTAGCTGCCGAGGGCGAATAGCGTGTTCGATGTCGGGCGTTGGCTCAGGCCGACGCCCGATTCATATGCCGCGCTCACTCGGAGTCGATCGTCGAGACCCCTATCGTCAGCTCTTCGAGAACGTCGAGGACCATCCGCACCGTGTCGAGCGAGGTGAGCATCGTGGTGCCATTCTGTGCGGCGCAGCGGCGGATGGCCACGCCGTCTCCGTAGTGCACGCCGCTCAGGATCGCGCGCGTGTTGATAACGTAGCTCACGTATCCGGCGCGTATCGAATCGAGCACCTCCTCGCTGTTCTCGCTTGGCTTGTGCCGTATGCGCGTGCGGATCCCGTGCTCCCTCAGCACCTCTCCCGTTAGCGACGTGGCCTCGATGTTGAATCCCATGTTGTAGAATCTCCTGACCAGCGGGACTGTCTCCTCCTTGTCCTCATCGGCCACGCTGACCAGCACCGTGCCGTAGTTGGGCAGCGAGAGCCCGGCGGCGATCATCGCCTTGTAGGCCGCCCTGTGCAGCTTCCTGTCGTAGCCGATCGCCTCGCCAGTCGACTTCATCTCCGGCGACAGGTAGGCATCCATGCCCTGCAGCTTGGAGAACGAGAACGCGGGTACCTTCACGTAGTAGCGATTCTTCTCGGCGGGGTAGCGCACGGCGATGCCCTGCTCCTCCAAGGAGATGCCGAGCATGGCCAGCGTACCGATATCGGCAAGCGAGTAGCCGGTCGCCTTGGAGAGGAAGGGCACCGTGCGCGAGGAGCGGGGATTGACCTCGATTACGTAGACCCTCTCCTCGCTGTCGACTATGAATTGGATGTTGAGGAGGCCGACGATCCCGATGCCCAGTCCGAGCCTCTCGGTGTAGTCGAGCACCGTCCGCTTGACCTTCTCGGAGAGGCTGTACGGGGGATATACGCTGATCGAGTCACCCGAATGGATGCCCGTCCTCTCGACGAGTTCCATGATTCCAGGCACGAAGACGCGTTGCCCGTCGCAGACCGCATCGACCTCCACCTCCTTGCCGCGGATGTATTTGTCGACCAGAACGGGTTTGTCCTCATCGACCGCAACCGCGGTCTTGAGGTAGTCCCACATCGACTCCTCCTTGGCCACTATCTGCATAGCGCGGCCGCCCAGCACGAAGCTCGGGCGGACGAGCACTGGGTAGCCGATCCTACCAGCGGCCTCGATGCCCGCCTCCACGCTCGTGACCGCCTCGCCCCGAGGCTGCGGGATTCCGAGCTCGAGCAGCAGCTTCTCGAAGGAATCGCGGTTCTCGGCGCGGTCGATCGCCTCGCAGTCCGTTCCGATGATCCTCACCCCGCGCTTCTTGAGCGGCTCTGCCAGGTTGATCGCCGTCTGCCCGCCAAGCGTCACGATCACGCCCTCGGGCTGCTCCAGATCGATGATGTTCATCACGTCCTCGGGGTACAGCGGCTCGAAGTAGAGCTTGTCGGAGCAGGTGTAGTCGGTCGATACCGTCTCTGGGTTGTTGTTGATCAGGATCGCCTCGTAGCCTGAGCGCTGGATTGTCTGGATCGCGTGGACCGTCGAGTAGTCGAACTCCACGCCCTGGCCGATGCGGATCGGGCCGGAACCGAGGACGATGATCTTTCGCTTGTCGGAGACGATCGATTCGTTGTCATCCTCGTAGGTGGAGTAGAAGTAGGGGATGTAGCTGTCGAACTCGGAGGCACAGGAGTCGATCATCTTGTAGACGGGGATGATCCCGCTCTCCTTGCGGAAGGCGGTGACTTCCAGCTCCTCGGTCTTCCACAGCAGCGCGACCTCCCTGTCCGAGAAGCCGAGCCTTTTGGCCTCCCTCAGCGCATCGGGGTCGAACGGGCGCGCCTTGACCTCCTCCTCCGCCTGCGTGATACGCCGGATTCCTCGTAGGAAGAAGCGGTCGATCCCGGTTATCTCGGCGACTGCGTCTACGTCGCAGCCGCGCCAGAAGAGCTCCGAAATGGCGAAGATGCGGTCGTCGGTGCCGATCTTCACGTAGTCGATCAGCTCTTGCGTTCCCATCTCGTCGAATTTAGTCATGTAGATGTGGAATGTGCCGATCTCCAGCGAGCGGATTCCCTTGAGCAGGCTCTCCTCGAATGTTCGCCCGATGCTCATGACCTCGCCGGTCGCCTTCATCTGCGTGGATAGCGAGTTGTTGGCATCTGCAAACTTGTCGAAGGGGAAGCGCGGCAGCTTGGTGACTACGTAGTCGAGCGCAGGCTCGAAAGACGCTGGAGTGTTGGCTAGCGGTATCTCGTCGAGCGTCATGCCCACGCCGATCTTCGCGGATACGCGCGCGATGGGGTAGCCGCTCGCTTTGGATGCCAGCGCCGAGGAGCGGGAGACGCGTGGATTGACCTCGATCAGGTAGTACTGGAGGGAGTTGGGGTCGAGCGCGAATTGCACGTTGCAGCCACCTTCGATCTTCAGCGCGCGGATGATCTTGAGCGCACTGTCGCGAAGCATGTGGTATTCCTTGTTGGTCAGCGTCTGGGAGGGGCAAACGACGATCGAGTCGCCCGTGTGGATGCCGACAGGATCGAGGTTCTCCATGTTGCAGACCGTGATCGCTGTGTCGTTGGCATCGCGCATGACCTCGTATTCGATCTCTTTGAAGCCCTTGACGCTCTTCTCGACGAGCACCTGGCCCACCGGTGAAAGTTCGAGCGCGTTCTTCATCATCGGCACGAGCTCCTCGGGGGTGTCGACGAAGCCTCCGCCAGTGCCGCCGAGGGTGAACGCGGGGCGCAGCACGACGGGATAGCCTATTCGCTGTGCAACCTCGAGGCCATCTTCGATGGTCGAGGCGATCTCCGAAGGCAGGATGGGTTCTCCGAGGCTCTCGCAGAGATGCTTGAACTTGTCGCGATCCTCCGCTTGCTCGATCGACTCGCGGCGCGTCCCCAGCAGTTCCACGCGGCATTCCGCGAGAACGCCCTTCTTCTCCAGCTGAATCGCGAGGTTGAGGCCGATTTGCCCACCGATGTTGGGGAGGATGGCGTCTGGCCGCTCGTAGCGGATGATCTTCGCGACGTACTCGAGGGTCAGCGGCTCCATGTATACCTTGTCTGCAATCGACCCGTCGGTCATGATCGTGGCGGGGTTGGAGTTGCAGAGCACCACCTCGTAGCCCTCCTCCTTGAGCGCTAGGCAGGCCTGCGCGCCCGAGTAGTCGAATTCGGCAGCCTGCCCGATAACGATGGGGCCGGAGCCTATCACGAGGATCTTGTGGATGTCGGTTCTCTTAGGCATGGACCCGCACCTCCTCCATCAGGCGGATGAAGCGATCGAAGAGGTGCCCGCTATCCTGCGGGCCAGGGGAACTCTCCGGGTGGTATTGCACGCTGAACACCCTGTCGCACTCGCATTTCATGCCCTCGATGGTCCCGTCGAGCAGGTTGCGATGAGTCACCACAAGCGGAGTCTTCTCCATGCTCTTCTCGTCCACTGCATAGGAATGGTTTTGCGAGGTGATCTCGATGCGTCCGGTGTCCAGATCCTTCACGGGATGGTTGCCACCGCGGTGGCCGAACTTCAGCTTGTATGTCTGCGCCCCGTAGGCCAGCGAGAGAATCTGGTGGCCAAGGCAGATTCCGAAGATCGGGCGGTAGCCCAGCAGGGAGCGGATCGCCTCGATCGTCTCGGGCACGTCCTGCGGGTCGCCTGGACCGTTGGAGATGAAAATGCCATCGGGCTCGAGCGCTCGGATAGCGTCGGCCGTGGTGTTCCATGGGACGATAGTCACGCGACAGTCGCGCTTTGCGAGCGAGCGGACGATGTTGAGTTTGATGCCGCAGTCGATCGCGACAACGTGAAAGCCGTCGTTGCCCTGCCCGGCCTCCCAGGGCTCGCGACAGCTGACGCGGGACACCGAATCCGTTGGCAGCGTGAACTCGCGCAGCCTCCGCAGGCACGCTTCCATCGGTGTATTCACGCTGGTCAGCAGCGCAATCCGGCTTCCGTGGTCGCGAATCGAGCGGGCGAGCTTGCGCGTGTCGATGCCGCTGATCCCGGAGATGCCGTACTGCTCCATCACCTCGCCGAGCGACTTCTCGGCGCGGAAGTTCGAAGGCTCCTCGGTGTATTCGCGGACGATGAGCGCGCCGATCGACGGGATTTCCGTCTCGTAGTCGTCCGCCGCCATGCCGTAGTTGCCGATCAAGGGGTAGGTCATGACCACGGCCTGGTCGGTATAGGATGGGTCGGAGAGGATTTCCTGATAGCCCACCATCGAGGTGTTGAAGACAAGCTCGAGGATCTTGTCGTCCTCGAAGCCGAAGGAGTGGCCGCGATACTCCTGCCCGTCTTCCAACACTATCTTTCGATTTGGACGACCCATCATTTCCATTCGGCCTTTCTCCGCATAAAATGAAAAGCGCTCCAGTGGGCGCAGATCGCCCAGCTGAAACGCCTTTGCTTCTGAATCGATTATAGCACCGCATTCAGTTGGCCAGTCAATTCCATATGCGCGGTTGAAGGCTGAGAAAGCCAAACGTTTACAAGAGTTTTACAAGGGCGCGCACCTTGCGTCAGGAGGACACGATGAGCGAGAACACGGTGACGATTTCCTGCGACGTTGCGGTTGCGGGGCTTGGAGCATCTGGTCTCATGGCAGCCTACGGTGCCGCAAAGGCAGGCGCGCGTGTTGTGGCGATAGATGCCGCGCCTTCGATGGCCGGAACCACCAACATGCGCACGAGCGCGGCATTCGCGGTAGGATCGTCGCTGCAGCAGGCCTCCTCGGAGCCTCTCGGCATAGAAGAGTACATGGCGTGGATCAACAAGGGGACCAACTACCAATCGAACCAGAAGGCAATGCGCGCGATCATCGAGGCTTCCGGTCGCGCCATCGATGCATTCGTCGAGGCTGGGATGCCCTTCGACGTCGATTTCGAGCACACAGATTCGAGCACTCCGATGATGGTGCGCGGCGGGCACCTCTACGGCCTCAATGGTCCAGATCGAGCCGAGGTCTTCTCGCGCCTTGTCGAGAGCGTTGGCGTGCAGTGCGTCTTCAACACCGCGCTCACAGGGCTTATCTATGATGAAAACGGCATCATGGCAGGGATTATGTGCGCTGGCGAGGTTGCACGGATCGAAGCCAGGGCCGTCATCATCGCCACCGGCGGCTTTCTTGGCAGCCCCGAAGAGGTTGCGAAGCGCTTCGCCGGCGCGAGCATCGTCTGTGGCGGCAACCAGCTTTGCAGGGGCGCCGGCATCAATGCAGCTATCGAGGCCGGTGCGCAGATCGGCAAGTGCTTCAGCATCTCGATGAACGAGTACGGCGGTGCGAATCCCAAGGCATCGCCTAGCTACTCCTACAGGCCCGGCTACAACACCAACGAGGCGCTGCGCCTCCCGATCTTCGGCGGGCTTCTCGTCGATGCGCAGGGCGAGCGCTTCGTCGACGAGGGCGTGATGTGCGAGCGCACGATGTTCTGTTGCGAGCCGATGCTGCGCAGCAGCTGCAGCTACGCCATCTGCGACGAGGCGTTCATGCGCCGCTGGGAGAGCGAGCCCATCGCTCGCTTCATGGGCGACGCTCGCATGCAGGGAATGTTCGCGGAGTTCTTCGCGCCTGACATGCGCGTGCAGTTCGCCAAGGCTATCGAGGAGGGATGGGCCTTCTCGGCTGGCTCGATCGAGGAGATCGCCGAGCGCTTCGAGCTGCCGAGCCTGTCCCAGACAGTTGCCGAATACAACGAGTGCTGCGCGGTTGGCTGCGACACTCTCTTCTTCAAGGATGCCAAGTACCTCGCGGCAGTATCCGAGCCGCCTTTCTATTGCGTTCAGAGCTCGCCCTGCGGTTGGCTTTCGCTCGGCGGGATCCGTTGCAACGGCAGCATGCAGGCGCTCGACCCCAGCGGCAAGCCGATCGATGCGCTCTTCGTCGCAGGCGCCGATGCGGACATCTTCACCTCGCCATACTATGCGCCTGGATCAGCCAACGGATTCGCCATCGGATCTGGCCTCATAGCAGGGGAAACGGCTGCTAAGAGCGCGTTGGGCTAGCACGGTTGGAGCTATAATCGAGCTGCGAAGCGAAGCGGTTGCCGATAGAAGGGAAGCACTATGAAGACGCTCTGGAAATCTCTTGTCGTATGCATGCTGGCAGCGCTCACGGCCCTTGCATTGGCTGCCTGCGGCTCCTCTGGCAGCGGTGGAGGAAGTGGCAGCGGCGGCAACGGGGGAGGTTCCGCGCCCGCTGGCAACTCGCCTAACGAGCAGACGCAGACGATCGGCAACTCCGACGTAGGGCACGTGACGATTCCCGCAAGCTGGGTTGAGTTCGACGATGTCGACGTCGATGATGATGCTGGCATAATCCAGTACTGCGGCGATCCCAGCACCATCATCACGCTGAGCGCCGGGCCCGCGAGCAATGCCGGAGACCTCACCGGATTCAACTCGGCCTCCGAGAAGATCGCCAACGTCATCTATGCCGACATGGTGGACGAGGTTGGCGAGGAGAACGTCGAGGGCGCTTCGGTGACGCTCGCAGGGCAGCAGGCCTACCAGGTCTACGGCGCCTATCCCGATGGCACGTTCCTCGTGAACTGGGTGCTCGAGGACAGCGCGGGCAACGTGCACTTCGTCAGCGCCGAGGGAACTGCGGATACGATCGAAGAGGCCGTTGGCTACGTGGAGGGTTCATACACTTTCAATTAGCGTCAGATGATCCGACAAGCCCCTGAAACGCCCTCAGAGGCCCGCTTTCTCCAAAAACGTCTTCTTACTCGGATTGAAGCGAATTTAGCTCCATAGGGCGCTCAGAGCCGTTTGAGGGCACCCTCATCCACCCAAATGCAAGCAAATGGCCCGCGTCGATGCGATGCGGGCCATTGTCATTGCCGTCTTGCAGCGGAAGCGCTATGCGAGAAGTTCGAGAGCCTTCTTCGCGATGCCCTCCGCGTCGATCTCGTAGTGCCTGTAGACATCGGGGAGCGAGCCGAGCAGCGCGAACTCGTCGGGGATGCCGATCCTGGCGAACTTGCCATCGTAGCCGCGCTCCGCGAGATACTCTGCCACCGCGCTGCCGAGACCGCCATTGATCGAGGCCTCCTCGGCCGCGATGATGACGCCGACCTCGCTGGCGCACTTCTCGATCATGTCGTAGTCGAGTGGCTTGATGGTGTGCATGTCGATGACGCGCGCGCTGATGCCCTTCTCCTTGAGGATTCTCGCCGCCATGAGCGCCTCGTAGACCTCGGAGCCGCAGGAGATGATCGCCAGGTCGGTGCCTGGATAGGTCTCGATCGCCTTGCCGAACTCGAGCTCGTAGTCGTCGCTGGCGTAGACGTTGGGGGAGCCGCCGCGGTTGATGCGGATGATCATCGGGCCCTGGAAGTCGTAGGCTGCGCGGATGCCCTTGATGCACTGGCCGGCGTCCGCAGGGACGAAGACGGTGAGGTTTGGTATCGCGCGATAGAGCGCGAGATCCGCGATATCGTTATGGGTCGGGCCGCCACCGGCGGTGACGCCGGCGTGCGTTCCGATCAGTCGGACGTTGACGTCGTTGTAGGCGATGTCGGTGTGGATCTGGTCTGCCGCGCGCAGGGGCAGGAACGGGCCGAATACCTGCGAATACACGACGTTGCCGGCGAGAGCGAGGCCTGCGGATGCGCCAACCTGGTCGGGCTCGGCGATGCCGAAGTTGAAGCATCTCTCCGGGTACTTCTGGGTGAACTTTCCGGTGGAGGAGGAGAGGGCGACGTTGTCCGAATAGGTGAAGACGAAGTCGAGGCCGTCATCAGCCATCCTCATGAGCTCCTCGCCAAACGCCTCGCGGGCGTTGGAGAGCATCTGATCGAAATCGAAGGTGGTTTCAATAGCCATTAGATCTCACTCCTTTTCCTGTCCAGGGACGCGAGCGCCTCTTCGAGCTGCTCCTTGGCCAGTCCGCCGCCGTGCCAGTTCCACTTGTCTTCCATGAAGTCGACGCCGAAGCCCTTGACCGTGTTCGAGATGATGGCTGTGGGAGCGCGCTTGATGGCGCAATCCGGCTCGGGCAACTGGTCGAGCGCCTCGCAGACGCACTTCATGTCGTTGCCGTTCTCGCAGTTGATGACGTTGAATCCGAACGCCTCGAGCTTCTTGTCGAGCGGGTCGATGTTCATGACGTCCTTGGTGTAGCCGGTCATCGAGAGCTTGTTCTTGTCGATGATGAGGACAAGGTTGCCGAGCTGATAGTGTGCGGCCGCCATCATGGCCTCCCAGTTGGTGCCCTCGCAGAGCTCGCCGTCGCCGACCATGACGATGACGCGGTAGTTCTCGTTGCGATACCTCGCGCCGAGGGCGTAGCCGGTTGCGATCGGGAGTCCATGGCCGAGCGAGCCCGCGGAGATCTCGATGTATGGGACGTACTTGCGGTTCGAGTGCTGTCCGAACTGCGCGGTCTCCAGCGTCTCGAAGTGCTCGACGATGTAGTCCATCGTGTAGACGCCCTTGTCCTGCAAGATCATGTAGAGCACCTCGGAGCAATGACCCTTGGAGAGGATGAACCTGTCGCGCTCGGGCCACTTAGGGTTGCTGAAGTCGTACTTCATGTAGCGGTAGTAGAGAGCCACTGCCATCTCCATCATGGACAGCTCGCCGCCGAGGTGGCTCATGTTGATCTGCGTGGAGAACGTGAGCAGGTCGCGACGCAGCTTGAACGCCTTGTCGGTCAGCTCTTCGTAGATTGCGGCATCTGCGATCTTGTCGATTGCCATCTTCGCGATCCCTTCCTTTCTCTATAGGTCGGCGATATCTTCGTTGCAGCAGATGATCACCTTGAGGTTGTTCATCTTGAAGTACTCTTCGAATGCCTCCACCGCGTTGTCCAGCGGGAATACCGCGCCGGTGAAGTCCTCGAGCTGCATGCGCTTGAGCATCTGCAGAGCACGCGGGAAGCAGTAGGGAGCGACCTTGGTGCCGGTGATCGTGACGTTGCGCGTGTAGAGCACGTCCTGGATGTTGAGTGGCATCTCGTATTCGCTGTTGTACATGCCAAGGTAGAGTATCGTGCCGCCCTCGGCGACGATCTGCAGCGGAACCTCGGTGCACTTGCTGTTGCCGGTGACCTCGACAACGACGTCGAATCCGAGGCCACCTGTGATCTTCATAGACTCCTCGACCACGTCGGAGTTGAACGGGTCGATCTCGTAGTCCGCGCCGAACTTCTTGGCGAGCTCGCGGCGCTTCTCGATGGGTTCGATGATCGTGAGGCTCGTGGCTCCGCGCATCTTGAGCACCTGCAGCGTGAGCTGGCCGATGGGGCCACCGCCCTGAACGGCCACGCGGTTGCCCACCATCACGTTGCACTTGTCGACGGCGCGAACCGCGATCGAGGTGGGCTCGAGCATGCATGCGGTGCGCAGCGTGATGTCATCGGGAATCTTCCAAACCTGGCTCTCATCCCATACGACGTACTGCGCATAGCCTGGAGCGGTGCCCTCATCGATGAAATGCTTGCAGAACTCGGGATGGCCGTTCTGGCAGTGGTAGCACCTGCCGCAGGGGCGTAGGAAATTGCCGGCGACCCTGTCCCCGATCTTGAGGCCCTTCGTCTTGACCTCGGGGCCCATGTCGACGATGATGCCCGAGATCTCGTGGCCCATGCCATAGGGGACTTCGCGGTTGAAGCAGTTCATCGCGACGTGCGGATCGGATGCGCAGATAGCGCAGTAT
>JAILQZ010000059.1 GCA_024698685.1 bacterium
CCCGCAGGCACAAGCCGGGCGAGGAGCGCTTGAAGTTTGGTATCAAACCCGATGTGAAAGGAGTTGTCAGCATGAACCTATCCGAGGTTCGCGTCGGGAACACCGTCAGAGTCCTCAAGCTGAATGGGACTGGCCCGGTGCGCCGCCGCATCATGGACATGGGCATCACGAAGGGGCAGGAGATATACGTCCGCAAGGTCGCTCCCCTCGGCGATCCCATGGAGGTCACGGTTCGCAAGTACGAGCTGTCCGTCCGCAAGGCCGACTGCAAGATGATCGAGGTCGAGCCCGTGGAGCCCGCCGATGAAGCCGAGGACGCAGCAGTCGCCGAGGCGCCCGCAGCAGCAGAGGAAGGGGAGTAGGCCATGGCAGAGACCAAGTACACCATCGCGCTGGCAGGCAACCCCAACAGCGGCAAGACCACGTTGTTCAACGCTCTCACCGGCTCCAACCAGTATGTCGGCAACTGGCCTGGCGTCACCGTCGAGGAGAAGCACGGCAAGCTAAAGGGCCACTCCGATGTGACCATCGCCGACCTCCCAGGCATCTACTCGCTCTCGCCGTACACCCTCGAAGAGGTTGTCGCACGCGAGTACCTCATCCAGCAGCGCCCCGATGCCATCATCAACATCGTCGATGGCACCAATCTAGAGCGCAACCTCTATCTCACCACGCAGCTCGTCGAGATGGGCATCCCGGTGCTTGTGGCCGTCAACATGATGGACATCGTCAAGAAGAACGGCGACGAGATCAACATCGCAGCGCTCAAGAAGGCACTCGACTGCGAAGTCATGGAGATCTCAGCACTCAAGGGTACGGGAGTTCGCGAGGCCGCAGAGAAGGCCGTCGAACTCGCCAAGTCGGGCAAGAAGCCCATCCCGCAGCACCGCTTCGCCGGCAGCGTCGAGCATGCGCTCGCCCACATCGAGGAGGTAGCGGTCCACGGGCTGCCCGAGGAGCAGCAGCGCTGGCACGCGATCAAGCTCTTCGAGCGCGATGAGCGCGTTGCGCAGCAGCTCGGCCTGACCGAGGAGAAGCTCGCGCACATCGGGAAGGACATCGAAGCCTGCGAGACCGAGCTCGACGACGACGCCGAGTCGATCATCACCGCTCAGCGCTACGAGTACATCACCTCGATCATCGATGACTGCATCAAGCACGCCAAGCGTGAGGAGCTCAGCACTTCCGACAAGATCGACCGCGTGCTCACCAACCGCATCGCGGCGCTCCCGATCTTCATCGTCATCATGTTCGTGGTCTACTGGATCGCGATGGGTCCGTTCGGCTCGTTCATCACCGACTGGACCAACGACGTTTTCGGCGGGGACTTCCTCGTCGCCGGCTCGCGCAGCATCCTCGAAAACCTCGGATGCGCCGGTTGGCTCACAGGCCTCATCTCTGACGGTATAGTCGCCGGTGTCGGAGCCGTCATCGGCTTCGTTCCCCAGATGCTCGTCCTGTTCCTGCTGCTCGCATTCCTAGAGTACTGCGGCTACATGGCGCGCGTCGCGTTCATCATGGACCGCATCTTCCGCAAGTTCGGGCTTTCGGGCAAGTCCTTCGTGCCAATGCTCGTGGCCATGGGCTGCGGCGTTCCCGGCGTCATGGCATCGCGCACCATCGAAAACGAGCGCGATCGCCGCATGACGATCACCACCACCTGCTTCATCCCCTGCGGCGCCAAGATGCCGATCATCGGCCTCATCGCCGGCGCCCTCTTCGACGGCTCGGCATGGATCGCCACTTCGGCGTACTTCATCGGCATCGCCGCGATCGTCATCTCGGGAATCATCCTCAAGAAGACCCGCCTGTTCGCTGGCGACCCGGCTCCCTTCGTCATGGAGCTCCCGCCATACCATATGCCCACCATCCCCAACGTTCTCCGCAGCATGTGGGAGCGCGGCTGGTCGTTCATCAAGCGTGCCGGCACCGTCATCGTTGTTGCTTCCATCGTCATCTGGACGCTCTCGAGCCTCGGCTTCGTCAACGGGCACTTTGGCATGGTCGACGAGCTGTATGAGGACGAGGCCATCGTCACCACCGAGTACACGCAGTCGGTCGCCGATCGCATGGGCATTCCCGTCGACGAGGTCTCCCCGATGGACGACTCGATGCTCGCTAGCGTCGGGAACTTCATCGCCCCGGTCTTCCAGCCGCTCGGATTCGGAAGCTGGAAGCCTGCCGTCGCCACCATCACCGGCCTAGTGGCCAAAGAGGAGGTAATCGGCACCTTCGGCGTCCTCTACAACTACGATGACCAGGATGGAGAGGCCGAGCTATCCGAGGAAGGTGACGAGATCTGGGATAACGTCGCCACAGACTTCAACGCCTTCTCCGGCGGTTACGGAGCACTCGCGGCCTTCGCGTTCATGATCTTCAATCTCCTGTGCGCGCCGTGCTTCGCGGCCATGGGCGCCATCAGGCGCGAGATGAACAGCGGCAAGTGGACGCTCTTCGCGATCGGCTACATGTGCCTCTTCGCATACATCGTCGCGCTGATCGTCTACCAGGTTGGCAAGGCGATCCTCGGCGCGGTGAGCCCGATCGGCCTGGGAGTGGCCATAGTGCTTCTCATCCTCGGCATCTACCTGCTCTTCATCAAGAAGTACAAGGAAGCCGACAAGCTCACGGTCAAGGTGGCTTCGGAATAGCCACGGCAAGCTAGCGAAACGAGCTGGCTGGCAACGTCGTCGGCCAGCTCGTTCAAGAAGAATGGAGGAGGACGACGATGGCTTGGATAGCGGAGAACGCGGTCACGATCATCGTTCTCCTCATCGTCTTGACCGTGGTGTTCCTCATCGTGAGGAGCTGGGTCAAGAACAAGGGCCTCGGCTGCGACGGCTGCTCCAGCGACTGCTCTCATTGCAAGGGCGATTGCCCCTCCGTCTCCTTCGAGCTCACCGAAGAGCAGAAGGAGCGGCTGGCGAAGATGTAGTGGGTCAAAGCCCTGCTCGCTTTTGGAAGGAAGATCGATATGGTCAAGACCGTATTGGGCATCGAGGGCATGGCCTGCTCCATGTGCGAGGCGCACGTCAACGATGCGATCCGCAAGAACTTCGACGTCAAGAAGGTGAAGGCGAACCGCCGGAAGCGCAATTGCGTCGTAGAGTCGGAGGAGCCACTCGATTCCGAACGTCTGGAAGCGGTCATAGCCGGGATAGGCTACGAGCTTACGAGCATCGACTAAAGGGAAGCGCCGCCAAGGGCGGCGCTTTCGATTCGCTGGCCAGGGCGAGCTCCCCTCCCCAATCTTAAAACTCTGTTAACTATCGCGCACGCTTCGCCCAGCGGCGGTGCTTTGGAATAGTATTTGGTTAGGGGGGAGCAAGCCCTGCGGCGCATTGCCTCTGAGAGAGCGCATAGCGCCGCGTGCAGGCCGTTTTGGAAGGAGTTGGTGCAGATGCCCGCAACCGTTCTTGTAGGAGCCCAATGGGGAGACGAGGGGAAGGGCAAGATCACCGACCTTCTCGCTGGCAACTACGATTACGTCGTCAGGTTCCAAGGTGGCAACAACGCCGGGCACACCGTTGTTCACGGCGACACCCATCTCGCGCTCCATCAGATTCCCTCGGGCATCATGTACGAGAACGTCTGCTCCGTCATCGGCAACGGCTGCGTCGTCGACCCCAAGGTCCTCATCGAGGAAATGGACAACCTCGCCGAGCTCGGCATCTCCACCGACAAGTTGCTGATCTCCTCGCACGCGCACCTCATCATGCCCTGGCACATCGACATGGACAAGGGCGCCGAGGTTACGCGCAGCGCGCATTCGATAGGCACCACCGGGCGCGGCATCGGCCCCGCGTATCGCGACAAGATCTCGCGCGATGGCCTGCGCATGTGCGATCTGCTCGAGCCCGACTACTTCCGCGAGCGCGTGAGCGAGCTGCTGCTCGTCCGCAACGAGGAGCTCAAGGACGTCTACGGCACCGAGCCCTACGACGTCGACGAGATATGCGAGCTCTACGCAGGCTACGCGCAGCGCATCGGCGGCCAGATCGTCGATACCGTCACGCTGCTCAACGAGGCGGTCGAGGCGGGCAAGAGCATCTTCTTCGAGGGCGCGCAGGGAGCGCTTCTCGACATCGACCACGGCACGTTCCCCTACGTCACCTCATCCTCCACCAGCGCCGGCGGCGCCTGCACCGGCAGCGGCGTGGGGGCCAAGTGGATCGAGCGCGTACTCGGCATCGCCAAGGCCTACACCACCCGCGTGGGTTCCGGCCCGTTCCCGACGGAGCTGCTGGACGAGACGGGCGACCTTCTCACAACGAAGGGCGCCGAGTTCGGCGTCACCACCGGTCGCCGTCGCCGCTGCGGCTGGTTCGACGCGGTGATAGTCAAGTATGCGGTTCGCGTCAATGGCCTGACCGACATCTGCTCCACCAAGCTCGACGTTCTCGACGGCCTGGAGAAGGTCAAGATCTGCGTCGCTTACGACATCGACGGCAAGCGCGTCGAGAACATGCCTGACACGCTCTCCGCATTCGCGAAGGCCAAGCCGATCTACGAGGAGCTCGACGGCTGGATGTCCGACACCACCGCCTGCAAGACCTTTGAGGAGCTGCCTGAGAACGCGAAGGCCTACCTCAAGCGCATAGAGGAGCTGGTCGGCGTGCCGATCACGCTCATCTCGACCGGCCCCGATCGCGACCAGACCATCAACAACGGCTGGTAGAAGCAAGCCTTCGCCTCAAACGTCCCAGCGAAGCAGCTTCCGCCAATGAAAGAAGCGACCCCGTAAGTTGCGGGGTCGCTTCCATTTCGCTTATCGAATCGCGCAGGCGAGCCTGCTCCGAAAGCCGGGCCTATGCAGCGTCGAGGGCCTTCTTGGCAACCTCGGTGAGGGCTGCAAACGCCGGAGCGTCGTTGACCGCCATGTCGGCGAGGACCTTGCGGTCGAGCTCGACGCCAGCGAGCTTCAGGCCATACATGAACTTCGAGTAGGGGAGGCCGTTGATGCGGGCCGCGGCGTTGATGCGGGTGATCCAAAGGCGGCGGATGACGCGCTTCTTGTTGCGGCGATCCCTATAGGCGTACTGCAGGGAATGCTGGACCTGCTCCTTGGCTGCACGGTAGGTCCTGGATTTCGCGCCGTAGTATCCCTTGGCGCGCTTCATTACTGTACGGCGCTTCTTATGTGCGTTGAGTGCTCGCTTTACACGTGGCATCTTTCATCACTCCTGACTTCAACCTATTGGGATTAGCGCATTCCGAGGCTGCGATAGAGGACCTTCTCGTCCGCCTTGGCGACGACGGTCTCCTGACGCATGTTCCTCTTGCGCTTGGGGGACTTCTTCTCAAGGATGTGGCTGTGGTAGCCCTTGGCCCTTACGAGCTTGCCAGAACCGGTGACGCGGATGCGCTTCGCAGTTCCCCTATGAGTCTTCATCTTAGGCATCTTTGCTCTCCTCTTCCTTCTCTGCTGCCTTTGCTTTCTTGGAGCCTGACTTCTTCGAGATCGGGGCGAGCATCATGTGCATGTTGCGTCCCTCGACCTTTGGTTGGTTCTCAATTACCGCGATGTCCGCGAGATCCTCGACCAGACGCTCGAGAATCGCCAGTCCGAGATCGGGATGAGCCATCTCCCTGCCGCGGAACATGATCGTCACCTTGACCTTGGCGCCGGAGCTGAGGAAGCGGATGACGTGCTTCTTCTTGGTTTCGTAGTCTCCATCGCCGATCTTGGGGCGGAACTTCATCTCCTTGACTTCGAGCTTGGCCTGGTTCTTGCGAGCGTGCTTCGCCTTGACCTCCTGGTCGTACTTGTACTTCCCGTAGTCCATGACGCGGCATACTGGCGGATCTGCGCTGGGAGCGATCTCTACGAGGTCCAGCCCCTGGTCGTATGCGATCCTCTGCGCGTCGGCAACGCTGTAGATTCCCAGCTGGGAGCCATCGACGCCGATGAGGCGGCACTGGTCGCCCGTGATATCTCCGTTGATCCTCGACTCTTTCGCGCTAATGCTAAATCACCTCCGAAGCGGTTATCCAACTGCCGTTTTCGCTACCAAAAAGAAAGGCCTTCGAGCGGGCATGCTGAAGGCGAATGACAAAAACGCTCAAAGAGCGGAATCTTTGCTTTCGACCAGACAGCTGCATATGCGCCGCAAGGTGGGGCCTAGCCCTCTTGGTGCTGCGAAACGGTGCTTTTCGTAGCTAGTGCATTATATGGTAAGCGCCATCGGGTGTCCAACGCGTCCCGCGGGCGGCTCCGGCAAGCGGCTGCTTGGGCAGCGGGGAGCGCGGAAAAGCACGGTTTTTCGGGAGATTCCCAGCGCGGGCCTTCCTGTTCTGAAACGCTTTCGGCAAGATGGTTCAACTATGGGACAACCTGCGGGATTGCGCGCTCGAAGCCGCTCGTTTCTGGCATAATCAAGATGGAATATTAGTGTGAATTGTATAGGGCATGCGCGATGAAGAAGAATTGGGATATCAAGAGGCTCGACGAGGGTCTCGTCACGCTGATCGAGCGAGAGCTCGGCGTCCCCAGGATTCTCGCGCGCTCGCTCGTCGCGCGCGACATCTTCACACCCGGCGATGCCCGCGCGTTCCTCACGCCCTCCCTTGAGCGCGACTGGAACGACCCGATGCGCATCCCTGGACTGCCCGAGGCGGTCGACGCGCTCGAGCATGCGATCCGCGCAGGCAAGCGCATCCTGGTCTTCGGCGACTTCGACGTCGACGGCATCTCCTCCACCGCGGTCATGGTAATCGCACTGCGTGCTCTCGGGTGCCATGCGATTCCGTTCATCCCCCTTCGCCAGGAGGAGGGCTACGGCCTCTCTCCGGCGGCAATCGAGCGAGCGATGTCCCTCGAGCCGAACGCCCCCGAGCTCTTCGTCACCGTCGACTGCGGCATCTCGTCACGCGACGAGGTGGATGAACTGCTCGCGCGCGGCATCGAGGTCGTCATCACCGACCACCACGAGCCCAAAAGCGACATTCCCGTCGGCGTGCCCGTCTGCGATCCGAAGATCGATCCAGAGTGCGGGTCGGGAGGCCTTGCGGGCGTTGGTGTCGCGCTGAAGGTCGTGCAGGTGCTCGGCCAGCGCTTCGGCAAGCCCGACCTCTGGCTTGGCCTGCTCGATTTCGCGGCCATCGGCACGGTTGCCGACCGCATGCCGCTGCGCGGGGAGAACCGCGCGCTGGTTGCAGAGGGTCTCAAGGCCATCCACGAGATGCCGAGGCCCGGCCTGGCCACGGTCATCGCCAACGGCAACGGCGATTGCTCGACGATCGATTCCGTCGGCCTCTCCTTCATCCTCATCCCGCGCCTCAATGCCGCGGGTCGCATGGGCGATGCGACGCTCGCCCTCAACCTTCTCATGTGCGACGACCCCGTCGAGGCCGTCATGTTGGCCGAGGAGATCGAGGTGACCAACGCGAGTCGCCGCGAGGTCGAGAAGCTCGTCTCCGAGGACGCCGATGCGATCCTCGAGGAGACCTACGACGGCGAGCGCGTCATCGTCCTCGCAGGTGAAAGCTGGCACGAGGGCGTCAAGGGTATCGTGGCCTCGCGCCTCGTCAACAAGTTCGGCGTGCCGGTCATCCTCTTCACGATCGACGGCGACATCGCATATGGCTCTGGCCGCTCCGTGGGCAAGATCGACCTCTTCGAGGCGGTTTCCTCGGCGCAGGATCTGCTCGAGAGGTTCGGCGGGCACAAGCACGCCGTCGGCATCACGATCAAGGCCGAGCTCATCGATGAATTCACCCTGCGCCTCGACGAGTACTTCGAGAAGCTTCCCGCAAGCGACTTCGAGGTCACCGTCGATATCGATTCGCTGGTCAACTTCGACGATCTCACGCTCGAGCAAGTCGCCTCGCTCAACGCGTTGCAACCCTTCGGCCAGGCCAATCCCGAGCCCATCTTCGCGATCAGCAACGCCTTCATCAGCAAGGCGCGCGCGGTCGGTCCCGCAAAGAACCACCTTTCATTCTCGATCACCGACGGAATCTCCGACGCCACGGCGATCTACTTCCACTGCGACGAGACAGACGATTACATCGAGTACGCCGCGCCGGTCGACCTCGTCTTCACCCTCTCTGTCGAGAAGTGGCGCAACACCGAGTCGATCAAGCTGAAGGTCAAGGACGTCGAACGCTCGACGAGCCGCTTCGACATCGAGCCCTCTGCCAGCTCCGACTACATCGACTTGCTCTTCGACAAGATCCCCGAGCGTCTCATGCATGCTGCGAGCAGGGTGAGCTCGCGCTCCCAGTCCTACAGCGTCGACCTCGACCTCGCGTCCCCCGAGGACCCCGAGTTCGACTACTACGACCTCGACAGCGAGATCGTGGTGGCGCTCGCAGGGCTCGACTTCTCGCTGCGCAGATCGCAGAAGCTGGCGCTCAAGGAGCTACGCGAGGGGAAGAACACGCTCGCGGTGATGGCAACCGGGCGCGGCAAATCGATGATCTTCTACATCTACGCGGCATCGATGGCGCTGCGCGAGCGCAAGAGCTCGATTTTCGTCTACCCGCTGCGCGCGATCATCGCCGACCAGGCCTTCAACATCCAACAGCGCTTCGCTCGCCTCGGCCTAAGCGCGCGCATCCTCACCGGCGAGACCGATCCCGACGAGCGCCGCTTCATCTTCAGCCTCTGGGAGCGCGGCGACATCGACGTGCTGCTCACCACGCCCGAGTTCCTCTACTGGAACCACAGCAAGGTCTCGAGCATGCGCGAGGTCGGCTTCATCGCAATCGATGAGGGGCATCACGTGGGCCTCGCCACCGAGAGCGACAGGCCGGTCTACAAGCGCCTGAGCTTCCTGCGCGAGGCCTTCCCGCAAGCGCAGTTCCTCGCGGTGACCGCCACCGCAACCAGGGAGATCGCCTGCGAGTTGCAGCGCTCGCTTGGCATCGACAGCATCGTCGAGGACCCCTCGATGCGCCCCAACCTGCGCATCGACGACAAGCGCGGAGCCCCCGACCGCGAGACCTACCTCGCGTCTATCGTCGCCAAGGGCGAGAAGTGCATCGTCTACGTCAACTCGCGCCAGACGAGCATCGAGCTAGCGCGCACGCTGCGCCAAAGAATTCCGAGTCTCGCCGCCAGCATCGCGTTCTACAACGCGGCGCTCTCCAAGGACGAGCGCAAGCGCATCGAGGAGATGTTCCGTAACGGCGAGATCCTCACGATCGTCGCTACCAGCGCGTTCGGCGAGGGCATCGACGTTGTTGACATCAGGCACATCGTCCTCTTCCACATGCCGTTTTCCGAGATCGCCTTCAACCAGATGTCGGGTCGCTGCGGCCGCGACAGCAAGCGCGCGGTCGTCCATCTGCTCTACAATCAGGCGGACGTGCGCATCAACCGCAGCATCATAGACATCGCCGCGCCGTCGCGCGAAAAGCTCGAGGCCCTCTACAAGGTCCTCCGCAGCCTCTACAGGACGACTGGGGCGCCGGTCACGCTCGACGAGATCAAGCGCGCTTGCGAGGAGATGCCCGCATCGCAGGGTCTGATCGAGCGCACCATCATCGAAGGCATCGAGATATTCATCGAGCTCGGCCTGATAGATCAGGTCGAGGACTCGAGCGACAGGCGCGTCTCCTTCAAGGAGGACGTTAAGAGGGTGGAGCTGACCTCAAGCGTACGCTATTGCGAGGGCAACAGCGAGCGCGAGGCGTTCGACGACTTCTGCGACTGGGCGATCGCAGCCCCCGCCGAGGACCTGCTCTCCAAGGTCAACCATCCGATACTACCGGGAGGATTGAAATGAGCGAGATCGTGCCCGAGAGCCCCGCTCTGATGGAGGAGGCGGAAGAGACGCTGCAGGCCGCTGAGGGAGCCAAGAGCGCGCACGCAGCCGACCCGATCGTGGACTATGGCCCGCATCAGGAGCTCGTCAAGGCCAGCTACGACAAGCTGATCGAGACGGTCTCGAGCTACATGGACGCCGATGAGATCGACAAGGTCAGGGAGGCCTACGAATTCGCCAACCGCGTGCACAAGGGCCAGCGGCGCAAGAGCGGCGAGCCCTACGTCAGCCATCCGATCGAGGTGGCGTGCATCCTCGGCGACATCCGCATGGATGTCGAGACGATCATCGCCGCGCTGCTCCACGACACCGTCGAGGACACCGACGTCACCCTCGAAGAGCTCGAGGAGCGCTTCGGGTCGGAGGTCTCCAACCTCGTCGACGGCGTCACCAAGATCACGCGCCTGCAGATTGGCTCGCTCTCCGAGGCGCAGGCCAACACGCTGCGCAAGATGCTGGTCGCGATGAGCAAGGACGTCCGCGTGACCGTCATCAAGCTCGCCGACCGCCTGCACAACATGCGGACGCTGGCGGCCCTTCCCGAAGACAGGCGCATCTTCAAGGCCAAGGAGACGATGGAGATCTACGCTCCGCTGGCCAACAGGCTGGGAATCAGCTCGATCAAATGGGAGCTCGAGGACCTCTCCTTCTACTACCTCGAGCCCGCCAAGTACCATCAGGTCTCGAAGATGGTCGCCGAGACGCGCGAGGTGCGCGAGGAATACCTGATCGAGTCGATGAACATCCTGCAGAAGGAGCTCGACAAGCTTGGAATCAGGGCGAAGATCGAGGGCAGGCCGAAGCACTTCTACTCGATCTACCAGAAGATGTCGCAGAAGGGAAAGGACTTCTCCGAGATCTACGACCTGATCGCGCTTCGCGTCATCGTCGACGACATCAAGGACTGCTACTCCAGCCTCGGCATCGTCCACTCGCTATGGCATCCGATGCCCGGCAGGTTCAAGGACTACATCGCGATGCCGAAGTTCAACATGTACCAGTCGCTCCACACGACGGTCATCGGCCCGGCAGGGCGCCCGCTCGAGGTGCAGATTCGCACGCGGGAGATGCACCGCATCAGCGAGTACGGCATCGCCGCGCATTGGCGCTACAAGGAGTCCGGCTACGGCAAGAAGTCCAAGGAGGAGATATACGACCAGCAGCTCGCGTGGCTTCGCCAGATGCTCGACTGGCAGGAGGACGAGCAGGACGCCAAGACCTTCATGCGCGAGCTCAAGACCGACCTCTTCGAGACCGAGGTCTTCGTCTTCACGCCGAAGGGCGAGGTGAAGAGCCTCAAGGCCGGCTCTACCCCGCTCGATTTCGCCTACGCGGTCCATACGCAGGTTGGCCACACATGCGTCGGAGCGAAGGTCAACGGCTCGATCGTCCCGCTCGAATACGTCCTGCATTCCGGCGACCGCGTCGAGATCATGACCCAGCAGAACCACATCCCCTCCCGCGACTGGCTCAACATCGTCAAGACCTCTTCTGCGCGCTCGAAGATTCGCAGCTACCTGTCGAAGATATCGAAGGAGGACGACAAGCTCCTCGGCCGAGACATGCTGAGCAAGGAGGTCCACAAGCAGGGTCTCGGCATCTCGAGCTCGCGTGCCATCGCCGCACTCAAGCGCATCGCGAGCAAGCTGACCTTCACCTCGATCGATGACATGTTCGCCTCCATCGGCTCGGGCAAGACCTCGCCCAAGCAGGTCGCCAACCTGCTCGTCAAGGAGCTGCAGATCCAGATCGAGGGCTCGGAGCACTCCGGCCCGAACAAGATCAACGAGATAGCAGGCATCGACCTCTACCCCTCGCTGCACCATGCGAAGAGCACCGGCAAGCGCGCCAACGACAGCGTCGGCGTCAGCGTCAAGGGCGTTGCCGACGTCATGGTCTCGCTCTCGCATTGCTGCAATCCCGTGCCCGGCGACGAGATCGTCGGCTATGTGACGCGCGGCAGGGGAGTGACCGTTCATCGCGCCGACTGCAGCAACATCAAGGACCTGATGGAGGATCCCGACAGATTCATCGAGGTCGAGTGGCAGACCGGCTCCAATGCGAGCTTCCAAACCGAGATATTCGTGCATGCCGTCGACAGCCCCAACCTGCTGCGCAATGTCGTCTCGCGCCTGAGCGACCTCGGCACGACGATCCTCGCCGTCAACAGCAATTCGACCAAGGAGGGCTTCTGCGAGATGCGCTTCACGGTGCAGACCTCCGGAACCAAGCAACTCGACCTCGTTCTGCGCGAGCTCAACGGCGTCGATGGCGTCTTCGAGACGAGCAGGGTCACCTCCTCGAGCAAGAACAAGAAAAAGAAGAAGGGCAAGGGCTAGGCGAACGCTCAGCCTGCCAGACCACGACGAAAGGCTTTGGGATGAACATCAGTTTTTGCAAGGTCGGCCCGATCAGGACCAACTGCTATCTGGCAGAGGGCAAGGATGTCTGCATGCTCGTCGACCCTGGCGATGATGCGGAGTCGCTGCTCGCGATGATCGGCGACAAGAAGGTCGAGCTCATCGTGGCGACGCACTTCCACGACGACCACATCACGGCGATGGCCGAGGTTGCGCGCGCGACGGGAGCGAAGACTGCGGCAAGCAGCATCGATGCCCCGCTGATCCTGCGAAGCACAGGCCTCGACCACATCGACATGCTGCTCGAGGATGGCGACGAGTTCGACGTCGGCGACATGCACTTCCAAGTCATGATCACGCCCGGCCACACCAAGGGCTCGATGTGCCTCTACTGCGAGAAGGATGCCGTGCTCTTCTCCGGCGACACGCTCTTTGCGGGCACGCATGGCCGCACCGACTTCCCTGGCGGCGACTACGGCGAGATGGTAGCCTCTCTCAAGCGCCTCTCCCTGCTGCCACAGGAGACCAACGTCCTGCCCGGCCATGAGGGGTTCTCGATGATGATTCGCGAATACGAATGGATAGAAAGGCTCTGACGATGGATATCTCAACGTTTTTCGACGGAAGCGATGAAGAGGTTCTCGAAAGCAGCGCGATGAATATCGCGATCGCCCAGCTCGATTCTCGCCTGGGCGACATCGGCGGCAACGTCGCCAAGGCCATCGAGACCATCGGCCTGCTCTCCGAGCAGGACCGCAAACCCGACCTGATGATCCTCCCCCCGTCGTTCATCTCCGGCCTCGCCCCCGGCTCGCTCGTCGATTCCGAGGGCTTCCTCGATGCCGTCGAACTCGGCATCGGCGAGCTTGCGGAGGGGATCGGCGACGATCTGGTCGTGCTGACCACTGCGATGCTCAGCGAGGGCGACTGGGTCGAAGAGCACATCTGCCTGCTCGTCAACGGGGAGGTCATGATCGCCGACGACGAGATGGAGGATGAGGACGACGAGGGGCTCTATGGCAGCTTCGAGATCGACGACCTCGAGTTCGCAGTCGTGGTGGGCGATGCCTCCGAGCTCGACCCCGCCGAGCTCGACACCGACTTCCTCATCGTGATGGACGACTATGCATACGACGAGCAGCGCGCCGAGCTCATCACCGGCGAGCAACTCGAGAACCTCAAGTCGCTTGCTAGGGAAGGGGAGTGCTGGGTGTTGCGCGCTGGTTGCGTCGGCGCACAGGACAGCGCGATCTTCCCCGGCGGCAGCTGCATCATCTCGCCCGAAGGCGAGCTTCAGGGCGACTCGGTCCTCTTCGGCGAATCGCTGATGACCCTGCAGCTGACAGGGGAGGACGACGACGAGGAGTTCGACGAGGACGACCTGGCCTCATGGCGCATCTCGACCATCGAGTACGGCTGCGGCGACTTCGACTACAGCGTCTACCTCGACGAGGAGGGCATCGAGGACGAAGCGGCGGATTGGGGCGCGATTTGCCTCAGCGTGCGCGACTATATCGACAAAAACGGCTTCACAGATGTCGTCATCGGCCTTTCTGGAGGGCTCGATTCCTCGCTCGCCGCGGTCGTGGCCGCCGATGCGCTCGGCCCGGAGCATGTCCACGGCGCGTTGATGCCGAGCATGTACTCCTCGCAGGGCAGCATCGACGACGCGCTCGAACTCGCGGGCACTCTCGGCATCGAGACGCTGACGATTCCGATCGACAAGCCCTTCGACGCGTTCTGCGAGGCCCTTGCCGAGCCTTTGGGCGGTGCGGTCGAGGGCCTGCCGCGCGAGAACCTGCAGGCCCGCATCCGCACCGTCTACATCATGGCCCTTTCCAACCAGTACGGTTGGATCATGCTCAACACCGGCAACAAGAGCGAGTGCATAGCGGGCTACTCGACGCTCTACGGCGACACCTCGGGAGCCTACGCGCCCTTCGGCAACATCTACAAGACGCGCCTATACGAGCTGGCGGCTTGGCGCAACAGCGCTGCTGAGGTCGATGTCATCCCGCTAAGCGTGCTCACCAAGGCGCCCTCGGCGGAGCTTCGCGAGAACCAGACCGATCAGGACAGCCTGCCTCCCTACGATGTGCTCGATGGCATTGCGAGCCTGTATCTCGAATACGGCTGCACGCCCGCCGAGATCGTCGGCGAGGGCTACGACAAGGAGACGGTCAACCGCGTTCTGCGCATGATGGGCAATGCGGAGCACAAGCGCAGGCAAGAGCCGCTCGGCGCCTGGATCGATGGGATCTCGCTCACCGACGATCGCCGCTGGCCCATCACCAACGCGTTTCGGGATGCGGTCGATGACAGCGCCCTCACAGAAGAGGGGCAACAGGGCGAGCAACTAGTATAATGAGTGGGGCAGCGAAGAGCGCTGCCCGAAAGCCAACGACAGCCGCGGAGAGCCCGCGCATAGAAGACGACAAGCGAGCAGGCGAACGCTCGAGCGACTTAGGAGGAGAAATGCCAACCATCACACGTGACGACATCAGGATCCCATGCGACGTGATGCCGGAATTCAAGGAAGACTATGTCGAGAACTACATGGCCGCAACTCAGGGAACCGGGCGCCTGATGCTCTTCGCGTGCGACCAGAAGACCGAGCACCTCAACGCCGACTTCTACGGCGAGGGCATCGACATCGCGGACTCCGATCCGCAGCACCTCTTCGAGATCGGCAGCCAGGGGACGATCGGCGTCCTTGCTGCGCAGCGTGGCCTTATCGCCCACTACGCCGAGGACTATCCCAACATCAACTATCTGGTCAAGATGAACTCGAAGACCAATCTCGTCAAAACGGCGCAGGAGGATCCGTACTCGCCGCAGCTCTACTCGCTCGAGTCGGTCCTCGACATGCGCGAGGCTGGCATCAACATCGTCGGCATCGGCTACACGATCTACCTCGGCAGCGAGTTCGAGGCCTCGATGATGCAGGAGGCGGGCGACCTCATCGCGCAGGCGCACGCCAACGGCCTCATCGTCGTCCTATGGATCTACCCGCGCGGCAAGGCGGTTGCCAACGAGAAGGATGCCGACCTCATCGCCGGCGCGGCTGGCGTGGCGGTCTGCCTCGGTGCCGACTTCGTCAAAGTCAATCCGCCGAAGCCCGTCGATGGCAAGGGCGCCGGAGAGCTGCTCAAGCGCGCATCTTCGGCAGCGGGCAGATGCGGACTCGTATGCGCAGGGGGCTCGACCGTCGACGCCAAGACCTTCCTCACCCAGCTTTGGGACCAGATCCACGTTGGCGGAGCATGCGGAAACGCCACTGGTCGCAACATCCATCAGCGCTCGCTCGACGAGGCGGTGCGCCTGACCAAGGCGATCAGCGCGATCACCTTCGCCGACTACGATGTCGAGGAGGCCCTCGAGGTCTTCAACGGAATTGAGGACTTCACCATCTAGGTTCGACGTCACGCTTTGTCATCTAGCGCCCTTGGCTGGAGGTTGTACGGCCAGGGGCGCCTTTCGTTTTCAGCCAACGTCGGTGGCCCAATCGCGCCTTTTGCCAAGGAAGCGCCACTAGTTCTGTGATTGTGGTGTATAAAATACAATCAATAGCGGATTGAGTGTAATGCAAGCATAGAGCGATAACAGTTGCGATGCTCGTCTGCCGGTATTGGGAAGAGTTTTCGGGGTGGCCGCGCAACTGAGAAAAGGGGGATGTTCTCAGTTGCGCGTACCATAAGCTAGGTCGTTGCGCCGAAAGGTTGCAACAAACATATTTTCCTGCATCCGAATGCGAATTCAAGAGTCAATTACTGTACGGATGTAGACTAAAATATCAACGGCTAATCCATGCGGACTGCAGGAGCAGAGGAGCGTCAAGATGGTTAAGCGAAAGAGCGATTTGCGCTACAGGAGAACCGAAGCAGCGATAATGCAGGCTTTCGACGAGCTGCTGAAGGGCTCAGACTCGAAGAAGATCACCGTGAGCGCCCTGGCGCGCGAGGCGGATATTGACAGGAAGACGTTCTATCTGCATTACAACTCCATCGAGGATCTCGCGATCTACAGGGCCAAGGTTTTCGCCGACGCGATCATCGAGGAGTTCAAGAAGTCCTGGGACGGCAATGTCGAGACGATCGCCACGGCCGGTCTCGAGGCGATATGCGCGAACGTCGAGGGGAACCTCGCTCTGCTCAACAAGCTCTCTTCGTCTTCTCGTCCATCGGGAAGCATGGAGTATTTCGTGACTCCGATCGTCGAGGGCATCAGGGAATCCGACAAGCTCTACTTCGATGGCACTGACGAGGAGCTCGCCACTGTGATCAGGTTCTACATCTACGGCGTCTTCGGAGTGGCTCTCGCACAGCTCAAGAGCAAAGGGGAGATCGCGCTTACCGTCGCCGATCTGCATAACATCGTCAGCCCCGCCGGGTTCAGGTCCACCGCCCAGTGACCCGCGCGCCCTCCATAAGCCAAGAGGGGCCTGCCTTACAGGCCCTTCGATGTTTCGGGCCCGCCATCAAGCGGGCCCGTTTCGATTTGGATCGGATTCGGACGGGAGGGTTGCTCGGCAGCTACTTGAACTGCGAGGGGTGCTTCTTGAAGAAGTCGGTCTTCGGCGGGAGCTCTTTGAGAAGATGCCCGCCATCAGCTGCTTCGGCCTCGTCGACCAAGCAGTGGTAGCCGTCGAAGATGCGCTCCCAGCTGAGGAAGTCCTCGATATCGCAATCGAGGTTGAGGTAGTCGAAGATCATGTGCGTGCCTGCGGGCGCAACGGGCTCCATCAGGACCGTGGCCACCTTGAGCGCGTAGAACGTATCGGCGAGAACCTGCAGCTGGGCATCGAGGTCCTCGGCGCTCTCCGCCTCCTTGATGCGCTCTGCCCAGCGTTTGTTCACATCGCGCAGGTAGGTGTCCATCAGCGCGATCGTCGAATGCAGATCGAAGCCCCACATCAGCTCCTCGAAGCGCAGGATCGTCTCGTCTGCGCGCGCCACGACATCTGCGCTAGGGGAGAGCAGCGGCATCTTGTTGCCGTTGATGCGCTGTGCGGTGTAGAAGCAGGAGCGCGCGATGCGGTTGAAGATATTCGTGAGCAGCGCCGACTCCTTGAGCACCGGATCGGGCGACTTCTCGTTGGCGGTGGGATCGTAGGGCTTGGGCTGGAAGCTGACCGACTTCAGGCCGAGGCCGAGCGCCAGGAAGTGGGCTCGCAGCTGGTCGGACTCGTAGTGGTCGAGCAGGTCGGCGGCCATCGGCGGCTTGACCTTGCCTGAAGAGGAGGCCTTCTTGTTGAGGAAGAGGACATGGTGGTTTGCCACGAGTACGCTCTGGCGCAGCTCGTCGCCATGTCCCTCGGCGGTTGGGGCGTGACCCTCCTGCATCGCCGACCAGAGCGCCGTCTGCGCGACTCCGTAGAAGTAGATGTTATCCTCGCCGATGAACTGGTAGATCTCGGCATCGTCGCTGCACCACCAGTCGCGCCACTCCTCGTATTCGCCGCCGTCGCGGACGATCTTCGCGGCAGTGAAGGAGATCGGTGCCCAGAGGGACTCGGGCCAGACCCAAACGGTGAGGTCCTCCTCGTCCTCGAGCCTGGGTGCGTGCACGCCCCACTCGATGTTGCCGGTTAGGCGGAAGGGAACGAGTGTCTTGCCGGTTCTGAAGCGGATGTCGTGCTTCTCGAGGATCGCTCGAGCCTCGTCGCGCTTAGAGATGTGCTCGAACTCGATCTCGAAAGAGCTCTTTCCATCCTCGGCCTCGCGCAGCGCATGCGGCGGAAGCTCGGCGCTCATCGCGTCGTAATCCTCGCGGAACTTGTTCTGGATGTAGATGATCGGGGGCTCCAGGAACTCCTGGATGGCGGCGATGACGAACGGGCGGACACGCCCATCGGCCTGCTGGTTGGTCATGTGCTCGCCGATGGTGGCGTTGAAGTCGGGGAGCTTGAAGTACCAGTTGTAGGCGGGCCTGAGCTCGGGCACGGTGCCGGTGAGCGAGCTCTTGGGCGCAATCAGCTCCTCGGGATTGTAGCTGTGTCCGAGGTCGCACTCGTCGGCATAGGCCTTTTCCGATTTGCATCCCTGCACGGGGCAACGTCCAGTGACCTGCCTGCCGTTGAGGAAGACGTCGGCCTGCGTGTCGTAGAACTGTGCGGTGGAGAGCAGCTCGAGCTGCCCGTTTGCGTAAAGCGTCTCGAAGAAGTGGTTGGTCATGCGCTGATGCGCGTCCTTGGCGCACCCCAGACCGGAACCCTCGAAGATGTTGAGGGAGATGTCGTAGCCCCTTAGCGTCTCGACCTGATTGTCGTGGTTGCGCTCGACGTACTGCTCGACCGTTCCCTCGAAGCCCTCGTTCTCGACAGCCTTGCGATGCCCCTCGACGATGGGCGAGCCGTAGCAATCGGTGCCTGAGACGAAGATGACGTTGTCCCTGCCGATGCGATTGCGCAGGAACCTCGCGTACATGTCGGCGGGAACGAAGACTCCGCCGATGTGGCCGAAGTGAAGCCCCTTGTTGCCGTAGGGCATCCCTGCCGTGACTATCGCGCGCTTGGGAAATGACGGGCGAGCCGCCTCATCGATTCTGCTGTTCAAGGTTTCCTCTTTCCCTCCCGTTAGCAGCAAATACATCATTCACATTAGCACACGCGGGCGCGCGCAACACGCTGCAAACGGTGGCTTGCGCAAGCTATAGGGCGGTTGCGGCGCGTTTGCGCGGCGCGGCCCCAGTCGCCAGCAGGCCGCGCTATCGGGCGGTTCGCCGCTTGTGCGTCCCTTCTGTTGTTAGGAATCGTTTGTTCGGTTATCATTTTCTATCACAGGCATTTTGGAGGACTATCGCAAAATCGCCACGAAAACCGATACGAAAGTCTGAGGAAACCGAGATATGAGCAGACGCAAGAAAAAGAATGATTTCGAAGAGGATCTGTTCGAGGAAGCCGAAGTCGAGATTGTCGACGAGGCGGAAGAAGAAGACGATCTGAAGAGCTGGAAGCCCAGGAGGAAGGAAAAGAACGAGGATGAGCTCGAGGACCAGACCAGCCCCTTCGCTGGCGTCGACTGGGACTCCCTGCCCGACCCCAAGCTCTCCGACCTCGGGTCCTTCAAGCTTCCCAAGAGGCTCCGCAACAAGAGCAAGAAGAGCATCATCATCAGGGCGATCATCTACGTCGTTCTGGTGCTCTTCCTCTATTGGTGGTTCCACCCGAGCATCAATCCGCATGCCGAGTCGTTCTGGATCTTCCTGATCATCTTGGTCCTGCTCCCGGCATGGGTCCTTCTCAGAGGCTGGTCCAACACGCTGAAGGCCGGCACGGATACCAAGGAGCCTAACGAGTCCAAGGGCAAGCTCATCGGAAAGCTGTCCTGGATTCCGATCGTCATCGTGCTCCTTGGCGGCCTCGGATGGCTCTGGTCCGCGACCTTCTTCCCGTTCAACGCGCAGAAGTACAAGAATCTCCTCATCACCGAGGAGGCCGACTTCGCAACGGACATCCAGGAGGTCAACTACTCGCAGATTCCGATCATCGACCGCGACTCCGCCTCGATGCTCGGCAACCGCGCAATGGGCACCATCGCCGACTACGTCTCCCAGTTCGAGATCGATCCGCTCTACTCGCAGATCAACTATCAGGACACGCCGGTCCGCGTCA
>JAILQZ010000063.1 GCA_024698685.1 bacterium
GATGTGTCCGCAGTTGCGGCATTCCCAGATCTTGACCTCGCTCTTGGAGAAGACCTCCATCGCCTTGACGTTGCGCAGAAGCGCGCGATAGCGCTCCTCGTGGTGCTTCTCGATAGCCGCGACGGCGCGGAACTTCGCCGCGAGCTCTACGAAGCCCTCCTCCTCGGCGGTCTTGGCGAAGCCCTCGTACATATCGGTCCACTCGTAGTTCTCGCCATCGGCAGCAGCCTCGAGGTTCGCTGCGGTATCGCCGATGCCCTTGAGCTCCTTGAACCACATCTTGGCATGTTCCTTCTCGTTCTCTGCGGTCTTCAGGAAGAGAGCGGAGATCTGCTCATAGCCTTCCTTCTTCGCCACAGACGCGAAGTAGGTGTACTTGTTCCTAGCCTGGCTCTCGCCTGCGAATGCAGCCTCCAGGTTCTTCTCGGTCTGGGTGCCCGAATACGGGTTGGCCTTGGGTTCCTCGATCAGCTCGAGCTTATCGCCCGTTGCTCTGCAAAGCGGGCAGATCGCCTCTGCGCCGTCCTCGACCTCGAATGTCGCTCCGCACACTGCGCATTTGTACTTCTTCATCTTCTTCTCTTCTTTCTCTTCGGGTGCAACTTGCTTCTCATTGTTTGGAATAATCTCGAGCAGCCTCTTCGCCGCATCGATGGGGAAGCCCTCTGCAGGGCTTTCGATCAGGCTTTCCAGCAGCTCGTGGACGTTGTTGCTTTGCGGGAGCATGTAACCGCTCTCGCGCACGATGTCCTCAGCCATGAGGCGCTGCGATTTGGCAACTGCGCCCATAAGCCTGAACAGGCCATCGGCATCGGTGCCTTCCGCGATTCTTCGCGCCATCGCCTCTCCATCGGCTTTGCTCTTCGAGAGCGAGCCGAGAACTGCAAGGACGGGTTCGGTCTTGGGCTGCTGCGGCGGGTAGGTCTCGGGAACCATGCTGATCGCTCCCGATGGGCATGCCTGCGCGCACGTTCCGCAGCCTATGCACTTATCGACATCGATGATGCTGTCCTCGGTGTCAGTGGCTCCGGTGGGGCAGACGTAAAGGCATAGGCAGTCTTTCGTGCAGAGCCTTATGTTCCTGACGGCTATCTTCCTCATGCCGAACGCCTCCCTTCCACCTTTTCGAATTTCCACGGCGGAACTTTGCATATCGGGCAGAGCTCGGGAGGCTGCTCGCCGATGTAGACGAATCCGCAGATCGTGCAAACCCAGACTTCGGCGCCTTCGAGCATCTTCTCGCCCTCGGCGCGGTAGCGATCGAGCAGGGATGCGAGCATGCGCGAGACCTTCTCACCCCAGACGCAGATGCGCTGTGCGCCGCGGTCGCCCTCGGCCTTCGCAGTCGACCTAGCCAGCGGATACCCTTCCCTGATATCGCCTTCGAGCATCTTGGCCAGCTCGTCGATCGAAGCGATTTCGCTTGCGGGAGTGGCTGCGGTGAAATAGGCGGCTATCTCGGAGAACAGCCCCGCCTCTTCATCCTTGTACTGCTTCTCGCTGCCCCTTGCCAGATTCGAGAAGATCGCAGCGAGCTGTCCTGCGGTCAGCTTCTGCAGATCATCATCGAAGACAGGCACAGCTGGTGCGGTCGCAGGCGATGCGACGGGTTCAGCCGCTTGCTCTGGCTCGAACGCTGACTTGGGAGCTCTGCAAAGCGGGCAAATCCAGTCATCGGGAAGCTCGGCAAAGGGCACGCTCTCCGCAGCATCGTCGTAGACGTAGCCGCAAACAGTGCACACGTATCTCATGGAACACCTCCTTCTATCCGGTTGCTTGCCGGGAATAAGCGCTTAGCGCTACTTCTTGCATCCGCAGCGCGGACAAAACGCATTCGAACCGTCGTTCGGGAAGCCGCAAATCGGGCAAATCCAATCGCCGTCGAAGTTCAGCATCTCGATGATCGGAGCATCTTTGCTTTGGGGCTCGGCGCCGCTCGCGCCCTCCCTGACAGGCATCGTCTCCACAGCGCCTTCCATGAGCGCATCGACGCTCGCTGCTCCGTGGCGCCTCCAGAGCAGTAAAACGACCACGCACACGAACACGGCCGCGAATGTCGAGAACGAGAGCATTCCGGATTCCTGCAGCGTGGCGCCAGCATCGTAGATGCCGTGGACCAGGGCCGGAACGATCCATCCCAAGAGCAGGTATCTCCACTTGCCCGCCTTGTTGCCCTTGAGCTGGCAGGCCTTGGCGTGCGCGATGAAAAGCCCCATGATAAGGCCGCAGCAGGCGTGGAACGGGACGGAGAACAGCGCGCGCCCCCACACCACGCCATGCCCGTATGCCATGATGTATGAGATGTTCTCGAATCCAGCGAATCCGAGAGCGCTGATGACGCAGTAGACGATGGCGTCGTAGCTGTGGTTGAAGTGCTTGCTGCGCCATGCCGGGATGAGCGCCGCGAGGCCCTTCGAGGCCTCCTCGAGCAATCCGACGACGAAGATGTAGTAGACGAAGAGCGCCAGCACCGAGCTCATCCCCTCGTGGGGGAAGAAGAGCGTGGTGAGCAGCTGCTCTCCCATAGCGCAGGGTATCGTGAAGATCATCGAGAGGGCGAAAATCACCACAAGAAGCCCGATCGGCTCGCGCTCCACCCTGTCGGTGAAGTAGAGCCAAACGCCGATCGCGATGGCTGGAAGGAAAGCCTCGAGAATCACCAGGACGCTCAAACCCGTTGTGTACATATCCGCCTACTCCGTCTGATACGAGATAGCTTGCGTTTCATCCTGCGTATTATATCACTCGTGAGCTCGCGCAACCCTGTACGGCGCGGTGTTCGCGCACTCTCTCCAGCGCCTCAGCCGCCAATGTGGACGGAGCATCTGGCTTCGCTGCATCGGATGTCCCATGAATGTGCCAGCTTCGTGCAAATCCGCCGCTATCTGGGTTATAATCGATTCGTCTCCAAGCGCCATATCCTGCGAGGGAGGATTCGAAGATGGCCGCCAACAGCAATCAGAAGCTCAAGATACTGCACATCTACAAGATGCTGCGCGAGCAGACCGATTCCCAACATGGCCTGACGATGGCCGACATCCTCCAGAACTTGGAGGAGAAGGGAATCACGGCCGAGCGCAAGAGCATCTACCGCGACATAGATGTGCTGCGTGAATTCGGCTGCAACATCGAGACGCGGCAGCGCTGTCCTGTTGAGTACGAGCTCGTTCGCGATGGGCTCGGTATCGACGAGCTCATGCTGTTGATCGATGCCGTGCAGGGCTGCAGGTTCATCACCGAGAGGATGAGCAACCAGCTCACCAAGGCCATCGGTGGCCTTGCCAGCATTAGCGAGCGCGAGAAGCTCGACAAGCGCGTCCATGTCGACGGGCGCATCAAGAGCAAGAACGAATCGGTATTCTTCAACCTCGACAGAATCCACGAGGCCATGCAGAAGCGCAGGAAGGTCTCCTTCCTCTACTACAAGCACGATGTCAACTTCGAACGCGTTTCGCAGCATGATGGCAAATACCGCACGCACACTCCGGTGCAGGTGATATTCTCCGATGGCTTCTACTATCTGGTCGCCTGGAACGACGAATACGAGGATTTCCGTACCTACCGCATCGACCGCATGAACCTGCTGCAGATCTCCGATGAGCCGGCAACGCGCGACAGGCGCATCTCCAACTACAGGTACGAGGACTTCGCCCAGCAGGCATTCGGCATGTTCCATGGCGACCCGGTCACCGTCACGCTGCTCGTCGAGCCCAACGCAGTCGATTCGATAGTCGATCGCTTCGGGGAAGACGTCACGTCGTTCGTCAGGGACGGCAAGGCCGAGGTGCACGTCAAGGTGCGCAAGAGCCAGCAGTTCTTCGGCTGGGTGGCAGGCTTCAACAACGATGTCAAGATCATCGCTCCCGAGCCCGTGGTCGAAGAGTACAGGGACTGGCTGAAGAGGCTGCTCGAAGGATAGGCGCGCAGTGCCGTATCGCCGCTTGCGTACGGATTTGCCTGACGGGGCCGGCTAGGATATAGAATCATCGGTAGGAAGCTAATCCAATCGGAGGGACTGCGATGCCGTGCTACATATGCACACGTTGCAACAAATGCGGAATGTATTCCGCTCGCGCGGCCGTAGTCTGCGCCGAGTGCGGCTTCGACCTACCCATAGGCCAGAACAAATGCCCGAACTGCGGGAGCACGCGATTCAAGGGCGTAGAGAGGCCGTCCATTCCGCCCACTCCGAGGGAGACCAACATCAAGATCAACCGCGCCAGGCACTAGCCTGGCGTTCCTCTAGTCGGTTGCGTTGCGGTCTCCGATTCCGTAATCCCCGATATTGGCAACCATCTCGGCCAGCGTGGTCTTCTGCCTGCCCGTTAACCTCTCGAAGTCATCTGAGAAGCTCGACATCTGGTCCTGCCTTATCGCCGCGCCGAAGGTCACCATGCCGCGCCCGCAGAATGGCGAGTTGCGCGCCTCCTCGGTAACCCACTTGCCATCGGTCTCGCGCGGGATGCCCATTGCATCGAGTTCGGCGTAGTTCTCCTCGTCCGTGATGAACTCGTAGCTCACCTCGGCACCGAACGCCGGTGCCACGATCTCGATGAACTCCTTGATGGTGCGCAGCTTGTCGCCGGAGATGAAGAACTCCTCATCATGGAAGTCGCCTGCAGCGGCGTAGGCAAGCGCAACGGCGCAATCGTTGCGGGAGACATGGGCCATCAGGCCGTCGCCCATGTTGTTGCGGATGACCCCTGTGGTCTTCGCTGCGGTCTCCACAGCGGCGATCATGGCCTCGGCGTACTGCGAGTTGCGCAGGAAGACATGGTCGAATCCGAGCGCATCGATCAAATATTCGGTGTATCTGTGGTCTGCAATCTCGTAGCCTGCGTTTTCCAGGAGCTGCGCGCCGGTGATCGATGTGTAGACTATGCGCTTTACACCCGCTGATTTAGCGGCCATCAACGCGTTGGTGTGCATCTTTCGCCTCTTGCTGCCAACCTGCGGGAGCGAGATGAACGCCAGCGTCTCTCCTCCGGAAAATGCCTGCTCCAGCTGGGTTGGATTGCCGTAATCGGCCTCGCGGCAGTCATAGCCCTGCGCCGCATAGCCTGCGATCTTCTCGATTCTCGGTGCCGTGAGGATGAGGTCCTCCTTCGGCACCAGCTCGACGATCGTCTCGACGACCTTGCGTCCCATGTTCCCATCTGCACCGGTTATGATGATCCTGCCCACGAGATCCTCCGTTTCGGTAGTTGTCGGATATGCCAGCGCGCCAGTCGGGAAACCTGCATCGGGATTCGTCTGGAGCGCAAAAACGTCCCGATAGCTATCTTACCCGTTGCTGGGGAAAATGGGGAGCATATGCATGAAGGGGAGTTGACCCGCAACTTGACCGCGCAGAGGAGCCCATGCGCGCAGATTGCCCCTGTTTGCAGTGCATAAGGCCTCCTACGGGCTTATAATGATTAGTTGGCAAAACTTGATGCTCGTGATTGCCAACACGCGTGAAATAGCGTTGGTTCACGGCGATTGGAGGAAAAGCATGTATCAATTCGGACCGATTTCTCCCAGAGTTGCAGCGAACAGGGATCGCTACCGTAATTCGATCCCGCCGATCGACATCGATCGCTACCGCATCGTAACAGACTTCTACAAGTCGCACCGCAACCTCACCGGAATCCTGAAGCGCGCGTACAACTTCAAGAACATGTGCGAGAAGATGCCGTTGCGCGTCGAGGATGACGAGCTCATCGTCGGCACCTATGTCGGGCAATACCACGCGGCCGCGATATACCCTGAGAACTCGGTGGATTGGCTCATCGACGTCATCGAGACCTACAACTTCCGCGATCGCCATCAGGACCCGTATTGCATGGCCGAGGAGGACCGCCAGTACTTCCTCGACACGATCGACTTCTGGCGTCAGGAATGCCTCGATGCCAAGGTCGAGCCCTATCTGCCCGAGAGGTACAAGAACGAGCTCGCCCTCAACGAGTGCTGCATGTCCGTCGGCTCGCACATCGGCGGCCCCATCGGCCACTTCTGCGCCAACTACGATCGCGCCGTCAAGGAGGGCTTCAAGAAGACCCGCGACCTTGCGGCCCAGCGCGTCGAAGAGCTGGAGGCCAAGGGCATCGAAGGCGATGAGGCCGACAGCTACAACTTCTATCGCGCCGTAGTCATCGTATGCGATGGAATCATCCTGTTCGCCAAACGCTACTCCGCCTACTGCGCCGAGCTGGCTAGGAAGTGCGACAATCCGACGCGCAAGGCCGAGCTCGAGCAGATCGCCGACAATCTCTCCAACTGCATCGAAAACCCCGCCCGCAACTACTGGGAGGCTATGCAAACCGTCTGGTTCTACCAGATGTGCATCATGATGGATGCCAACCTCCACGGCACCTCGGTTGGCCGCATCGACCAGTACGTCGGCTGGTATCTCGAGGACGAGCTCGCTGCAGGCACCATCACACGCGAGTTCGCGCAGGAGCTGATGGACCTCTACGTCCTCAAGGTCGCAGAGCTCAACAAGATTGGCCACGAGCACATGTCGATGGCGGTTCCGGGCTACACCTCGGGACAGCTCATCACCGTCGGCGGCACCGACCGCGAGGGCAACGATGCCACCAACACCGCAACCTACCTGCTGCTCGAGACCGGCGCGCGCCTGCTCCTCCACGATCCGCCGATGGCTCTGCGCACCCATCCCAACATGCCCTATTCGCTTTGGGAGTGCGCTATCGAAACCACCAAGCGCGCTGGTGGCGTGCCCAGCTTCTACAGCGATCCGGTTTGCGTCGAGATGCTGCAGCAGAAGCCAGGCCATGGCCTTTCCCTCGAAGATGCGAACGACTACACGCTCATCGGCTGCGTCGAGCCTTCGGGCTGGGGCAACGAGTGGAGCGCTTCCGGCACCACTGGCGGCTTCGAGGCCTACTTCAACCTGGTCAACGGCCTGCACATGGCCATCAACAACGGCGTCAACCCGATGCCCACGCGCGATGGCCAGCCGCGCCCGCAGACCGGCCCGGCAACCGGCTACCTCTATGAGATGGAGTCGATGGACGAGGTCCTCGATGCGCTCACCAAGCAGATGGAGTACTGGTTCCACTGGGATGAGACCATCGTCAACCTATTCGAGAACATCGCCCGCAAGGAGCTCCCGCAACCGTTGGTCTCCGCGCTGATGGTCGGCTGCATGGAGTCCGGCCGCGATGCCATGGATGGCGGCGCGAAATACAATGGCAACGGCCTGACCGGCGTCGGACTCGGCAACGTCATCGACAGCCTCAACATCATCGATCAGCTCTGCTTCAAGACCAAGAAGTACACCACCCGCGAGCTCTACGATGCCTACATGGCCAATTGGGAGGGCTACGAGGAGATGCAGGCGTACATCAACAACGAGGTCGTCCGCTATGGCAATGGAGATTCCGAGGCAGACAAGTATGCGAGCTGGTTCAGCCATATGATCTGTTCGATCGGCAACAAGCTCAACGGCCATCGCGGCTACTTCGGCATGGGCACTTGGCCAGTCACGATGAACGTCCTCTACGGCTACAGCACATGGGCGACCCCAGACGGCCGCAATGCGGGCAAGCCCCTTGCGGACGGAATCTCCGCGCTGCAGGAGATGGATGTCAACGGCCCCACCGCCGTCCTCGCTTCGGTTGCGACCATGGACCACTCCGAATACCATAACGGCACGCTGCTCAACATGAAGTTCCACCCGAGCTCGGTCAACACCGACGAGGGCGTGGAGAAGCTGGCGAACCTCATCAAGGCTTACTTCTACGAGATGGGAGGCATGCAGATCCAGCTCAACGTTGTTTCCGCCGATACCATGCGCGCCGCGCAGAAGGACCCGGAGAGCTACAAGGACCTCGTCGTGAGGATCGCGGGCTTCTCGGCATACTTCGTGGAGGTCTACGAGGATGCCCAGAACGACCTGATCCGCCGTACGGAGCAGGGACTGTAGGGTCGAGCCAACGCAAGCTTGAAGCGGGGGAGGGATGATTTCCCCCGCACAGCATGTTGGAGATGCTTCGAATACCGTGAAACGCTCAGTAAAGGCAATAGTCAATGCGCTCTTCCTGATCCTCTGCATCTCGCTGACGATCTACTTCGTGATGCGTGGCGAGGACTTCGGAACGTTGCTCGCATATCTCGAGAGATCGTCGCAGGCCTACTGGATCATCGGCATGGCTCTCGTCATCGCCTTCATCCTCTGCGAGTCGCTGATCATCTTCTACATGCTGCGCAATCTGGGGTGCGAGCCCAAGCTCACCCACTGCTTCCTCTATTCGTTCATCGGATTCTTCTTCAGCCTGGTCACGCCGACCGGCTCCGGCGGCCAGCCGATGCAGCTCGTCTACATGAAGAAGGACGGCCTGCCGCTATCGATGAGCACGCTCGTGCTGCTCTTCATAACGATCACCTACAAGTCGGTGCTCGTGTTGATCGGCCTGTTCCTGGTCGTCGTCCGTCCAGAGGCGATGATGGTCCTTCTGGAGCCGGCGATGTTCTGGATCATTCTCGGCATCGTCCTCAACGTCATCGTCGTAGGATGCATGCTCGCGCTCGTCTTCTCGCCCAAGCTCGCCAAGCGCATCGTCATGTGGGCGATCCGCGTGATGCGCAGGGTCAGCCATTCCGAGAAGATCGATCGCCTCGAGGAGAAAGCTCACGAGTCGATGGAGAAGTACGACGAGGCCTCGAAGTACCTCAAGGCCCACAGGTTCGTATCGCTCAACGTGATGCTCATCACTATCGTCCAGCGCTTCCTGCTCTTCTCCGTCACATATCTCGTATTCCTCTCGTTCGACATAACCTCGTTGGACCTGTTTCAGACGAGCATGCTGCAAGGAAGCATCTCCCTAGCTGCGGATATGCTGCCCTTGCCAGGTGGTGTGGGAATCAGCGAGCATCTGTTTGCGGTCATTTTCGAGCCTGTTTGTGGCACGGAGCTCACCATCCCTGCTATGATAATCAGTCGAGGGCTGAGCTTCTACGCGCAGCTTTTCGTATGCGCGATCATGTCCTTGGTGGCCCACATCCTGATCATGATGCGCAAGAGTGGGAAGAGGGAGAACTGATTTGATAGGCTTCTACAACTACACCGTCATCTTGACGTTCATGAGCGTGGTATCCGCAGTCCTGGGAATGACGTTCGCGCACAACGGGCGCATCGTCGAGGCCATGGTCTGCCTCGCTCTCTGCGGTTTGTTCGATGCGCTGGACGGAAGGGTCGCGCGCAGGAAGACGGATAGGAGCAACGACGAGAAGCTCTACGGCATCCAGCTCGACTCGCTCAGCGATGCGATCGCCTTCGGCGCCTTCCCGGCCTACCTCTGCTTCTGCATCGGCGTTCGCGGCTCGATCGGCATCGTCGCAATCATATTCTTCGCGATGTGCGGAGTTGCGCGATTGGCCTACTTCAACGTCTTGGAGACCAACGACTTCTTCTCCGACGACCCGCCAAAGGAAAAGGTCTACCATGGCCTTCCCATCACCGCCATCGCGCCGATCCTGCCCATCTTCTATCTGCTCCACCTCATCTTCGCGCCGAGGCTCTTCTCGCTGCTGCTCACCGCGCTGCTCTTCCTTATCGGCATCCTCTTCATCTCGCCATTTACGCTGAAGAAGCCCAAGCTCTGGGTACTGCTTGTGATCATCGTGGTCGTCGTGGCGGCCCTCATCCTGCTCATCATCAGCTCTGGGTGGATGGACGGCCAGCTCATCATTTGGGGCGACTGACATGCCATCTGAGGGCACTTCGGGTCAGCGCGACGCGCAGACCCCTCCTGCCGACGGGCAGGAGAGGATGCTGCGAAGGCTCTACGGAACCCCGCTGGGCAGGGGAGTGCTCAAGCTGATCGTCAGGCCGTGGTTCTCCAAGGTCGGCGGCTGGCTGATCAACCGCAAGGTCTCGTGCCTTTGGATCAAGGGATTCGTTCGCAGGAACTCGATCGACCTCTCAGAGTGCGAGAAGTCCAGGTTCAAGTCGTTCAACGACTTCTTTACGCGCAGGCTCAAGCCGGGCTCGCGCGCCGCAGACATGGATCCTGGGCATTTCATCTCCCCATGCGATTCGCGTCTAACTGCATATCGAATTGATTCTCGCGCAAGATTCTGCATAAAAGATACTCGATATACGCTTTCTGAATTGATTCGCAACAAAGAGATTGCGAAGAGGTTCGAGGGCGGCTGGCTGCTGCTCTTCAGGCTCTCCGTAGACGACTACCATCGCTATTGCTATGTGGACGACGGACACAAGTTCGCAGATGTGCGCATCCCGGGCCTCTTCCACACGGTCAACCCCATAGCCAACGACCTCTATCCGATCTACAAGGAGAACAGCCGCGTCTACTCGTTGATGCAGACACGCAACTTCGGAGAGGTGCTCGCCATAGAGGTGGGCGCGCTGCTCGTCGGCAAGATCTCCAACCACGATCCCGCGGAGTGCTATGTGGCTCGCGGAGACGAGAAGGGGCTCTTCGAGTTCGGCGGTTCCACCATCGTCATCTGCGTGCAGGAGGGCATCCTTGACATCGACGAGCCGATAGCCTCCAACTCAGCAGCCAACATCGAGACGAAGGTTCGCTACGGCTCTCGCGTGGGTGTACGCCACGCAGCTCGATAGCCTAGCAAGGCGCGGTGCTCCAAACTGTCCCGCAGCGGCGATTTTCGAGACAATAGTTCCCAAATGATTCCAAAACGTGCGCCCAATGCGCCTTCCTTTGGTAACATAAGAATGTTGCAAGGGAATTACCTCGAAGGGAAAAGGGGGTAGGCATGATCAAACCGGGTTTTGGCGCCGATAAGAGCGTCTACGACAACATTGATTGGTCCGGTTTCGGCGTTGGAGCGAATCCAGCGATTGTCGACATCAAAGATGGCAAGGTCTTGCGCGTGCGTAGGTTCGATTACAGTGCAACCTACGACCTGGACAAGGATCTGCGCCGCTTCCGCTTGGAGAAGGACGGGAAGGTCTTCGTGGAGCCTACGAAGTCCTGCATCCCTCCGTTCTCTTGGGCTTACAAGAAGCACGCATTCTCCAAGAACAGGATTCCGTACCCGATGATCAGGGAGAGCTTCGATCCCGATGGCGATCGCCATCCTGAGCTGCGCGGCATCGACAAGTACCGTCGCATCAGCTGGGACGAGGCCCTAGACATCATCGCCAAGGAGATCCATCGCCAGTACGAGCTTTACGGCCCGAATTCGATTCTCGTGCAGCAGGATGGCCATGGCGAGACCAAGATCGTCCATCCGTGCCATGGCTGCATGACCAGGCTGCTCGACCTGCTAGGCGGATGCGTCCTGCAGGCCCGCCAGCCAGACTCGTGGGAGGGTTGGTACTGGGGTGCCAAGCACGTTTGGGGCCAGGAACCTCTCGGCCAGGGCCGTACCCAGAACCTCTTCTACGACATCACGCACAACACCAAGATGATTCTCTACTGGGGCTGCGACAACGAGACCACGACGTGGGGCTGGTGCGGCCAGCTTCCGTCGCTCATGTCATTTTGGTGGACCGATATCGGAATCGAGAGCATCTTCATCTCGCCAGACCTCAACTACAGCGCCGCCGTCCATGCCGACAAGTGGATTCCGGTCTATCCCAACACCGACCTCGCGCTGCAGCTGGCAATCGCGTACGTCTGGATCACCGAGGGCATCTACGACCGCGAGTACATCGACACGCACACCATCGGCTTCGACTGGCTCGAGTACGAGGTCATGGGTGGAGACGATGGCGTGCCGAAGACGCCCGAGTGGGCATCTCCGCGCTGTGGAGTTCCCGTTCGCACCATCAAGGCGCTCGCGCGCAACTGGCATGAGCTTCCCACCTCCACCGCGCACAGCAACGGCGGATCCTACATCCGCTCCTGCTACTCGCATGAGCCTGGCCGCATGGAGGCATGCCTCCTCGCGATGCAGGGCCTCGGCAAGCCGGGCCGCAACTACATGAAGTTCATCGAGTGGAACATCTACGAGTGCCCGGACTTCAACCCGATGCCTCGCGTCGAGATGTACCCCTCCGGCTTCGGTGGATACAACGCCTCGATGCTCCAGGAGGAGCGCGACATCTTCATTCCGAAGACGCTGATCCCCGAGGGAATCCTCGCCACCAAGGAGGAGCCGATCGACTGGTACGGACACGTCATCTGCATGATGCCCGCCGACGACCAGACCAAGCACTTCACCTTCCCGGCTAGAGAGGGCGATCCCACGCTGCACATGATCTGGTCGGACTCTCCCTGCTGGTCTACCTGCTGGAACGGCGGAAACGAGTTCCTGAACGCGCTGCACAGTGAGAACCTCGACTTCGTGCTCATCCAGCACCCGTGGTTCGAGAACGACACGCACAGCGCCGACATCATCCTCCCGGTGGCGAGCCGCTTCGAGGTCGATGACTGCGGTTACGACAGCCAGACCGGAATGTTCCCCACGATCCTCAAGTGCGACAAGGCCGTCGAGCCTCTCGGCGAGGCCCGCAGCGACTGGGAGTGCGTGCAGGCTGTGGCCACCAGGCTCGAGGAGCTCTACGGCGACGAGGAGCTCTACAAGGACATCTACGAGCGCTATTGCAACGGGCGCCACAACGCCGAGGAGACCCTCGAGGTCTTCTATAAGTTCACCGGCGTAGAGAAGTACCGCTCCTATGAGGATTGGCTCGAGAAGGGCTACACCTCGGTGCCCCACGTGGCGGAGTGGCAGGAGGATCCCAGCGGATTCTACGAGTTCTACAAGGATCCCGAGAGGTATCCGCTCGATACGCCCACCGGCAAGATAGAGATCTACTCGACGCGCCTTGCCCAGCATTTCCCCGATGACGACGAGCGCCGTCCGTATCCCCACTACATCGCCTCGACAGATCGCTTCCATGAGTATCGCGAGGATCCGAAGGCCGAGAAGTACCCGTTCCTGCTCTGCTCGAACCACCCGCGCTTCCGCGTTCACGCCAACTTCGACGACAACGCCTGGCTGCGCGAGATCGAGCCTTGCAAAATCACAGGCCCCGATGGCTACATGTACGAGACGGTCTGGATCAATCCCGTCGACGCCGAGCGCCTCGACATCAAGACCGGCGACATCGTCAGGATCCTCAACGACCGCGGCTGGGTCATGGGTGGAGCCTGGGTTACCGAGCGCATCAGGCCCGGAGTCATCAGTCAGGATCACGGCGCCCGCACCGACCCGATCGTCTATGGCGAATCGGATCGCTCCGGCGCCAACAACCTGATCTCTCCGAAGGAGATCACTTCGAAGAACTGCGCTGGCGAGGTTACGTCCGGATATCTGGTCGACATCGAG
>JAILQZ010000078.1 GCA_024698685.1 bacterium
AACGCTTGCGAACTTGTCGGCAAGCGCAGGCAGGAACCAAGGAATTCGGCTCCGCACAGGGGCCTTGGAAGCTCCCCGCAAGGGAACTGGAGTGAAAGAGGAAGATCAATGGAAAACAGATTGGCAAAGGCTCTCGAGAACGGCGAGTTCGCCATTACCGTCGAGTTCATTCCCGGACGCGGCGCGAATGAGGACTCCCAGGAGCACGAGCTGCAGATCGCGCGCGATCTCGCTGGAAACCCGCGCATCGCAGCCTATTCCATCACCGACAATCCAAGCGGTAACCCCGCACTCCTCGCAGATGCATTCGCCGAGGACATCATCAAGGAGACGGGCATGACCCCGCTCGTCCATCTTACCTGCAAGGACCGCAACCGCAACCAGATCGAGTCGCAGCTCTACGCAATGGAGCGCAGGGGCATCCAGAACGTCCTTTGCATGACCGGCGACTACCCCGTGACCGGCTACACCAGCCGCCCGCGCCCGGTCTTCGACCTCGATTCCGTCACCATCGTCCAGATGATCCAGGAGATGAACAAGGGCATGGCATATCCTGGCCGCAAGGGCGAGCCCGTAGCCACCAAGCCCTGCCACTTCTATCCTGGCGTCGTCACCAGCCCCTTCAAGTGGACTGAGGGCGAAGGCTACACCCAGTACTACAAGCTCGACAAGAAGTGCCGCGCAGGCGCCAAGTTCATCATGTCCCAGATTGGCTTCGATCCCCGCAAGATGGAGGAGCTGCTGCTCGTCCTCAAGGAGCAGGGTCACGGCAACATCCCGGTCTTCGCGAACATCTTCGTCCTCCCCAAGGGAGTCGGCAAGTCGATGAACGCCGGCAACTTCCCCGGTTGCTACGTCTCCGACGAGCTCGTCGCAGTCCTCGAGGAGGAGTCGAAGGCCGAGGATAAGGGCAAGGCAAAGCGCTTCGAGCGCGCCGCCAAGCAGATTGCCGTCGCCAAGGGCCTCGGTTATGCTGGCTGCCACATCGGCGGCATCGGCCTCAACGCGGAGGCTGTCATGCATGTCATCGAGCTGGCAGATCAGTTCGAGGAGAACTGGATGGATTACATCCAGGAACTCTCGTTCGGCATGCCCGGTGCATGGTACATGTACGAGAAAGATGAAGCCACCGGTCTCAACAAGATCGTCTACGACGAGAAGTATCACATCTACCACCCAGTTCGCAGGCCGCAGGCCCCCGCGGACAAGCGTCGCGTCGTCCAGAAGAACTACGCGCTCTCCCGCTTCGTCCACAAGTTCATGATGAACCCCGGACACGGCTTCTACGGAGCCTTCTCCAGCATCATGGCCCGCAAGGACAGGAAGAAGGGCCACCATCGCAAGCACACCATCGAGAACGTCGGCAAGGTCGTGCTCTATGGCTGCATGAGCTGCGGCGACTGCGGACTTCCCTCGGTTGCGTACATCTGCCCGATGACCCAGTGCCCGAAGTGCCAGCGCAATGGACCGTGCGGCGGAAGTCACATGGGCTACTGCGAGGTCTTCCCGAACGAGCGCCTCTGCGTCTACTACCGCGCATACCATCGCCTGCACAAGTATGGCGAGGAAGACAAGCTCATCGGCTACATGGTTCCTCCGGTCAACTGGGATCACTTCGAGACCTCCGGCTGGTCGAACTACGTCACCGGTCGCGACAACATCTCCCACAGGCAGTATCTCGACAAGCGCTGGGAGCATGAGACCCCTGTACCGAAGAAGTAGCATCGCAGGGCAAACCGCATAGGCAAATCGATTAAAGTTGGGCTGGCGGTCGAAAGGTTGCCAGCCCAACTGCTATTTATCAGGGCGGTTGAGAGGCTGCCATCGCGCCTCCGTGCACTATGTACGACAAGCAAGGAAAGCAATGAAGGACAGAACCAACAAGCCGGAGATCAAATACACCACCATGACGGTCTTCGTCTCCGCCGCATTCATCGCGGCAACGATGACCGCCAACATCATGAGCCTGCGAATGATCGCTCCGCTGGGGCTTGTCATGGATGCAGGCACTCTGCTCTATCCGATTACCTTCGTCCTCCGCGACATCCTGCACCGCAAGGCCGGCCTGCGCGCCGCCAACAATACGATCACCGCGTCGGTGCTTACGAACATCGCGATGTTCTCGCTCTTCGCGATCACCTCGTGGATGCCCGCCGACATGGGCACCGGCCCACAGACCGAGTTCGCGCTCGTTCTGATGCCGGGCTTCCTGATCGTCGCCGGCTCGGTTGTCGCGCAGTTCATCGCGGAGCGCATCGACGGCCGCATCTTCCAGCATTTCTATCGCAACGGTGAAGGGAGCCATATCAAGGCGGCTTTCATCTCCAACCTGATCTCGATTCCGCTCGATAGCGTGATCATGTGCTCGATCGCCTTCGGCTTCACCATTCCGTTCGAATCGTTGGTTTTGACCATCGGCTCGAACATCCTGATGAAGTATGTCGTCATGCTCGTCGCCCTCGGCTTCTATGCGATCTTCCCGGACAAGGATCCGCGCAATGTCGCCGAGTCCGAGCCCGCTGTCGTAGCCGAGGCCTCTGCTGAGGATGAGCCTAAGGGCGGAGAGTAATCGCAGAGTTCATTCTTCAGACGCCAAACGCTTCTGCGCAGAACAATGAAACGACCCGACGGTTTCCCGCCGGGTCGTTTGCATTTTCAGGCTTTTACCAGGTCGAATGCGACCCAGCCTCGCAAATCCTAGAGGTGAGCGATGATATCGAATGCCTCGTTGATCGCGTCGCCAACCGTGCGCGGAGACTTGCAGTCGCCGACGACGAAGATGTCGCCCTCGCTCACAGCGTCGTTGTGATAGAGCGCATCGACGAGATCATGGTTGGGCTTGAGGCCTGCAGCGAGGAGGACCGTGTCGGCCTCGACCTCGCCGAATTTGGCGGAGCCGCGCTCGATGTAGACGATCTTCTCGGGCGTGATCTCCTGGACAGCGGACTCATAGAGGAACGTGCAGCCGCCGACCTCGTTGATGAGGCGAGGCAGTGCCCTCGTGGTGATGCCCATGGTGGACTCCATGTCGCGATACTCGAGGATGGTGACCTGCTTGCCCTCGCGGACGAGGTTGAGCGCGCACTCGAGTCCGACGACTCCGGCGCCGATGATAGCGACCTTATCGCCAACCTCGACCAGGCCCTCGTCGGCCTCCCACGCGAAGTGGACGTTCTTGCCGTCGACGCCCTTGATGTTCGGGATGACGTGCTCGGCACCAGCGGCAACGATGACGTAATCGGGCTTCTCGGCCTCGACGAGCTCCTTGGTGACCTCGGTGTTCATGATGAACTTGGCTCCATTGGCCTTTGCGACCTCTACCTTCGGCATGAAGACGTCATAGAACTTCTTGACGCAGCCCTTGAAGGGGAGAACCGGAGCATGGTTGAAGTTTCCGCCCAGCTTGTCGGTCTTCTCGTAGACGGTGATGTCGTGGCCCATCTCGGCGCCGGTGATCGCAGCCTGGATTCCAGCAGGGCCGCCGCCGATGACCATGATCTTCTTCGGGCGATCGGTCTTGGGGACGTAGCCCTTGGGGAACTCGCCCTCGCGGCCGCAGAACGGGTTGACCGCGCAGCCGATGCGGTGCCACTTGGCGATGCGTGCGTGATAGTTGCAGCGCATGCAGGGGACGGTCTCGTCGTACTTGTTGCGGGCAGCCTTGTTGACGAGGTTGGGGTCTGCCATGAACGGACGCGCGAATGCCACGAAGTCTGCCCAGCCGTTGGCAAGGATCATCTCGGCGTTCTCGATGTTCTCAATGGTTCCTACCGCGGAGACCTTGGCCTTCTTGACGCCCTCCTTGACGGCGCGGATGTAGGGCAGGTTGTGCATGTTGGGATGATACATGTCGGCGGTCATCTTGTTCATGAGCCAGGGCATGCCCATCATGCCGTAGGAGATCATGAAGATGTCGCAGTACTGCTCGTACATCCTGCACATCTCCACCAGCTCCTCGGTGGGGATGCCGTTGGGGATGTCGTGCTCGTCGGAGATGCGCATCTCGAGGACCATGTCGTCGCCGGCTGCCGCGCGGATGGCCTCCATGACCTCCATGCCGAAGCGCATGCGGTTCTGCAGGCTTCCGCCGTACTCGTCGCCGCGGGTGTTGCTCATCGGGGACATGAACTGGTTGATCAGGTTGCCGTGGGCGCCGTGGATGGTGAGGTGCTTGAAGCCGGCCCTCCTGCAGCGCTCTGCCGCAGCGCCGAACTGGTCGATGATCTCGTAGATGCGCTCCTTGGTCAGCGGGATGACCGCCGGGGCATGCTGGCCCTTGGCCTTGTAGATGATCTCCTGCTCGGGCAGCGGGATGTCAGAGGGTCCCCAGCGCAGATTGTCGGGGTAGTACTTGCCGGCTCCGCGTCCGCAGTGGCAGATCTCGGGGGAGATGTGCGCGCCGTAGCGCTCGCAGGTCTCGACCAGGTCGTTCAGGCCGAGGATTACCTCGTCGCGGGAGAGGTCGATCTGCATGACCTCGTCCTTTGCGGTGGCCATGTCGACTGAGCAGTTGCCCATGTTCACATGCGCCGCTCCGCCGCGCGCGTACGCGTGGAAGAACTCCTTGACCTCATGGGTGACCATTCCGTCCGTTCCGCCCCAAACGGGAACGTGCGGAGACACCTCGATGCGGTTCTTGTAGTGTGCGCCGCGAACGTCGATCGGCGTGAACACATGCTTGAATTCAGATGCCATGCTTACCTCCTAAATCGTTTCCTTTTCCGATGCAAAGCATACGGAGTAAATTCTAGCATCGCGTGCGCGAAAAACGGCTGGTTTGCAGTACTTTCCTAGCATTTCCTCACAGCTTGGCCAAGTTGGGCGAAAGATGTGGAACAGAGCATGTGTTTGTGGCTCGAAAAAGAACGGCCTGGCGGTATTCCGCCAAGCCGTTCGATCCGCTTCGGGCAGACGCTGGAAGCGTAGCGCCCTGATGTGCGCCTAGATGTGAGCCATGATGTCGAAGCCCTCGTTGATAGCGTCGCCGACGGTGCGGGACTCCTTGACGTCTCCGATGATGAAGATGTCGCCCTCGCTCACGGCGTCGTTGTGGTAGATCTCCTCGATGAGCGCCTTGTTCGGCTTGAGGCCGGTGGCCAGAAGGACGGTGTCGGCCTCGATTTCGACGAACTTGGCAGAGCCGCGCTCGATGTAGATGACCTTGTCCTCGCAGATCTCGTTGACGGCGACGTTGTAGATGACCTGGCCACCCTCCTCGTTGACCATGTCGGGCAACGTCCAGCTAGCTGCGAGGCCCTTGATCTGGGAGCGGTCCTGATACTCGAGCACCGTGACCTGCTTGCCCTCGCGGACGAGGTTGAGCGCGCTCTCGAGTCCGACGACGCCGGCGCCGATGATGACGACCTTGTCGCCGACCTCGAAGAGGCCCTCGTCGGCCTTCCAGGCGAAATCGACGTTCTTGCCGTCGACGCCCTTGATGTCGGGCGTGTAGAACTCGCCACCGGCGGCAACGATGACCACGTCGGGCTTCTCGGCCTCGATGAGCTCCTTGGTGACCTCGGTGTTCATGACGAACTTGGCGCCGCAGTTCTCAGCGCGTGGCATGAACCAGTCGTAGAATGCCTTGACACGCTCCTTGAAGGGGAGGATCGGGGCGTGGTTGAACATGCCGCCGAGCTTGTCGGTCTTCTCGTAGACCGTGACGTCGTGGCCCCTTTCCACGCCGGTGATGGCTGCCTGCAGACCGGCAGGGCCGCCGCCGATGATCATGACCTTCTTCGGGCGATCGGTCTTGGGGACGTAGCCCTTGGGGAACTCGCCCTCGCGGCCGCAGAACGGGTTGACCGCGCAGCCGATGCGATGCCACATCGCGATGCGGCCATGGTAGTTGCAGCGCATGCAGGGTGCGATGTCCGCCTCTTGGTTGCGGGCTGCCTTGTTGACGAGGTTGGGGTCTGCCATGAACGGGCGAGCCATAGCGATGAAGTCGGCCCATCCGTTGGCAAGGATCATCTCGGCGTTCTCCATCGTCTCGATGGTTCCTACCGCGGAGACCTTGGCCTTCTTGACGCCCTCCTTGACGGCGCGGATGTAGGGCAGGTTGTGCAGTCCGGGATGGTACATATCCGGGGTCATCTTGTTCATGAGCCAGGGCATGCCCATCATGCCGTAGGAGATCATGAACACGTCGCAGTACTGCGCGTACATCCTGCACATCTCCACCAGCTCCTCGGTGGGGATGCCGTTGGGGATGTCGTGCTCGTCGGAGATGCGCATCTCCAGGACCATGTCGTCGCCGGCCGCCGCGCGGATGGCCTCCATGACCTCCATGCCGAAGCGCATGCGGTTCTGCAGGCTTCCGCCGTACTCGTCGCCGCGGGTGTTGCTCATCGGCGACATGAACTGGTTGATCAGGTTGCCGTGGGCGCCGTGGATGGTGAGGTGCTTGAAGCCGGCCCTCCTGCAGCGCTCGGCTGCCGAGGCGAACTGGTCGATGATCTCGTAGATGCGCTCCTTGGTCAGCGGGATGACCGCCGGGGCATGCTGGCCCTTCATCTTGTAGATGATCTCCTGCTCGGGCAGCGGGATGTCCGAGGGGCCGTAGCGCAGGTTGTCGGGGTAGTACTTGCCGGCGCCGCGTCCGCAGTGGCAGATCTCGGGGGAGAGGTGCGCGCCGTAGCGCTCGCAGGTCTCCACAAGGTCGTTCAGGCCGAGGATTACCTCGTCGCGGGATAGGTCGATCTGCATGACCTCGTCCTTGGCGGTGGCCATGTCGATGGAGCAGTTGCCCATGTTCACATGCGCCGCTCCGCCGCGCGCGTACGCGTGGAAGAACTCCTTGACCTCATGGGTGACCATGCCGTCCGTTCCGCCCCAAACGGGAACGTGTGGCGAGACCTCCATGCGGTTCTTGTAGTGAACGCCGCGGATGTCGATCGGCGTGAATACATGCTTGAACTTCGAAGCCATGCTAACCTCCTTGAGACTTTCCTCTTCTTTCGATGCAGTGGAACGCATACGGCAAAATTGTATCACTATAAGGTCGCTAAGCTGGAAAGACCTGCAACGTCGATAAGAAATAAGCGCCATGACCGCCGCAGGGGGAGGCCATGGCGCAGATTCGCTGCTCGGATGGGACTTGGCTCTATGCGCCGCCTAATGCTTGTTCGACTCGTCCGTCTGCTGCGCGACCAGCATCTGCTCGAACATGCTGGCGGTTTCGGAGAAGTTGCTCGGGAGCACGATGGTCGACTGCTTGCCGTTCTTCGCGAAGCTCTCCATCATGTCGGTCCACTGGGTGAAGAGGAAGAGCTCGTTGGCCTCGTCGGTGGCCACACCTGACTGCCTGATGACGTCGATAGACTTGGCGATTCCGTCGGCGATCGCGCGCCTCTGAGCGGCGATTCCGATGCCGGCCTGCTCCATCGCCTCCGCGTTCGCCTTGGCCACGGTGACGACCTTGATGCGCTCTGCCTCGGCCAGCGCTTGCGCGGCGACCTGCTCGCGCTGCGCGGAGTTGATCTTGTTCATCGAGGCCTCGACGTCTGGCGGCAGGCCAATGTTGGTGATCAGCGTGGAGACGACATCGAATCCGTAGACGCGCATCATGTCGGAGACGGTCTGATTGACCTCGGAGGCGATGTCGTCCTTCTTGGCAAAGACCTCGTCGAGCGTGTAGTTGGGGATTGCCGAGCGCAGCGCGTCTATCAGGTACGAGCGCATCTGCGCGATCGGGTCCTGCAGCATGTAGTAGCTGCGGTATACGCCGGAGTCGGTGATGTCGGTGACATGGTCGCCGTTGACGTGGTATTGCGCTGCGATGTCCATCTGCACCGTGACGTTGTCTTGCGTCTTCGCGTTGATGTCGAAGGTCGACTGGCTGGTGCGCATGTTCACGCGGCTGACGATGCGGTCGATTACGGGGATCTTGATGTGGAAGCCCGGACCGACCACCTTGTGGAACTTGCCGAGCCTCTCGATGATCACGTTGGTCTGCTGCTGAACGATGTACGCGCCCGTCACGATGATGGCCAGCACGATCACGATCAGGAGGATAAGCCAGATTCTCATTTCGATGCTCCTTTCAGAACGGGGGAGTGCCATGCGCCTTGGCGCATAGTAAACGCGGGCACCAATCGTTAAGATCCGATGCCCGCGTTGGTTGCCTTATCGAGCCTCGGCTCTATTCGGCTGCTTCCTCTGCAGCTGCCGGCTCCGGAACCTTTGCGGGCTCTGCGAACTCGCCTGCGCAATGCGGGCAACGGGTTGCGCCTTCCTTGACCTCTTCCAAGCAGAAGGGGCAGGTGGGGGCGGGAACCTCGGGCTCCTCCTCGGCAGGCTTCTCGAACTTCTTCCTGGCGGTGTTGAGCGCCTTGACGATGAGGAAGACGACGAGGGCGATGATGATGAACTGCAGGAGCGCGCTGATCAGGTTGCCGTAGGTGAATGCCGCGCTGCTGCCGATCGGGATCTTCATCTCGGTGAAGTCGATTCCGCCCGTGCATAGCGAGATCAGCGGCATGATGATGTCGTTGACGATCGAGTTTACGATTGCCGTGAAGGCCCCGCCGATGACGACTGCAACGGCCAGATCCATCACGTTGCCCTTGTTGATGAAGTCCTTGAACTCCGTTAGCAACTTCTTCATTTCGCATCCTTTTCTGACGACGCCTGTCTGTACATACATTGTACCGCTAATGGTGCGCTGCGCGGCGCACTCTTGCATAAAAGTTGGCTCAAACCCGAAGCTGCAGCCGCTGTTGTGGTTGCGGCTGCAGCTCGTTGGCAGGGGAGGGGCTCGTCGTGTTTCCAATTGTGCTTCGGCTGGTGTTCTGTTTCTGCTTCGGATGTTGCTCCGATTTAGCCTCGGCTGTTATGACGATCGTGTTGCGTCTGATATCTCTATTCTGCTGCGTTTGGCCCCTCCGGATCATATTTGAGTATGTCGCCTGGTTCGCAGTCGAGCGCTTCGCAGATTGCGCCCAAGGTGCTGAACCTCATTGCGTTGACCTTGTTGTTCTTGATCTTCGAAAGATTGACGTTGGTTATTCCCACTCGCTCGGCTAGGTCGTTCAGGGAGATTCTGCGCCTGGCCATCATCACATCGAGCTCGAGAACGATCTGTCCCATGATGCGCCGCCTTCCTACACCAGTCCGTCGACTTCCTGTTGGAGCTGCATCCCGTAGGTGAAGAACTGCGAGAGGCATAGGACGATGATTCCGAATGCGACCGTTCCGAGGTCGACGCTCATCTCGAGGGTTCCGCCGAAGGCGAAGCCGGCGATGATGCTGATCACGAGCTGTATCAGGGGAATCGCGATTGCAAAGTATCCTATCTCGCGCGTCATTCTGACGGTTTCGGGCTGGAACGGGGTTGGGCCGATGGAACGCTTGGTCTTGCCGATTGCGGTCTTGAAGATCAGGTAGACGTTGCGGAAGATCATAGCCATCAGGACTGCCGTGATGAGCAGGGTGATGAAGAAGATCATGAGCTCCGTAGCGCTGATCGAGACCGCTGTGGTTTCGATGCTGAAGCCACTGGCTGCCAGATCGATAGCCGAGCCATCCGAGAGGATCTCGATTGCATCGCCGAGGTTCATCTTCCCGGTTGCCGTTGCGATGATGCAAGGAATCATTGCCGCCGCGATTATCCAGTAGATCACCTCCCCGATTTTCGCGATGATTCTCGATGCTGTGTTCAGGCCGTTCATTCTTCGTTTCTCCTTGTTTGATGCTTCGTTTGTTCTGCGTTAGTGAAATGATATATGCATTTATCGTTTATCGATAATTCAACTATAGCGACCATAAATCGTTTGTCAATATATTTTTAATGAAAAACGATAATTAATTTATAATAAGCGTTAAACGGCGCCATTCGGAAGCAAAGGAGATCTGAGGGCATCTCCCAGCTCGGTTCGAAAGCTGGTTTCCTGGCTAGAATTCCCTGTTTGAAAAGAGATGCAGGCCCGACTTGGCACTGCTGATAGATGGCGGAGGAGGAGGGATTCGAACCCTCGAGACGGGGGCTACCCGCCTAACGGTTTTCAAGACCGCCGCAATCAACCGCTCTGCCACCCCTCCGCTTGGCGTGGTGAACGCAACGCATAAGATAGCATACTTTGCGCGCGATGGGTCGGTGCCGTCGGGCTGGGGGAGCGCCTCGGCGCGGCGCGGCTTCAGCCGTAGAGGCGACAGCGCCACAGCTGTCTATCAGGACTCCAAGGTGCACGAAACCCGATGCAGCGATGTGCATCGGGTTCGAAGCGCCATATGCGCGCAGGCCCTGCGCTAGAAGAGCACGCAGCTCGAATACGCGATGGTCTGCGGGCCGTGGTTGTAGGGGATATCCGCTGCCTTGCAGACATCGCTGACCACGAGGCCAGCCGCCTCCATAGAGGGCATCGCCAGATCGGGGAACCTGCAGGGCTCGTCCGGATATGCGCACTCGTCGCAGATGGTGCACGCGCCCATCAGAAGGAACAGCGGGTCGTCCACGTACTCGCGCACCTCCTTGATGAAGTCGGGGATACGGTCCTTGTGATCCTCCGCGGTGTCGAACATGACGTCGAGGTCGAAGTCATCCTCCATCTGGCCGACCGACTGGAATACCACGCAGTGATCGCGCTTGTCTATCTCGCCCTGGAAGAACTCGATGTCGCCGCATGCTGGCGGGCAGGTCCAGTTCCTGTCATAGCTGTGGCACTTGTCGGCTGCGCACATGTCGCGCACCTCGGGACGGACCACCAGCTTGCTGGTCGGGGCGTACCCGACGCACTCGAACTCGTGATCTCTGGCTGCTTGCATGACTTTCTCGATAAGCTCGGAACCCATCATTCCTCCTCAAAGGACATCTGGTCCACGTAGTGCTCGTTGAATCCCGCACTGGTGGACAGCTCCAAATACTCGCACTTCTTGACAACTTCTATGAAATCCTCGCGCGCCTGCTTGGACACGAGAAGATCCGACGCACCCTCTCCAGCTGAATTGCCGATCGATTTGGCCCTGTCGAGCAGGATCGGCGGGAACAGGCCCATCCTCGCGGCGCTTTCGAGCCTGATGAAGTTTCCAAATCCACCAGCTATGAGCATCTCGTCAATATCCTCGACCTCGACGCCGTACTCGTCGCACAGGGTGAGGATGCCTGCGCAGATCGCCGCCTTGGCGAGCTGCAGGTTGCGAATGTCCTTCTGGGTGATGTAGACGTTGTGGCTCTCGGTGAGGAAGAAGACGTCCTTGTCATCGACCTCGTCGAGAAGGTCTGCTGCGAATCCGTCGATATCGTCCGGATCGGCGAGCGCACCGCCCTCGTCGACGACCTCGAGGTCGAGCATCGCTGCGAGCGCGTCGATCAGGCCGGAGCCGCAGATGCCGACGGGAGCGATGCCGCCGATGACGTTGAGATCCAACCGGTCCTCGCCGATTTCGAGCTTGGAGATTCCGCCTGGTGCAGCGGGCATTCCGAAGGTGATGTTGGCTCCCTCGAACGCAGGGCCAGCGGCCGTTGCGCAGGTGATGATCCTGTCCTTGCAGCCGATGGCCATCTCGCCGTTGGTGCCGATGTCGAGGAAGACGCAGGGCTTCTCCTTCTTGTGCAGCTCGCTGGCGAGGATGCCTGCGGTGATGTCGCCGCCGACGTAGCCCGCAACGCAGTCGACGAAGTAGGTGTTGGGGCAGAGGCCCTCGATGTCGTGGCTATCGCCGAAGAGCGACATCGGAGTGAATGGGTTGACGCCGATCGAGTCTGGCGAGAGGTTGGCGGCGATGTGCTCCATAACCGTGTTGCCAGCGAGAACCGCCTTGCGCGGGGTCTCGTAGGGTATGCCCGCGGTCTCGAAAGCCTGGCGCGAGAGGGTTGCCAGACAGGAGATGATGACGTTGTTCATCGCGGGAAGCTTGCCCTCCATCGAGGCGTTGATCCTGCTGAGGACGTCTCCGCCGAACACAGCCTGCGGATTGGGGCTGCTCGCGCTCGCGATGCGCTCGCCGGTGGAGAGGTCGTGCAGGTGGCAGACGACGGTGGTGGTGCCGACGTCGATGGCAAGGCCGTAGCCTCCCTCCGGATCGGCGTCTCGGTCGTAGGCGCTGGAGAAGCCGCCGACCTGGATGCGCATGCCCTTGTCCTTCTCGATGATTATCTGCATGCCGTCCTCGGCAGGCGTTTGGCAGGCCAGCCGGTATTCGAGGCCCTCGCTGTTCTTGATCAGCGCCTTGCACTTGCCGCAGGTGCCGTTGCCGCCGCAAGGCGCGCTGAACGGGATGCCCTCCTGTTGCAGCACCGCCAGAGCGGTTTGCCCTTCCTGGGCCTCGACCGACTTGGTCGAGTTCTCGGAGATGATGTCAATGCGCATTTCCCTCTTGCCTTCCATATGTTCGGAACATGCTGAATTGAGGATAGCAGACTTTAAAAGACATTTGCGCGCGTTATGGGAACGAGTGGGGCTTCGTTCGCATTCCGAGCCGTTCGCTCGCCGATGCAATCGGCGTTCCGATTGCCGTTCGCATGTCGCATGATTTGTTCATAATTGCTCTTTTGAGGCGCTATATATCAATTTCAGACAACTATTGAAACCCTAGGCGGAATAAAAGGAACCATTATGCAAAAAACACTTTTCGTGAAGGCGATATTGCGCTAAATTAACAGATGTATTTCTGGCAATCTGCCCTTCTGGGCGGAAAAGAACTCGCAACGTCTTATTGGCAATTTATGGATAGGGGTTAACAATGGCACTGCTAGACGATATCAATGCTGCAATTCAAAAGGGTAAGAAGAAGATCGTTGTCCCGCTGGTTCAGCAGGCAATCGATGAGGGTTACAAGGCACAGGACATCCTCGACGCCCTTCTCGCCGGCTTCGACGTAATCGGTGAGAAGTTCCGCAATGACGAGGTCTTCGTTCCTGAGGTTCTCGTTGCCGCTCGTGCAATGAACGCTGGCACCGCACTCCTCAAGCCCCTCCTTCAGGCTGAGGGCGCTGAGTCCCTGGGCAAGGCCGTCATCGGCACCGTCGAGGGCGACATGCATGACATCGGCAAGAACATCGTCCGCATGATGGTCGAGGGCAAGGGCATCGACATCGTCGACCTCGGCATCGACGTCCCGGCAGACAAGTTCGTCGAGTACATCAAGGAGAATCCGGATTGCCATCTGGTCCTCTGCTCGGCACTGCTCACCACCACCATGCCTCAGCTTCCCGTCATCGTTAAGGCGTTCGAGGACGCTGGCCTCCGCGACCAGGTCAAGATCATGATCGGTGGCGCTCCTGTCACCCAGGAGTATTGCGATGAGATCGGCGCAGACGCATACACCGTCGACGGCGGCTCCTGCGCAAACGTCGCTGCTGAGATCCTGAGGGCAATGAAGTAAGTTTCTTCCCCGCAGGCAAAGCTGAACTCTTCTCCCGCCTGATGAACAGGCGGGAGATTTGTTTTATAGGGGTCGCGCCATGGCGTAAAGTTTGCGCGGGCGCGCGGCAACCTATATGCTTTGCGGGATGGCGAAAACACGCGGAGCTGGAGGCGCGCGACGTGATATCTGCAGATGACATCCGCTTCATGGAGCTTGCGATAGCTCAAGCGGAGGAGGCGCTTGCGGCAGGGGAGGTCCCCGTCGGCGCAGTGGTCGCGTGCGATGGCGAAGTGGTCGCGGCCGACCGCAATCGTCGCGAGGAGAGCAACGATCCCTCCGCCCATGCCGAGCTGCTCGCGATGCGCTCCGCCGCCGAAACGCTTGGCAGGTGGAGGCTCTCGAACTGCACCGTCTAAGTGACGCTAGAGCCGTGCATCATGTGCGCGGGTGCGATGGTCCAGGCACGCATCGCACGCTGCGTTTTCGGCGCGTTCGACCCCAAGGGCGGCGGACTCGACTCGCTCTACGCGCTCCACGACGATCCGCGGCTCAACCACAGCTTCGCCGTGAACATGGGCGTGTTGGAGGAGCGATGCCAGGAGTTGCTCGACAGGTTCTTCGATGAGAAGAGGCAATAGGCGTGCCGGCGTGGCGCTGCTGAAGGAGATCGCATGGGCGAACGCATCGAATGCAAGCTGATTGCCCCGGCCAAGGTCAACCTAGGACTCTCCGTCGGCTTCGACACCAGCACCGGCAGGCACCCGGTGGAGACGATCATGCAGACGATCTCGCTTGCCGACGAGCTGCGCGTGCGCATAGAGCGCGATGCAGCAGACCCCGGCATCGCAATCGAGATGCGCAACTGCTCTGGCATCGAGCGCGACTACTCGCAGCTGCCTCTCGAGAAGAACCTGATCTACAAGGCCATCGTCGAGTTCACGCGTCGCATCGGCATCGATCTCACCAGCAGGCTCGAGATCGAAGTCGACAAGCGCATTCCCGCCGAGTCCGGCCTTGGAGGAGGCTCGTCCGACTGCGCCGCCGTCATCGCGATGATGGCCATGCTCGACGGCTTCGACCCGCGCGGTGAGGTGGCACTCGGAACAGCACGCGCCCTGGGCAGCGATATCGCCTTCTTCCTGGAAGGCGGTTGCGCGCTGATGGGAGGCTTCGGCGAAGAGCTGGTCGAGACCTTCGAGACGCCGACGCTCGACATGGTGATACTCCGTCCGCGCTGCGGCCTCTCCACCGGTCTGGTCTACCGCGAATACGACAGGCTCTTCGGCTCCGATGCGATGCCTGCCAACCTCGAGCCTCTCGCATCGGCGCTTCGCGTCGGCGCATCGGCGTCCAACCTCGCGCCCCTCATGGCCAACGATCTCCAAGCTGCCGCTTGCGCCATCGAGCCCGATGTGTCCCGTACGCTCGCCGCGCTGGCTTTGGCTCCAGGCGTGATTCGCACGATGCTTTCGGGCAGCGGATCGGCGGTATTCGCCATCTGCGACAGCGCGCAATCGGCGGAGGAGACGGCTCATCGCGCAACCGCACATGGCCTTTTCGCGGTTGCAGCGCACTCGGTGCAGCTCGGCGCTGCAGTTGATGAGATGCGCACGATTTCATGATAAACTCGTCACAGCGCCTTCATGGGCATCACTGGGGCATCGTCCAATGGCAGGACTCTGGTTTTTGGTGCCAGCTATCGGGGTTCGAATCCCTGTGCCCCAGCCATTCCCCTTGAGCTCGCTTGGCAATACGGGACTTACGCGAAAGCGAAGATTGCTGATGGGTACAGCTGCTCTGATATTGGCCGCGGGAAGCGGCTCTCGCATGAAATCCTCTATGCCAAAAGTCGCATTCGACCTCCTTGGAAAACCCCTCATACGCTGGGTCGTCGACGCTGCCCACGAGGCTGGCTGCGATGACGTGATCACCGTTTTGGGCCATCGCCGCGACATCGTCGAGCCTCTCGTGCACGACACCTCGGTCGTATACCAGCTCGAGCAGCTAGGCACAGGCCATGCGGTCAAGATGGCCGCGGACGAGCTCTCCAAGCGCGATGGCTACGTCGTCGTCCTCTCTGGAGACAGCCCGCTTATAGCGGCATCCACGATCGAGCGCCTCGCCACCTCGGCGCAGGAGAGCGGCTGCTCCGCGATTGTCCTCACGCATATCGCAGAGGATCCCTATGGCTACGGCCGCGTGATCAGGGACATGGTGGGCAACGTCACGAGGATCGTCGAGCAGAAGGATTGCACTGAGGCGGAGGCGGCCGTCGACGAGTGCAACAGCGGCATCTACGCCTTCAAGATCAGCTCGCTCCTCTCGCATCTGGACGAGCTGTCCACCGACAACTCGCAGGGCGAGTACTACCTCACCGACGTCATCGCAAAGATGGTCTCGGCCAAGGAGAAGGTCGGCGCGATCATCGTCGACGATCCCATCGAGGCCAGCGGGATCAACACCCGCGTGCAGCTCGCTCAGGCCTCAAAATTCCTTCAGCGCCGCATTAACAGGGAGTTTATGCTCGCTGGCGTCTCGATGCTCGACCCCGACCTCGTCTGGATCGGTCCGGATGTCAAGATCGCAGCCGATGTCGACATCCTCCCTATGACGATGCTCATGGGCGACACCACCATCGAGTCGGGTTGCATCATCGGCCCGAACACTCGCATCACCGACTCCTACATCGGGCATGACAGCACCATCGACGAGTGCGTCATCATCGAGTCCATCATAGACGACAACGTCGCCTGCGGTCCGCGCGCCTATCTGCGCCCGGGCACCCACATGTGCTCCGGCTCGAAGGCGGGAACCCACGTCGAGATCAAGAAGTCGACCATCGGCGACGGTTCCAAGGTCCCGCACCTCAGCTACATCGGCGACGCGGTCATCGGCAGCGGCGTCAACATCGGCGCGGGCAGCATCACCTGCAACTACGATGGCGTCAACAAGCACGCCACCACCATCGGCGACCGCTCATTCGTCGGCTCCAATACGATGATGGTCGCCCCGGTCAACATCGGAAACGATTGCACCATCGGTGCAGGTTCGGTCATCACGGACGACGTGCCCGACGGATCGCTCGGCATAGGCCGCAGCAGGCAGAAGAACATCGACGGATACACAGAGAAGAAGAACGGCAAGAACAGCGAGTAGGCAGCGAGTAGAAAGGCAAGCACGATGGACGTTGTTGGCAAGAGGATCATGCTATTTTCGGGCAGTTCGAATCCGGAGCTGGCTAAGGGAATCTCCGATTATACGGGCATTCCGCTCGGGAAGGTGAAGCTGGAGACCTTCTCCAATGGAGAGTATTACGCCAGGTACCTCGAGAGCGTACGCGGAGCGGACCTCTTCATCATCCAGTCGATTGCCGGTGACGTCAACAACGCGCTGATGGAGCTCCTCATCATGGTCGACGCGGCCAAGCGCGCCTCGGCACGCACGGTCACCGCCGTCATCTCGCACTATGGCTACTCCAGGCAGGATCGCAAGTCCGCCGCGCGCGAGCCCATCACCGCCAAGCTCGTTGCCAATCTCCTCGAGGTCGCTGGAGTTGACAGGGTCATCGCGATCGACCTGCATCAGGGTCAGATCCAGGGATTCTTCGACATTCCGGTCAACCACCTCACCGCGCTTCCTCTCTTCGCCGACTACTTCGCTGCCAAGAACATCGAGAACCTTTGCGTGGTCTCTCCGGACGTCGGCCGCGCCAAGGCCGCCAAGAAGCTCGCCGACATGCTCGATGCCGACCTCGCGATCATGCACAAGGGCCGCCCGGCGCACAACGTTGCCGAGATCACCAACGTCATCGGAGATGTCGAGGGCAAGAATTGCATCATGAACGACGACATGATCGATACCGCTGGTACGATCTGCGCTGGCGCGAGGGCTCTCAAGGAGAAGGGTGCGAAGGACATCTACATCTGCGCGACCCACGGCATCTTCTCCGGCAATGCGTTCTACAACCTGTTCCGCTGCCCGGCCAAGGAGGTCATCGTCTGCGACACGATTCCCTTCCCGGCGGAGCACCTCGGCGGCAAGTTCAAGATCCTCTCCATCGCGCCGACGCTCGGCAGCGCGATCCTCAACGTCTACAACGAGGATTCCGTCTCCGAGATGTTCGACCCGGATTTCGCCCTCTAGCGGTGAAAAGAGGCTATCGTGGCCGGCATCCGCGTCATCGTCGGGCTGGGAAACCCGGGCTCGGAATACGCGAGCACGCGGCATAACGTCGGCTTCATGGCCATCGACTCCATAGCCGATGAGCTCGGAGTCTCATACTGGAAGCAACAGGATGGCAGCCAGGTTGGCATCGGAAAGCGCCGCGACGGCGAGCAGCTCGTATTGGTCAAGCCGCTCTCGTTCATGAACCGCTCCGGTGGGCCGGTCAAGGCTGCCATCTCGCGTTACGAGTCCGACCCTGGCGAGATCCTCGTCATTCACGACGACATCGACCTGCCTGAGGGCACGATGCGATTCAAGCGCGGCGGAGGCCATGGAGGGCACAACGGCATCCGCTCCATCGTCGATTCGATCGGTCGCGATTTCGCGCGTCTCAAGATCGGCGTCGGCAGGCCGCCGGGACGCATGGACGCTGCAGACTACGTTCTCCAGCCCCTCAAGGGCGACACGCTGGAGGAGACCCTCGTCAGCGTGAGGCAAGCCGCTGAGATGGCAATCTATGCCTTGGATGAGGGGCTCGACGCAGCGATGCAGAGATATCACACGGAGAGCAAGCCAGCGGAGGCCCCCAAGGCCGATGCAGAGGATGCGCCGCAAGCTCCGAGCGAGCAAGAATAGCTGCTAGAGCCACAGAATCGCAAAGACCAGCACGGCGATGACGATCGCCAGCGCCACGAAATCCCACACGCGAACCTTGAGCTGCCTGTAATGCGTGCGCTCCGCGCCCGTGCCATAGCAGCGCGACTCCATCGATTGCGCCAGCGTCTCGGCGCGCCTGTAAGCGCCGACGAAGAGCGGCAGCAGGATCGCCTTGAACGATCTCAGCCTCGAGGAGAGCTTTCCCTTCCACAGCTCCGTGCCGCGCGCCATCTGCGCGAGGCGGATCGAGTTGTACTCCTCGCTCAGCGTCGGGATGAAGCGAATCGCGATCGAGAAGACCATTGCGACGTCGTCAGCGGGGAAGCGCAGCTTGGAGAAGGGCCTGAGCAGATAGGCCGTGGCATCGCAGAACTCGACCGCCGAGGTGGTGAGCATCAGCTCGCAGGCCAGCGAGAGGATCAGCAGCATGCGCAGCGTGAGGAAGATCGACCGGTGCAGGCCGACGTCGGTGAGCGTGTATGCGCCGATTGTCAGGATCGGCTCGCCCTGCGTTGCGAAGAGGTTGACTATCAGCGGGAAGAGGCAGACGAGGCACATCGGCCAGATCGCCTTAAGCGCGGTTTTGAGCGGCACCTTAGAGATGATGTGCACTATGGCGAGCGCGGCGATCAGCGCGACCACGCCCCACGTGGTGTCGACGAAGAAGATCGCGGCGAGGAAGACGATGAAGAGGTGGATCTTCATCCGCGGGTCGAGCCTGTGGATGGGGGAGTCGACGTTGCAGTAGTGGCCGAACGAGACCTTCAGCGTCATGGTTGGACCACCTCGCCCCGATCGTTCAGAGCGTGGGCTAGCAGCTGCGCCAGCTCAGCGGCGCTTCTCGGATTGCCGGCAAGATCGATGCCCAGCTCGTCGAGGGAGTTGGCAAGGCGCAGCGCATGAGGCATGTCGAGCCCGATGCTAGCGACCAGCTCCTCGTCTCCGAGCACCTCGGCTGGCTCTCCCTGCGCCACGAGCCGCCCGTCAGCAAGAGCGAAGACGGTATCTGCGCATTCGAGCACGGCATCGAGGTCGTGCGTCGCCATGACGATGGTGGTTCCCGCGGCGTGCAGCTCGCGCAGATAGCGCAGGACGCCCGCGCGCCCCAGGTTGTCCAGCCCGCTCGTAGGCTCGTCGAGCAGCAGGTACTTCGGCTCGCAGGCGATGGTACCCGCCAGAGCCGCCCTGCGCATTTCGCCGCCAGAGAGCTTGAAAGGCGTTCTAGGGCCGAATTCGTCAGGATCCAGCCCCATAGAGGCAAGAGCGCGCTTTGCGGCCTCCTGCGCCATCTCAGGGCTTTTCCCGAGGTTTTCGGGGCCGTAGGCAACGTCTTTGAGGACGTTTTCCTCGAAGAACTGCCGCTCGGGCAGCTGGAATGCCATCGATGCGAACTTGCGGATGCGCTCTTGCGCGCCCTTGCCCGCCACGTCGATGCCGTCGACCTCCAGGCGCCCGCTTGTGGGGACCATCAGGCCGCAGATGTTGAGCAGCAGCGTGGTTTTGCCCGAGCCAGTGCCCCCCACGATGCAAGCGAAGGAGCCCTCGGGGATCTCGAGGGTGATGCCATCGAGCGCTTGGTGGGAGCCTGCGTCGGTCTCGAATGCGAATCGGAGGCTGTCGATCGCTATCGCCATAGCAGCTCTCCGATCTTCTGCTCGAGCGGATGCCCGTCAAGGCTGACTCCCAGACGTTCGAGCTCGTGTGCCACCTGCGCACCGAAGGGGAGGTCGAGCCCGATTCCGGCGATTCGCTCCGGCGCTGCGAGCAGCTCCTCGGTGCTCGAGTCGATCGCCACCTCGCCACCGCTCATGCAGACGATGCGGTTGGCGAGCCTGGCCTCCTCGACGCTATGCGTGATCAGCACGATCGTGATGCCGCTTTGCGAAAGATCTCGAACGATGCCTAGCACGCGCTGCCTGTTCAGCGGGTCGAGCATCGCTGTTGGCTCGTCGAGCACGAGGATGCGCGGTCGCATAGCGAGGGTGCCCGCGAGCGCGATGCGCTGCATCTCGCCACCCGAGAGTTGCGAGGAGTCGCGCTGTGCGAAGTCGAGCATCCCCACCGTCTCGAGAGCATCGTGGACCGCCGCGCCGATTGCCTCGCGTTCCATTCCGATGTTCTCCGGTCCGAATGCCACGTCGTCTTCGACGATGGTCGCTACGAACTGCGATTGCGGATTCTGCTGCAGATAGCCGATGGATTTGCGGATGTCGAGCAGGCGCTTCGGGCTGGAGGTGTCCATCCCGAAGATCTCGACCTTGCCCTCGCTGGGCAGCAGCAGGGCGTTGATGTGCTTGGCGAGCGTCGATTTGCCAGAGCCGTTGGCGCCCATGATCGCAACGAACTCGCCCTCGGCGATCTCGAGGCTCACGTTGCGAAGGGCCATGCGCTCTTTGAACGAATGGCTCACGCCCGAGAATCTGATGGCGATCTGCTCGCCCAAGCCTGCTCCTTCGCGATGCGTTTTGAGGCGACGCGCGCAGACGCGCCGCGATCCTCCCTGGCAAATCATCGCTGGCGCGCTCAAGTGCGCTTCCAGCCTCCCAATTATCGCATTCGACCAGCGCAAAGGTGAATACGGAGCACCATGTGTGGAGACCATTGGTTCGTTGGGTGCGTTATCGGGTAGAATTCGATGCATGGCAGTCAAATCGCAGGATCGATCTGGAGGCTTTCATGAAGATCACGGTGGTTGGTACCGGTGCATTCGGAATCGCGATGGCGTACAGGCTCAACTCGGGGGAGGATAACGAGGTCCTCATCTGGTCGGAGTCGCAGGGCAAGATCGACGAGTACGCGGAGACAGGCGCGATAGGCGCGGTTCTCGGCGGACGTCCGCTCCCCAGCGGCTTGAGGTTCACCACTTCGATGGAGGAGGCGGTCAAGGGCTCCGAGCTCGTCTTCATCCTCACCGCTTCGCCCTTTGTCCGCTCGGTTTGCGAGCAGCTCAAGCCCTATCTCGCCGAGGGCTTCTACCCGATAGTCGGCAGCAAGGGCGTGTGCCCCGACGGCTCCATTCCGGCAAACGCCGCCATGGAGATCCTCGGCTGCGACTGCGGTGTCATCGCTGGGCCGGGATTCGCCGAGGACATCCTCGAGGATTGCCCGGTCGGATTCACCTTCGCAACCATCAGCGACGAGATCTACGACAAGGTTGCCAGCGCATATGCGCATGACAGGAACGTCGTTATCGATCGCTCGTGCGATGCCATCGGCGTCAGCCTCTGCTCTTGCATCAAGAACGCCACGGCGGTCGCGTGCGGCGCCCTCAGCGGAGCGGGACACCTCGAGTCGACCATTTGCCTGCTCGTGCATCGCGCCGTCAAGGATCTCTCCGCCATCACGGCCAAGCTCCCCAATGGCAGCAGCGACACTCCGTACACGCTCGCAGGCATCGGCGATCTCATGCTGACCTGCTTCTCCTCGAAGAGCCGCAACTGCTCGTTCGGCTACGTCGTCGGTCAATATGGCTTCAACACGAAGCAGGCGCAGGGCTATCTCGATCACAACACCGTCGAGGGCATGACGGTCATCAGGCAGTGGGGCGCGATGGCGGAGAGCATCGGCATCGATTCTCCGTTCATGAACATGATGCAGAAGGTCTTCTCGAGCGAAGGCGATATCTCGATGCTGATCGACTTCGCCCTCCATGGCGCTCTAACCGAGTAGCGTTATACGATTCGGATTTCTAAGGGGTAGATATGGCAGATCCTAAGGTCAAGCTGGCATTGGTTTCCGTAACCGACAAGACTGGAGTGGTCGAGTTCGCCAAGGCGCTCTCCGACGAGTTCGGCGTGAAGATCGTATCCACTGGAGGTACCGCCAGGGCGCTTGCCGCCGGTGGCGTCGACGTCACCCCCATCGAGGAGCTCACGGGCTTTCCGGAGATGATGGACGGACGCGTCAAGACGCTGCACCCGCGCGTTCACGGCGGCCTTCTCGCAAGGCGCGACCTCGAGAGCCACATGGCCGCAGCTGCCGAGCACGGCATCGAGATGATCGATATGATAGTCGTCAATCTCTACGCATTCGAGGCGACCGTTGCCAAGCCCGGTGCGACCTTCGAGGACTGCATCGAGAACATCGACATCGGAGGCCCCTCGATGCTGCGCTCCGCCGCGAAGAACCACGCGAGCGTCGCCGTTGTGAGCAAGCCCGAGATGTACGATGCCATCCTCGAGGAGATGCGCGCCAACGATGGAGCCACCACGCTCGCTACAAGGCGCAAACTCGCCCTCGAGGTCTTCCGCACGACGAGCGCCTACGATGGTGCCATCAGCGCTTGGCTAGCCGAGCAGATCTAGCTGGAGAAACGAATCGCCCGCGCCATCATCTGACGCGGGCGTTCTCTTAGTTGCCGCTTTTCTTCGAGGAGCTTGGCGGGGTTCCGCCCTTGTCTCCGCTGGGCTTCTCCGGCGGAGTGCCACCCTTCTCGCCAGAAGCATCTGGCGGGGTACCCATGTCCCCGCCACCTCCGCTAGAGCTGGCGGTAGCCTCGACCGCGGTTCCGGTCGAGGCGGTTCCCGCAACGTATTCCTGCCCATCGACGTAGAGCGTATGCCCGTTGAGATCGATCGAATCGGCATCGCAGGTCAGGCTCGTGATGTAGGAGTCGCCGGTGAGCACCCATTTCGAGCCGCTGTCGAGCTCCACATAGACCTCGCCAGTCTCTCCGTCGGAGTTGATCTCGCCGGAGAATGTCGAATCGGAACTCAGGTATAGGTTGAGGTTGGAGACCTCATCTACCACGATGTCGCCATCGATGGCCTGGTTGGCGGCGTTGAGCGTGACCTGTCCGCCGTTGGAGCCGCTATTGCCCCAGCCAGCCGCCGCAGCGCGCAGGAAGACCCCGTCGCCGTTGTTGATGATCGTGGCGCTGTCGAGGTTGATAGTCGCCACTGTGTTGGTGACGAAGAAGATGTCGCCGGTGCCATTGGTCAGCGTGCCGCCGCTCATCGTGAAGCTGGCCTCTCCGCTATCGGCATCTCCCGACATCGACTGGTATACCATGACCGCCTGGTAGTAGTCGGAATGATCTCCGTTCTTGGTGGTGTTGTTCGCCACCAGCTCGACATCGTTTAGCGTAACGGAGTTCTGGCCCTCGACGACGATGCCCTGCGAGGCGGTCGACTCCATGTAGGCGCTGCTGACCGTGATGTCTGCGGTGGAGTAAACCACCGGGGAGCCCACACCGTTGGTTACATAGCTGCCGCCCGTTACCGTGACAGTTCCGCCTCCACGGTCGCTCCGGATCGCCGCGGAGGACCTTCCGCTCGTCACGATGTTGAGGTTGGTGGCGTTCATCGTGCCGCCACCCGTGGTCATCAGGCCGCCGGAGCAGTCGCCCACGGTCTCGATCACCGAGTTGGAGATGTTGACCGTCGTGCCCTCGCCGTAGCTGAAGACCGCGTTGGCGTGCGTGCCGTCGGTGTCGACGATGATCTGGTCGAGGGAAAGCGTCGCGCCGTTGGTCGCGAATATCGCGGAGTTCTCCCCGTAGAAGTCGGCCTCGTCGCCATCGGCCTCTCCGCTCTTGACCACTGCTACGTTCGAGTAGCTCTCGGTGGTTCCGTCGGCTTCGATCGCATGCTCGCCATCGGCGGAGTTCTCGATCGTCTCGTTTACGGTGATGCTCTCGCGCGTGGGGACATTGGAGGTGTCCACGCCATTCGAGGCGCTGCTGGATGTCGTGCCGCTGCAGGCTGCAAGCGCAAGCGCCAAGCTCGCGCAAACCAACGCGGCTCCAACTGCCAGAGCACCCTTTCTCGTTCCATTGCCCATGATTCTCCTTAGGTTCGTTCGTTGTCCATGCTTCGAATATACAGACGCGGCCTTAAAGCAACCTTAAGGTTAGATGGAGATGCCATGGAGTTCGATTGCGAGCGAGCTGTGGGGGGAGACGAGCGCCTAATTGGCCTCGAGGACCTGCTTGAGCGCCCGCTTGGAAAGCGAGCCCTTGTATTTGGCTACGAGTGCGGTGAGGATGACCGCCACAATCGCCATGCCGAGTAGCACTGCGGCGCCGGTCCAGACTATCGACATGTTGCCGCCTGCGATGATCTGCGCGGCACCGTCGACGAAGTAGCCGAGTGGCATGAACGTGTTGAGCGCGTCAGCAAAGTTGAAGAGCGCGCCTGGGGTGGCGAAGAATCCGCAGCAGAAGATCTGCAGTGCGAGCAGAACGGCTGCGATAACCATGCCGAGCATGCCGCAGGAGAGCCTCAGGAACTGCATGATCGCGACAAAGCAGATCGACGCGATGAGCGAGAGCGCGAAGAGCGGAAGTATCGTGGCGGGGTTGCCGGTGAACGCCAGCGCGCTCACGACGGAGACGACGAGCGCCTGCAAGATGGCGAAGAGCGCGTAGGGGATGAGTCCGCCGAGCGTCACCTTGGCCGCGGATGCCTGCGTCGAGAGGAAGCGCCTTTCCACGGGCTCGCGTATCATCGCGGTGAGCATCGCTCCGATCCAGAGGGCGATTGCGAGGAAGAGCGGCAGGCCCGCTGCGCTCCTGCCCGAGAACGAGGTGTTCCAGACCGTGGAGATGCTGACCGAGTCGAGCGCGCTACCGTCGTCGAGGATCTGCTCGTAACCCTTCATGTCGCGCTCGGCGTCCTTGATCGCGTCCTCGAGCTCCATCGCCTCCTCGTGCGCAGTGGAGAGGAAGGAGCCGATCATCGACGATGCGCTGCCGAGCTGACCGCCGATGTCGCCCATGCCGGAGGTGCTGGCTGCAAGACCGTCGAGAGCTGAGGCGATTCCGCCGGAGAGCTGCGTCATCTGGTTCATCATCTCGCTCATCGCGGAGATGCCCTCGCCAGCGCCCTCAAGGCCGGTCGAGACGCCATCGAGCGTTCCGGACATGATCGCGTAGCTCATGCCCGCGCCCTGCAGCGCCGCATTGTTGTTCTCCACGATGGTCTGGATGCCATTGGCACCTGCGACGATTGCGTTGGCAAGCGGGATCATATGGGTTTGGTCGGTGTCCTCGGAGGTGCCGATCTTGGTGGCGATGTCGGTCAGGGTCGTTCCGATGGTTGTCAGCTCGCTGCTGGCGTTGCTGGCAGCCGAGGAGATGCTGGATGCTTGGGAGAGAATCGAGCTCTGGGAGCCCTCGATGTTGTCCAGGTGCCCGGAGATCTGCTGGTCATCTGGGTCATCCGGGTTGAGCAGCGCCCTGATTTCGGAGACCTCGGACAGCGTAGAGTTGGCGCTGGAGGAGATCGAGTCGGCTGCGCTCGAGATGGTGGAGAGGTCGGACTTGGCGCTCTCGATCCTGCCGAGCAGCGTGGAGGAATCGCTCGCGGAGCCGATCTTCGTCGAGATGTCGTCGAGGTCGGTCGCGAGCTGCTGCGCCATCTGCGTGATGCTGGTGGCGGCCGCCGAGGTGCCGGCGTTCGACGCGCCCGAGCCCTCGAGGTAGGAGCCCATCACCTGGTTGGTCTCCTTCAGGCCGTTTACGACCTCGGCAACCTGGTCGAGGCCGCCGGAGAGCCCGGAGGCCAGGTCGTTGAGTCCGTTGACGCCCTGGTCGAGCAGATGCCCGGCTTCGCTGAGCTGCGACATTCCCTCACCCATCGAGCCGAACGATGAGCCCATGGAGGAGAGCCCGCTCATCAGCGCGCCGAACGCCGTATCGGCCATCATCGTGTTGCGCGCGACGGAGTTGGAATCCTCGGCTAGGTCGGCGACTATGTCGGTGTTCTTGTTGAACTCGCTGAAGAGGTTCGAGATGTACATCTTGGAGATCTGCGACTGGATG
>JAILQZ010000094.1 GCA_024698685.1 bacterium
CGAGAGCGCGGAAACTCCTCGGTCAGCGATTTGTCGCCAGCCGCCACGTACTGCGCGCCGAGGATGCGCATTCCCCTGGGCAGCACGCCTTCGAAGGATGCGAGCACCTTCGGCACCGGCACGTAATCGGTCAACAGCACATCGAGGTACTCGTCGATGCTGGCGATGCCCACGCCAAGCGCCCAACCGAAGGCGGTGCGCATGTGCGGCGAGAAGCCCTGGCTCACTGCAAAGGGCAGACCGGCACGCCTGATGCAGCGCTCCATGCAGCGCACGACCTCGAGATGCGAGAGGTAGCGCAAACGCTCCTCCTTGGTGTAGTTGATCCTCAGTCGGAAGGTCGTCGCGTCACTCACGGGTGCCTCCCAACGCTATGTCAACACCGAGATTGGGGCAGACGCCGCAGCCGGTGCAGCTGGTGAACGTGCAGTCGGGCGTGGTGATCCCCTCGCTCGCACGCTCATACTCGAGCTTGAGGAAGCGCTCCTCGACTCCGCAGGAGATGTGCGACCACGGGAGCGGACCACCGATCTCGAGGTTGCGCGAAGCGAGCTCCTGCATGTCGATGCCCACAGCCTCTGCGGCTTCCAGCCACCTGTCTAACGAGAAGATCTCGGTCCACGCATCGAAGATGCAACCTCTGCGCCATGCCTCGACGACGAGCTTGGAGAGGTTGCGCCCTCCGCGCGCGAATGCGCCCTCCACCAGCGAAGATGATGGGTCGTGCCAGTTGAAGTCGATGCCCTTGTGAAGGTGGCTATGGCGTATGAGATCGACCCGGCGCTGGGCCTCTGCGGCATCGATCTGCCCGCACCATTGGAAGGGCGTATCAGGCTTAGGAATGAAGATCGCAACCGAGATCGTCATGCGAACGTTGCCGCGCTGGTTGTCGGGCACGCAGTCCTTCGCGTAGGCGTATGCCTTGTTGGCGAGCTGCGCAATCCCGCGCACATCGTCATCGGTCTCGAACGGCAAGCCGATCATGAAGTAGAGCTTCAAGCGCCTCCAACCCGCATCGAACGCGGCGGAGATGGCCTGAAAGAGGTTCTCCTCGGTGACGTTCTTGTTGATGATGTCGCGCAGGCGCTGGGTGCCCGCCTCGGGCGCGAACGTCAGGCCGCCCTTCTTGGCCCCAGCTACTAGATGCGCCATCCTCACGCCGAATCCGTCAAGGCGCTGGGAAGGGATCGAGACCTGGATGCCCTGCCCGTCGACGGCGCTGTTGAGCCTGCGCAGGATCTCCTCGATCTGGGAGTGGTCCGTCGAAGAGAGCGACGTGAGCGAGACCTCGTCGTAGCCGGTGCATGCCAACCCTGTCAGCGTTGCCGAGACCACCGAGTCTGCGCTGCGCTCGCGCACCGGACGGTATATCATGCCAGCTTGACAGAACCTGCAGCCGCGAGAGCAGCCGCGCAGGATCTCCACCGCGAGGCGATCGTGAACCAGCTCGCCGAAGGGAACGACGGGCTGCGCTTGCAGGGACATCGCGTCGAAGTCGGTCAGCACGCGCTTCATGACGAGCTCGGGAGCCCCGGAGCCGTCAATCGGGCGCACCCCGAGGTCGGGGTCGTCACCGACCGGCTCATAGAGGCTCGGCACGTAGATGCCGTCTATATGGGCGAACTCGCGCAGCGTTTCCGCGCGGGACTTGCCCTCCGCTATCGCGCGCCTATGCGTTTGGACTAGATCGACCATCGCCTGCTCGCCCTCCCCGATCACGATGCAATCGAAGAGGTCGGCTATTGGTTCGCAGTTGTAGGCGCAGGGCCCGCCACCCACGACGATCGGCTCGTCATCCCCGCGCTGAGCTGCGAATATCTCGATTCCCGCTAGGTCGAGCGCCTCGACTACATTGGTGAAGCTGAGCTCGTGCGGCAGCGTGATGCCGAACATCTGGCTGCATTTGACAGGCTCGCAGCTCTCGAGCGAATAGAGCGGGATGTTGCGCTCGCGCATCAGCTTGGACATGTCGGGCCATGGCACGTACGCGCGCTGAGCTTCGACGCCGTCTATGCCGTTGAGAACCGTGTAGAGGATCGCCAGCCCCTGGTTGGGCAGGCCGGTCTCATAGGTGTCGGGATAGAGAAGCGTGCATCTGTAACTGCACCCTTCCTTGTGGATCGCGCCAAACTCGGAGTCGATGTAGCGAACGGGCTTCTCGCACTGCAGGAGCAACGGCTCGACCTGCGCCCATACGGAGCGCGTCGACCCGCTCATAGCGCCGATATTTCGCTGCTGGATAGCCTCGGGCGGTGCACCCGCGGACTGCAATGCGCTCACTGCGCCGCCGGCGCTTCCTGATCGCCCGCCATGTCGATGAAGATCTCCTCGAGAGCCTCGAGCCCATCGACGCTGCCGTCTCTATGGAAGACGATGCGCGCGGGTTTGGCGAACTTGGCTGTCTTGGAGGGAAGAGCCTCCGAACCCTTGTCCTTGAGCATCCCCGCAAGCCTCTTGACAGAGGCGGGAGCGCCCTTGATGACGAAGTCCTTCGCCGCGCCGGCGATCCTTGCACCCTTGTCGCCGATATCGGATATCTGGATTGCGGTGCGAACGTTCTTGAGAAGATCCACCCCGCCCTCGCCTATGCCGCGCGCCTTGGAACCGATGGCGTTGACGATCGAGGAGAGCTGCGGGCTGGCGAGCAGCTCGGCAGCCTCCGGGTCGTTGGGATCGACCTCGACGAGGACCTGCTTTCCGCCCTCGTTGTACATGTTGACGTAGTGGCCCATCAGCGACGTTCCGAAGAAGGCGATCAGTATGTCAGCTGGAACCTTGAAGGCCGGTAGGGCCTTGGACACGACCTTGGATGCGGTCTTGCAGGCCATCGCGCCCGCAGCGAGCGCGCCAGCCTCGTAGAGCGTGCCCTTCGAGAGGCCGCTGCCATGCGCGCGGTCGATCTGAAGCAGCATCTTGATCTGGTTGAGCGTCATCACCGGGAAGTCCGCCTTCGACCTGAAGAAGAGCGCTGCGATGCCGGCATTCTCGATCGCGGTGCGGCGCGTCAGGAACTTTGAGAACGACGGGCGAACGAACTCGAAGCAGTTGGACATCGCGCCCGCCAGCTCCTGGCAATTGGCGCAGATCCAGTCGCCAAGCTTCACGAACACTGCAGCATAGCGCGAGGTAGGAGACGGATTCTGCGGCTTGCGCAGCGCAACCGAGCTGCTGACGAGGGGCTTGGCTCCGAATACCTTGGGAATGCGCTGGCCGAATACCTGCAGCGCACATTGGCCCACATCACGTCCCACGCGCGTGAGCCTGTCGACCGCAACCTCTGCGATCGAGATGCCGTTATCCTTCTCCTTGAGGCCGATGATGTCGCTGGGGTCGATCGGATTTGCCGCACCCTGCTCTTTGGCGAGAAGCGTCGCGAGCTTGTCGGCGATGATGACGGTAGGGATGCCCTTGGCCTTCGAGGCGTTGTAGGTGGCGTTTACGCATGGGGAATCGCCGGCGAGGATGACGGTGAAGTCGGCTGCGCCGTGAACGTCGAGCGGCTCGGAATAGAACGCCTCGACGTGCATGAGCGCGTTGGGACTGACCGGTCGAAACGCGATCTTGGTGGCCTGTGCCATCTGCGGGCTGATGCTCTCGTCGAGAAAGATCGCCAACCGCACGGTGGATTCAGGGTCGCCGGAGCCGGTCTCCAGACTCAGGACCTTGTCAATCACGTTGTTCAGTGAGAGAGCGCACATCGCTGTTCCTTTCAATGCCAATCGAAGGGACATGCCAAGCGCATGATCCAGCTTAGAGCCCATAGCGAGCCCCTAAAGCTTCGATGCGAGCTTTCCGCATGCCACCCTAGATTGTAACCCTTAACGAAGCATCCCAACCTGCAAGACCTGCAAGATACGCCCCCGCAGTTCCATAAATTGTCTTTTTTTGCGATATGGCAGACAGCTTCGCAAGCATGCGCCGAATGTCCAGCGCAAGCTCTCCGCTCTCGCACGAGCGAACTGCGCACATGGGTTTTAATGTTACATTTATAAGGTAGCGCGTTCTTTGACAACACGCGCAATCCTTGACACCGAACGCAAAAGGAAGAAGATGGCAAGACTGGAAATCACGCGCCCGTCCGAGGCGCATGCCACAATCAGCGAGCTTACCCAGGATCTGGGTGCGTTGCTGACCACTGGAAGCATGGCAGGCTGCCCTGTGGAGTTCGCAGGCGCCATGGTCCATGCTTCCGCAAGCCAAAGCTGCGGAAAGTGCGTCCCGTGCCGCATTGGCCTCTGGCAACTGGACAACCTGATCACGCAGGTGCTCGACGGAAACGGCACGCTCAAGACCGTCGAGATGATCGAGACGCTGGCGGAGAGCATCTACCACAGCGCCGACTGCGCGGTGGGCTATGGTGCCGCCCAGAGCGTCCTTGCCGCTGTCATCGCGTTCCAGGATGATTTCAGGCACCACGTCAGGCGCAACAGCTGCCTTACCAAGATCGAGGGCACGAGCATCCCGTGCATCTCGGGATGCCCGGCAAACGTCGACATCCCAGGCTACATCGCGCTCGTTGGCGCCGGCCGCTACACCGACGCGGTGAGGCTGATCCGCAAGGACAACCCGTTCGTCCTCGCATGCGGCCTGATCTGCGAGCATCCCTGCGAGCTCAGCTGCCGCAGGGCGCTCATCGACGACCCGATCAACATCCGCGGCCTCAAGCGCTATGCCATCGAGCACGCCTCTGACACCTACACGCCTTTCCACTACGAGAAGACCGACAGGAAGATCGCGATCATCGGTGGCGGACCATCCGGCCTCACGGCGGCCTACTATCTGGCGCTCATGGGCCACGAACCGACCATCTTCGAGCAGCGCGAGCATCTCGGCGGAATGATGCGCTACGGCATCCCCGCATATCGCCTGCCGCGTGAACGCCTCGACGCCGAAATCGACTTCATGGTCTCCCAGGGCATCGAGGTGCGCCTCAACACGCGCATCCCCGATGACATCTCGTTCGAGGATCTCAAGGCCAACTACGATGCGATCTACGTTGCGATCGGCGCTCACAACGACAACAAGCTCGGCATCGAGGGCGAGGACGCAGAGGGCGTCATGAGCGCCGTCGAGATGCTGCGCGAGATCGGCGATGGCAACTATCCGGACTTCTCGGGAGAGCGCGTCGCTATCATCGGCGGTGGCAACGTGGCGATGGACGTCGCGCGCAGCAGCGTCAGGCTCGGCGCGGAGTCGGTCACCATCGTCTACCGCCGCAGGGTCGAGGACATGACTGCGCAGCGGGAGGAAATCGAAGGCGCCATAGCGGAGGGTTGCGAGATCCTCGAGCTCCACGCCCCACAGGCCATCGCAACCGAAGATGGCAAGGTCGTAGGGCTGACGGTCCAGCGCCAGATCCCCGGAGCGATCTCAGGTGGTCGCCCGAGGCCCGTTGCAGCCGATTGCCCGCCCGAGACCATCCCGTTCGACCGCGTTCTGGTCGCCATCGGCCAGGTGATCGATTCCGAAGAGTTCGCCAAGGCGGGAGTCGCGACCTCGCGCGGCAGGATACTCGGCGATGAGTACGGCGAAGTCTTCGACATCGACGGCGTCTTCGTCGGTGGAGACTGCGAGACCGGACCGGCAACCGTCATCCGCGCGGTTGCGGCCGGCAAAGTCGTAGCCAGGAACATCGACGATTACCTCGGATACCACCATCCGATCAAGCTCGACGTCGAGGTGCCGCCCGCTGTGGCGCGCGACCGCGCCGCCTGCGGGAGGTCGAACATGGTCGAGCGAAAGGTCGCCGAGCGCAAGGACGACTTCGAGCTGATGGAGAAGGCCTATTCGGAGCAGGAGGCCATGCAGGAGGCCCACCGTTGCCTGCGCTGCGACCACTTCGGCATGGGTGCATTCCTCGGGGGAAGGAGCTTCGAATGGTAAAGGTCAAGATCAACAACACCAAGGTCGAGGTCTCCGCCGACACCACGATCCTCGATGCCGCCGCCCAGGCAGGCATCTCCATCCCCACGCTGTGCTACTTCAGGAATCTCAACGACATCGCAGCATGCAGGGTCTGCGTCGTCGAGGTCGAGGGCATGGAGCGTCTCGTTGCCGCCTGCAACACCAAGGTCGAAGCCGGGGCGCACTACATCACCAACAGCCCTAAGGTCAGGGCTGCCCGCACAACCAACGTCGAGCTCATCCTCACCCAGCACAAGACCGCCTGCACCACCTGCGTGCGCAGCGGAAACTGCAGCTTGCAGGATGTGGCCGCCGACCTCAACATCCTAGACGTCCCGTTCGAAGTCGATTCGAGAGGCGACAAGTGGAATTCAAGATATCCCCTCATCAGGGAGAACAAGAAGTGCATCAAGTGCATGCGCTGCATACAGGTCTGCAACAACATCCAGGGAATGCACATCTGGGACCTGCGCAACCACGGGACGCGTACGAGAATCGGCCTAAGCGGGGACGCAACGATCGCAGAAACCAAGTGCGTCCTTTGCGGTCAGTGCATCACCCACTGTCCGGTTGGCGCTCTGCGCGAGCGCGATGACACCGACCGCGTTCTCGCCGCACTCGCAGACCCCGACATCACCACAGTCATCCAAATCGCTCCCGCGGTCCGCACCGCTTGGGGCGACGCCCTCGGGCTCACTCGCGATGAGGCGACCCCTGGCAAGATGGTCAACGCACTGCGTAAGCTCGGCTTCGACTACATCTTCGACACCGACTTCGCCGCCGACCTCACCATCATGGAGGAGGGCACGGAGCTTCTGGGGCGCCTCGCCAACAGGGACGAATACGAGTGGCCGATGTTCACCTCGTGCTGCCCCGGCTGGGTCAGGTACATGAAGGGCAACCGCTCCGAGCAGATCCCGCAGCTGTCCACGGCCAAGAGCCCGCAGCAGATGTTCGGTGCCGCTATGAAGACCTACTTCATGCAGGAGAAGGGCCTCGAGCCGAGCAAGGTCTGCTGCATCTCCGTCATGCCATGCGTCGCCAAGAAGTACGAGGTTGGCGTCGAGGAGATGTGGTCGGTTGAGAAGGGCACGCCCGACGTCGACATCTCTCTCACCACGCGCGAGATGGTCCGCATGCTCAAGTCCGACTTCGTCTCGATCGACGACCTCGTCGAGGACGAGTTCGACCACCCGCTCGGCGTCGCAACCGGCGCAGGCCACATCTTCGGCGCTACCGGCGGCGTAATGGAGGCAGCACTGCGCACCGCCTACTTCGCGGTCACTGGGGAGAATCCCGACCCCGATGCATTCGCGGACGTCCGCGGCATGGATGGCTGGAAGGAAGCCACCTTCGACCTCGCGGGAACGCCGCTGCGCGTTGCCGTCGCCAGCGGCCTCGCCAACACGCAGAGGCTTCTCGAGGCTCTCGATGAGGGCACCGTGGAGTACGACTTCGTCGAGATCATGGCCTGCCCTGGCGGATGCGCCGGCGGAGGCGGTCAGCCGATCAAGGATAACTGCGAGCAGGCCGAGGCCCGCGGGCAGGTGCTGTACAAGCTCGACAGGAGAGCCGACCTGCGCTTCAGCCACGAGAACCCCAGCGTCCAGGAGGCCTACGAGAAGATCTTCGGCGAGCCCAACAGCCACGAGGCGCATAGGCTGCTGCACACCAACCAATACGCGTGGAGCTTCGTGCCCAGGGAGTGCCTGGAGCGCTAGCTTCGAAGCGCGCCGCGCACGCAGACGCAAAGCAGGGGAGGCGTTGGAATCATCCAGCGCCTCCCTCTCATTGGGCCAAGTTGCCCTATGTGGGCTTGCTTTTAGAACATCGGGATGACGGCACCGGCATAGGTGTCGTTGATGAAGCCCTTGACCTTCTGGCTCTGAACGGCCTTCACGAGAGCCTGGATCTTCGCGCTATCCTCATCGCCAGCGCGGACTGCGATGATGTTCGCAAAGGTCTGCGCTGCCTCGGACTCGCTATCCTCGCTCGCGAGCGCGGTGCTGGTGTCGATGCCAGCGGAGATCGCGAAGTTGCCGTTGATGACGGCCATGTCGACGTCCTCGAGGGTGCGCGGCAGGTTGGCGGCCTCGACCTCGACGATATCGATGTTCTTCGGGTTGTCGACGATGTCGTTCTTGGTAGCGTTCAGACCTGCGCCGTCAGCGAGCTTGATCAGACCCTGGGCCTGCAGGAGCTGCAGTGCGCGAGCTTCGTTGGTGGTGTCGGAGGGAACTGCGATCTTAGCACCATCGGCAAGCGCGTCGAGGGACTTGGTCTTGCCAGGATAGATGCACAGCGGCTCGAAGTGGACTGCCGCGGCGCTCACGAGATCGGTGCCGTTCTCGGCGTTGTAGTCCTCAAGGTATGGAAGATGCTGGAAGTAGTTCGCATCGAGCTCGCCATCGTTGAGCGCGACGTTGGGCTGGATGTAGTCCGAATACTCGACGATCTCGAGGTTGTAGCCCTGCTCTGCCAGCTCGTCCTGAATCTGCGCGAGGATCTCGGCATGGGGAGCCGGAGATGCGCCGACCTTGATGTTGGGATCCTCGGGATCCGCATTGTTGCTTCCGCAACCTGCAATGGCCAACGCAGCCATGCATGCGATGGCGGCGACTGCCAGCAGCTTCAGGAAGCCCTTGCCCTTTGCTCTGTTCATAATCGTTCCTTTCGTAAATGCTCTGCGTTTCTCTTTCAAATCCAACTCCCCTGACGGGAGCAAAGATTCCACGTCTGCGCCGCTCAACGCGGCATTTCGCTCTACTGGCGCTTGTCGATCCTACGCGCAAGCCTGTCGCCGATCGTCTGGATCACCTGCACCAAGATGATGCAGAGGATGACCGACACGACCATCACGTCGGTCTGGTAGCGCTGGTATCCATAGCGTATCGCTATATCGCCCAGTCCGCCAGCTCCAACCGTTCCCGCCATTGCCGAGTATCCGAAGAGCGTGATGAAGGTGATCGATGCGCCGCGGATCAACGAGGGCAGGCTCTCCTTGAGGAAGACCTTGTAGATGATCTGCCAAGTGCTCGCACCGAAGCTCTGCGCCGCCTCGATGAGCCCGGGATCGACCTCGGCGAGGCTCTGCTCCACCATGCGCGCGACGAAGGGCGCGGCGCTGACGACCAGAGGGACCACCGCTCCGCGGACGCCGAGCGAGGTGCCCACGATCCAGCGCGTGAACGGAATCAGCGCGACGAGCAGGATGATGAACGGAATAGAACGGCCGATGTTGACGATCCAGCCGAGGACCATGTAGGTGATGCGTCGAGGCTTGAGGCCGTTGGGCGCGGTGATCGTCACGAGGACGCCGATTGGAATGCCGATGATGTAGGCGAAGAGCGTCGAGAGCACGACCATGACGATCGTGTCCCAGGTGCCCTGAGCGAGAAGTCCGCCGTACTGCCCAAAGAACGAGGTGAGCCATTCCATGCTACTCACCTGCCGTTTCGAGGTTGTCATAGGCGATCAGGCTCTTGGTGGCCTGGCTCTGCGGATTGTTGAAGACCTCGAGGGTCTCCCCCTCCTCGACGATCTTGCCATCGGAGAGCACCGCGATCCTGTTGCAGATCTTCTTCGCGACGGCAAGCGAGTGCGTGATGACCACCATCGTGACCCTCAGCTCGGAGTTGAGCCTCTTGAGCAGCTCGAGGATGGATGCCGTGGTGCGCGTGTCCAGCGCGCTCGTAGCCTCGTCGCAGAGCATGATCTTCGGCCCGTTGACGAGAGCGCGCGCGATTGCCACGCGCTGTTGCTGGCCGCCGGAGAGCTGGCTCGGATAGCGCTTGGCCTTGTCGGCGATGTCGACGAGTTCGAGGAGCTCCATCGCGCGCTTCTCGCGGGCCTCCCTGTTCATCTCGCGGCGCAGCTCGAGCGGGAAGGTGACGTTCTGCAGCACGGTGCGCTGCTGGAAGAGGCTGAAGTTCTGGAAGATCATGCCGATGCTGGCGCGCAGGTCCAGCAGCTGCTTGCCCTTGAATCCCGTGATATCCTCACCGTCGATCAGGATGCGCCCAGAGGTGGGCTGCTCCAGCAGGTTGATGCACCTGACGAGCGTGGACTTGCCGGCACCCGACGAACCGATGATGCCAAAGATATCCCCATCCTCGATGGTCAGGCTTAGATCGCTGACCGCCTCATGGGCGTCCGCGGAATTGCCGTAGATCTTGTAAAGGTGTTGAATCTCAATCATTGGGGAAGGTGCCTTGCAAATTCGATTTCAGTGGGTGGGAAACGACGAGATGTGCGCCTGAGCCGACGTTGCGCCGCCAGACCCAGGCTAGAGCATTTCCATGCAAGACGTGTATGTCCGAGAAATACGATGCATAGTTGAAAATAGTAGATTAACGTGCGAAAGTGTCAAGGACGCTACGGGGGATACGCCCCGTTGAGCGCGCAGAATGCACGGTTTGGTGCCGAGGCGTATACTGTTCGGGAACGCACGGCGAAAAGTGCATGCGGCAGCTATGCGGAAAGGCGTTGGCTATGAGGCTCAAGGCGATAGATGTCGACCTCTCGATTTGCAAGCTCACAGGTGCGGCTCAGATAGACTTCAGCCGCGAATTCACCTTCCTCGCCCACACCGACGAGGAGCTCTCGCTCGTTTGCCCAACCGAAACCGCACCGACCGCGATGGCCGAGCGCGACGATGGCTGGCGAGCCTTCCGCATCGAGGCGCAGCTCGACTTCTCGCTTGTCGGAATTCTTGCCAAGATCGTCGCGATACTGGCTCAGGCCAACATCGCCATCTTCGCCATCTCGACCTACGACACCGACTACGTGCTCACGCGCAAGGAGCGCTTCGAGCAGGCGCTCGAGGCTTTGCAGGCTGCAGGGTACGAGATAGAGCGCTAGATCTCCCAGCGCAGGCGATTCTCCCTCAAGAGCCGCTAATCGATGCTGATCTTCGCAGCGGCATCGGCTCTTTGCCTGCTCCAAACCGAGCAGATGATGCCGATGCAGAGGAAGTTCGAGATCATGAACGACGATCCGAAGCTGATGAAGGGAAGCGGAATGCCCGTGATGGGCATGAGACCGCAGCACATGCCGATGTTCTCGAAGATAGAGAAGAGCCACATCCCGACGACGCCGAGGATAATCAGCTTGCCAAAGAGGTCGTCGGTGCGCATCGCCATCGAGATCGCGATTCCGAGGAGAAGGCCGAAGAGGGCGATCAGCACGAAGACCCCAACGAAGCCCATCTGCTCGGCGATGGTGCAGAAGACGAAGTCGGTAGGCGCCTCTGGCAGGAAGCCGAGCGCAGACTGAGTGGCGTTGCCGAGGCCCTTGCCGAGCAGGCCTCCCGAACCGATGGCGATCTTCGCCTGCTTGAGGTTGTAACCAGCACCAGTGGGGTCGGCATCCTCGTTGAGGAAGACGAGGATGCGATTGAGCTGGTAGTCCTTGAGGAAGACATCCTTGCCGGCGATGTTGTCGAGGATCGGGTCGGCGATGAAGACGAAGGCGATGAACGCCACCATCAGGCCTATCGTAATTAGCAGCAGCTTCTTGTTCGCCCCTCCCACGAAGATGATTGTCGCGCCGATGATGATGAGCACGAGGCCGGTGCCGAGGTCGGGCTGGGTCATGATGCAGATGAATGGCACGCAGAGGAACCCGATGCACTTGAGGTATTCCTTCGGCGAATCGATGCGCCCCTGGTAGCGCGCGACCACGGCCGCCATCAGCAGGATCGTGACAAGCTTGGCAAGCTCGGCGGGCTGGAATCGGATGCCAATCTTGACCCACGAGGTCGCACCGCCGGCGGAGTAGCCGATTATGGGCAGGTGCGGCGAGAGGATGAGCACGACATCGATGATCAGCAGCGGGATGATCATGTGCTCGAAGATGCGGTAGTCGATCTTCCAGCAGACCGCCATGCCAACGATGCCGAGGCCGATGCCCATAGCCTGACGCATCAGCGAGTACTCCGTGCTGCCCGCGAGGACGTAGGAGAGGTTGAGGATGCCGAATATCAGCAGCGCCGCGATAACGCCGAAGAAGGGCAGGTTGACCTTGCCGAGAATCGCAGAGATCCTGCTGGCGGAGGCGGTTTGCGCCTTCTCGATCTTCGGGGTCACAGCCATGGGTTCGCCTCCCTCCTACCTCTCATCGCTCTCTTCGACGTAGACGGTCTTGTCACCGTCGAGGCCGAGCAGCTGGGCGAGCACCTTGCGCGCAATGGGTCCTGCGCTCGAAGTTCCGCCACCACCCTGCTCGATGACGCAGGTGACGCAGTACTTCGGGTTGTCGTAGGGTCCGTACGCGGCGATCCAAGCGTAATCGTCGCGCTTTTCGGAACCGGTCTCGCCAGTTCCCGATTTAGCCGCGATTTTCGCGCCGAAGCCCTGGAATGCCTTTGCGACTCCACCGGTCGTTACAGCGGCTCTCAGGCCCTCTCGGATGGTTTGTATGTCCTCTTCCGAAAAGACCGGGGAGAGGTCGCTTGTCTCGAACGTCTCGGGAAGCACTACCTGCCCATCCTTGTTGAGGACGTCGCCGCGGATATGCGGCTTGGGGATCTTTCCCGTGGCGATTCCGCTGTAGGCGCAGGCGAGCTGGAGCGGCGTGATGAGAACGTCGCCCTGACCGATGATCAGGTTGGTGAGGTCTCCTCCGAGCCAGATCGAGCTCTCGGGATTGTCCTTGAAGTACTCTTCCTTCCACTCCTTGGTGGGGATGCGGCCCTCCGACTCGCCGGCAAGCTCGATGCCGGTCTTGGCGCCGAAGCCCCACGACCTCAGATAGTCCTGAAGGGCAGTGGGCTGGTCGTCCTCGATCTCGTAGAAGCACTTGGCTATCTCGTAGAAGTAGACGTCGCAGGAATTCGAGATCGCGTCGACGATGGCGAGGTCGCCGTGGCCAGTGAGCAGCCAGCATTTCTTCGGATACTTGCGGCCCATTCCGACCCACGTTCCCTTGCACTCGAACTCGGTCTTCTTGTCGACCATCTTGTGCGTAAGGCCTGCAAGGCCGGTGAAGGCCTTGAATGTCGAAGCCGCCGGATAGACACCGGAGATGGCGCGGTTGTTCATCGGGTAGTTGGACTTCGCGCTGTTGAGCTTCTCCCAATCCTCGCTCGAGATTCCGCCGATGAAGTTGTTCGGGTTGAATGTCGGAGCGCTCGCCATCGCCAGGATAGCGCCGGTGTGGACGTCCATCGCAACCACGGCGCCGCAGTACGCGTTCTTGAATCTGCGCTTGCGGCAATCCTCGAGCCCCTCCGCGAGCGCCTTCTCCGCCGCCTTCTGGGTCTTGTAGTTGATCGTGAGCTTGACGTCGTTGCCCGGGTCGGAGGGAATCTCGTCGAGCGTCGCGATGGTCTTGCCGTCGGAGTCGACCTTGTAGGTCCTCGTTCCCTTGTTGCCCTGCAGCAGGCGCTCGAAGGCCTGCTCTGCGCCCGACTTGCCAACCACGTCGCCCGAAGCGTAGTTCATTCCATCGACCTTGGACTTGAGCTCCTCCTCGGAGATCGTTCCGGAGTACCCGAGGACGTGCGCCGCAAGCGAGCCGTTCGGGTAGATCCTGTTGAACCTCGACTCGATAGAGATTCCCGGGAATACCGCGGGATTCTCGGAGATGAAGGAGATGGCGCGCATCGAGACGTCGGATGCTATCGCCTTCGACGATTGAACGCCGCCGGTCTCGTCCATCAGCCTCGCCCTGATGGCCTCCTTCGGGATGCCTAGGACTAACGAGAGCCTATGAACCAGGTTGGGATTCTCGAGGACTGTGTCGTCAGCGACGACGGTGCGGCTGATCTGGTTCTTGACGAGCTCGACGCCGTTGCGATCGAGGATCCTGCCCCTCGTGGCGGGAAGGTTGGCCGTTGCGGTCATGTTCTCCTTCGAAAGGGCGGAGTACTCGGATCCGGAAAGGATCTGCAGCGCCCAGGACTTCCCCATCAGCACCGCGAGCGCTGCAAGTGAGATTCCGCCGAAGATGAGCGTCCTGTTGCGTGAGATCGAGTTGTGGGTATCCTCTGCGCCGAAGGCCTGCTTGGGTTCCTTGCCCGTCTTCTTTATCTCGTCCTTCCTGCGCAGGCTCTGCTTGACGACGAGGTCGCCGCCTGTAGAGCGCGTGCGCACGAAGAAGATGACTCCGACGAGAACGAGCGCGAAGACGACTACGAAGATGATGATTGCGAGAATCAGCGGGGACATCTTCGCTCCTACATCTTCATGCGCTTGCTCTTCTTGGTGCGCGGGACCTTGGCCTTACGGCTGCGATTGGAGACGAGAAGCCATCCGAACGCGCAGGCTACGGCATCGTATACGGTAGATGGCAGGGTCTTGTAGAGGAGCGCCGAGAAGAACGAGCCGCCAGCGCCAGCGAATGCCATGATGATCGCATAGATGAGGTTGACTGCGAGAGCGCTGATCGCGACGAATGCGATCCATGCGCCGATGCCCTCGACCTGCAGCGAGCTTGTGATCTTCGGGAATGCGTAGCCGATCAGGGACATGATGAGCGTCATCGAGCCAACCGGTCCGCTGCTGAGCAGATCGAAGACGAGCCCGAGGATGAATCCGATGATAACGCCGGAACGCGGCGAGGTGATGTATGCCCCTACGATGGCCGCAGCGAGCAGGAAGTTGGGCGCCACTCCCGCGATGGTGATGTTAGGTGCGACGATGGTCTGCAGCAAAAAGGCGCCGAGCGAGATCAGCGCGACCTTTCCAATCGGCTGCTTGTCCTTTGCTTGGACATTGGAGCTTCCTCCAACTCTGATCGTATGCTCTGTCATGCTACTGGTCCTCCTTGTCGACGATGTCGACTCCAGAGGTCGCCTCGGTTTCTCCGCCGATGAAGATCAGGACCTCCTCGGTGACGAGGGAGGACTCGGAGAGAGGCTGGACGATGAGCGTCTGGTAGACGTCGGAGGGGTTGCTGGTGATCCTCGAGACGATTCCGACAACGAGGCCCTTGGGGTAGGTGCCGCCGAGACCGGATGTGATCACAGGATCGCCGAGTTGGACGTTAACCGAGACCGGGACGTACTTGAGGTATAGGAGTCCGTCGACCGAGCCGGTGACGACGCCCTCGGTGCGCGTCGACTGGAGCATGACGGCGACGCCGCTCTGCTCGTCGGTGATCAGGCGCACGATGCATGTGCTGGGAGTGCAGCTCTCAACCTGCCCTAGCAGGCCCTTGCCGCCCATGACGGGCATTCCGGGCTCTATGCCGTCGCTAGAGCCCTTGTTGAGAGTGATCGTCTGATTCCACGAGTCGGCGCTGTGCGCGATTACTCGCGCGCCAACGCTCTTGAGGCTGTAGGTGGAGGTCATCTTGAGCAGCTCGGAGAGCCTGTCGTTTTCGAGCTTGTACTCCTCGTACTCGATGACCTGCGCCTTGAGCGCCTCGTTCTCCTCCTTGAGAGCGAGCAGCTCCTCATCGTCGGCGGCGGCGTTCGTGATGCCATTGCCGACGGCCTTGAACGGCGTCGCGAGGAAAGCACCTGCCTTCTGCAAAGGTGCGACTACGGTGTTGGTGACCGTGCGCATGGTATGGAGCGGCCCTCTCGTGCCCTCGACTGACCAGATCGTCATAAGCCCGATGGAAAGGACGATGGCTATGATGAGGACAACGGTTGCCGTGACCTCCCTGCGTTTCTTAGTCGCGATAGGAGTCATAGGCTTTTCAATCCTACTTCTGCGTGTATGACCTTCTGAGCGCCTCAGGATTCTCGAGTGCGCGAGCGCAGCCCTCGACGACGTTGGAGAAGGCCGTCTCCGACACGTAGACCGGAACCTCGAGCTCCCTGGTGAGCAGGACGTCGAGCATCTTGAGGAGCCCGCCGCCGCCAGTGAGCAGGATTCCGTTGCGGATGATGTCTGCAGCGAGGTCCGGGTCGGTCTCGAGGAACGCCTCCTTGATGGCGACCACGATCTGGCTCAATGGGTTGCGGATGCCCTCGCGGATATCCTCGGACTGGACGATGTCGACGCGCGGGAGGCTCGTCGTGAGGTCGCGTCCGGAGATCTCCATGTCGAGCTCACCGGTTGGTATCGGCAGCGCGGAACCGATTGCGATCTTGATATCCTCTGCGGTTCTGGAGCCGATGCTCAGGTTGTATACATCGCGAACGTGACGGGCAACTGCCTCGTCGAGCTCGTTTCCTGCGATTCTGAGAGAGCGGTAGGTGACGATTCCGCCGAGGGAGATGACTGCGATCTCGGTGGTGCCGCCTCCGATGTCGACGACCATCGAACCAGTGGGCTCATCGACGGGAAGGCCCGCTCCGATTGCCGCCGCCATGGGCTCCTCGATGAGGAAGACCTGGCGTGCGCCCGCCTCGAGCGTCGCCTCGAAGACGGCGCGCTTCTCGACCGAGGTGACGCCGCACGGAATGCAGATAGCGATGCGCGGCTTGGGCTGGTAGAAGCGCCTGCGCGGCGCGGCCTTGTTGATGAAGTAGCTCAGCATTGCCATAGTGACGTCGTAGTCTGCGATGACGCCATCGGCCAGCGGCCTCTGGACCGTGATGCTGCCCGGGTTGCGCCCGATCATCTCGCGCGCCTCGTAGCCGACGGCGAGAACCCTGTTCGTGTTGTTGTCCATAGCCACTACGGACGGCTCGTTGAGGACGATGCCCTCGCCCGGAATCGCGACGAGCGTGTTCGCCGTTCCCAGGTCGATGGCCATGTCGCTTCCCCACTGGCCGAACAGATTATCGAAAAAAGACACTTGAGTCCCGCTTTCTTCCTATCGGAGGTCTCCCGTCAAATTCGATGGCAGCCTCGATCTACCTCTCTCACTGCTGGCTGTTGCTGTCGCCAGCTGCTGCATCTCCGCCCTCTGCGGCTGCATCGCCCTCAGCGGGCGCCTCGGTCTTGCCGTTGACATCGCTGTCGTTGGTCTCCGCCGTGGAATCGTCCGTCATTCCGTCAGACGAGGTCATCGTCGAGGTCGACATCGAATTCTGGGTGGATGGGAAGGCGTACTCGATGCCGTTGATCTTCCATCCCACGGACCCTAGGATCGTGGAGAAGTCACGCTGCATCGAGATCTCGTAGCGCATCGTTCCGCCTCCATCGAGAGTTGCCGTGACGATGACCGTGGACTCGAGCATGCTCTTCTCGACGTAGTCGATCGAGACGTCATCGGTCTCGGCGACGGAGTTCATGATCTTGGCGATCACCTGCTCCTCTTCCTCATTGGTCGCAGGGACCCAATATTGCGAGACGTCCTCGCCGGCCGCATGCGCAGTGAAGAGATCCTGGACGACCTGGCTCTGCGTCGGATAGCCGAAGCCGCGCCAGAAGAGGACTCCCGCTGCGATGACTATGAGCAGGAGGATGACGAAGATGATCAGGATGGCCCTGAGGCCGCGATGCTTCTTGGGCTTCCCGACCTCCATGTCGAAGCCCTGCTCGCTGCCTTCCTGCGCCTCGAAGAAGCCAGTTGCATCGGCATCGGGGATGCCGGCGCCGTAGGTAGCGGTGGGATCGATCTCCATCGGAGCGACGGGCTCGATGGCCTGGAAGGGCTGTACCTGGTCGATCTGCTCGGGCAAGGGCACCTGGACCATTCCGTAGTCCTCGACGAGCGTGTCGGACGACATGAAGAGGCCGGAATCGTCGAAGTCGGGCTTCCAGGAGCGCGCCTTCTCGAAGTCGGCCTTGGCCGAATCGGAGAGGACGAACGTCGGATCCTCGAGCGCCTTCTCGAACGCCTCGACCGCCTCGGGCATCTGCTCTGCGGCCACGTAGGCCTGGCCGATGTTCGAGTAGGTCTTGTTCAACGTCGCCTGATCGGGATTGAAGTCGAAGATCGCGTTGTAGGTGTTGATCGCGTCCTGCGGCCTCCCGAGCCCCATGAAGCAGACGCCGAGGTTCTGCAGGGCCTTGACGGGCGCAGGGTTGCGCTCATCGACAGCCGCATTCCTGTATGCGGTTCCAGCAGCGGCGAAATCGCCGAGCTTCATGTAGGCGTTGCCTAGGCCGTTATAGGCCTTGAACGGCGTCTCGTAGGTGGGATCCTTGAGAACGGCCTCGAACTGCTCGATCGCCTCGCGATACTGCTCCTGATGCATGAGCGCAAGACCGTAGTTCGAATGAACAGCCGTGATGTTCTCGTAATCGGTATCGAGAAGGGCCTTCTGGTATGCCTTGGCGGCATCGTCGAAGCTCTTCATCTTCACGAGGCAGTTGCCGAGCATGTGATAGATGAGGCCGGCCTCTCCCGGCTCGAATGGACCATCTTGCTCCTTGAGGCAGATGTAATAGCTGCGCAGCGCGCCTGCATAGTCACGAGCGTCGTATGCCGCCTTTGCCTCTGCGAATAGTTGACGATTCAGCAAAACGTGTATCCAATCTCCTAGGCGATAAGGTCAATGGGAAAACCCGTGGGCTATTCTGCGAGATTCTCGATCGCGATCGACTCGATGACGTCGCCAACGCGCAGCGACCAGATGACATCGAGGCCGTCGATGGTCTGACCGAAGACGGTGTAGCCGGAATCGAGGAAGGGCTGCGGGCCGAGGCAGAAGTAGAACTGCGAGCCTGCGGAATCCGGCATGGAGCTGCGCGCCATCGCGAGCGTACCGTCTAGATGGAGGTTGTTCGGATTGGTGGTGAACTCCTGCTTGATGCTGTAGCCGGGGCCGCCGGTTCCAGGCTGCGGACCTTGGAACCTGCCGGATACGAGCTGCTCGGGAGTGAGGTCGCGCGTGTTGGGGCATCCGCCCTGGATGACGAAATCCTCGACATAGCGGTGGAACTTCAGGCCATCGTAGAAGCCGGAAGTTGCGAGCTCGATGAAGTTCCCGACGTGAATCGGCGCATCCTCGCCAGCCAGCTGGACCCTGATCGTTCCCTTGCTCGTCTTCACGACCGCGATCTCCCTGCCGGTCGGCTTGTACCTGGGAGTGTAGAGTGCCACTTGATCGAACCTCCAATTCATATGTCTGCCCCGAAAAAGGGCGTAGTAATGCTTATATACTTAACTTGAATATGATAATGCATTTCCCCTGTTTGTTCGGGGATTCACACGAAATGGACACTTCACCGCGCGATTCGCGGCTGTTTGGGGATGTTCAACGGGGTTTGCGGCGCTAAAAGGCCTATTTACGCGAAAGAAAAATGGCGCCCTCTAAAGGATTCGAACCTTCGACTTTCTGCTCCGGAGGCAGACGCTCTATCCCCTGAGCTAAGAGGGCGCTTGGATGATGGATGTCGAGTCGAAAGGCCGCTCGACGACGGGATAATCTTCCCGAAAAAGCAAAAGAGCCGACCGCACGCGAACCGCGCACGGCCGGCTCATCGGCTAATCCCTAGAGGGAGATCGCCTGAACCGGGCATGCTCCGGTGCAAGCTCCGCACTCGACGCAGGTGTCGTTGGCCTCGGCCTTGCCGTCCGCATTGATCGAAAGTGCGCCGACGGGGCAAACGGTGGTGCAGGATCCGCAACCCACGCATGCATCGCTGATAGTCACTGCCATTTCTTACCTCCTGTAAAATGTTTCTCTTTCTTCCTCAGGTTCACGGAAAAAACGCATAAAATGTTTATGGCAATTGCAGAGCCGTGCCCTCCAACATGGCTTCTGGTTGTGAACCCGAACTCGATTATATTGCCGAACGGCCCATACGACAAGAAAGCATATCGGGAACGCGAAATTGAACACGACGCTCGACCTGCAAGGCATCGCTCGTCTCACGCGCAACGCGCGTCTATACCCATCTCGAAAAGAGCACGCGTATGATTGAGGAAGTCGTCGTCGAGCGTCTGGCCTATGGAGGAGATGGGGTTGCCAAGCTCCCGTCCGGCAAGGTCGTCTTCGTTCCCAACGCATGTCCAGGCGATAAGCTCCAGATCGAGATAGTCTCCGAAACCCAGCGCTACGACAGGGCCCAGATCAAATACGTCCTCGAGCCCTCGCAATACAGGAATCCCACGAGATACTGCAAGCACTGCGATGCGTGCGGAGGATGCCCTTGGCAGTTCCTCGACTACGAGGCCCAGCTCGCATGGAAGCGCACCTTCGTCGTCGACGCACTGCAGCGAATCGCCAAGATCGAGGGCGCCGAGGAACTCGTCAGCGATTGCATCCCCTCCCCCAAGCAGCTCGGATACCGCAACAAGATCGAGCTCGTGCCGACGATGGAGGGCGGCAAGCTCCAGCTCGGATACCACGTCGCCAACGGCGAGACCATCGTGCCGATCGAGTCGTGTCCGCTCTTCGCTTCCGGCTACGAGCGCGTGCCCAAGTCGCTCGCAGGGGCGCTCGGCTACCTCAAGGCGATGGACTACGGCCTCTATCGCGTGGGCATCAGGGCCTCTACCATCACCAACAGCCAGCAAATCGCACTGTGGACCACCACGGGGCATTTCCCGCGCAAGGCGGCCGTCGACATCATCACGAGCGCCGTGAGCTGCACATCTATCACGCGCGTCATGCAGAAGGAGAGCAACAAGGGCACCCGCCCCGATTCCTCCGAGATACTCTTCGGAGCGGACGTCTGGCGCGAGAGGCTCAACGGGATCACGATGCGGGTCTCCGCCCCCTCGTTCTTCCAGGTGAACACCTTGGCGGCCGAGCGACTCGTCGATGTCGTGATCAACCAGCTCGACATCCAGCCCACCGACATCTGCTGCGACCTCTACTGCGGCACCGGGACGTTCACGCTCCCGATGGCGCAGCGCAGCTCGCTCGTCTATGCGATCGAATCCACATCCAGCTCGATCCGAGATCTGCGCCGAAACCTCGAGGAGAACGACCTCGACGCAATCGTGGTCGGCGGAGATGCCGGCAGGGAGTCGCGTGACTTCGGACGCGTCGACGTGCTGCTGATGGACCCGCCCTACAGCGGCATCGCTTCGCACGTCTACGAGAGCGTCGTATCGATGTCGCCCGAGAGGATCGCGCTGGTCTCCTGCAATCCCACCACTCTCGCACGTGACACGATCGCGCTGTGCGAGCTCGGCTACGAGGTGCGCAGCGTCACCCCAGTCGACCTCTTCCCGCAGACCTACCACGTTGAAACCGTGACGATCCTCGACAAGGGGCTGGACTACAAGGCCAAGGTGCACGCCTACATCACGCGCAAGGCAGAGCAGGCCAAGGCGCACGCGGAGCGCCAAACTGCGGCCCATGGCGGCCATGGGAAGTCGCAGAACCGCGGGAACCAAGGGGGCCGCGACAATCGCAACGCGTATCACGCCAACCTTCGCAGGCGGCGTTCGAACAAGTACTCCGGAAAGTACGGCCGCGACGTCTAGTCTGCCCTGGAGCTCGGAATCGGCGCCCGCCCAAGCCCGTCCTAATTGAACTTGAAGAGCTTCTGCGCTACGTGGTAGAGGAATAGCTCGACATGCCCCCAGGCCTTGCTCGAGCTGTTCGACATCAAGACAAGCGGATTGCCCCTGATAAAGCGGTAGGTGTTGGGGTTTCGCTCCTTGAGGTAATTCCAAATCCCCGCACGAAGCTCATACTTGTCCTCGCGTTCGGAGAGCAGCGAGAATACCGAGCATATGGCGAGCATCATCGCGAGGTAGTTGCCCATATACGCGGCGAGCTTGGGCTCGGCGACGTCGCTGCTGAGATCGTAGGAATCGATGAGCTCGCGCGTGACGCGGAGCTGCTGCTCGATGCGCGAGGCCATGACCTTCTCGTTGATCGACTGGTCCTCCCTGCCGATGAACCAGCGGTAGAGGTCGAGGTCGAGGTACATCATGCGCTTGGCGTAAGGCAGCGGAACGTAGACGAAGATGTTGTCGACGTAGAAGGTGTGCTCGGGCAGTCGCAGCCCGCAGTCGCGCAGGACGCTCGTGCGGAAGATCACCGAGTGCATTAGGATGTATCGGGAGATGCCGAACTTGCGGATCTCTGACCATCCGAAGGGCCTGCCGACGGGTAGGGATTTCTTGTAGTCCATGACCTCCTGGCCACGCTCGACATGCTCGTAGACGTAGTTCGCCAGGAATAGGTCGATCGGCTCCTCGCTGCTCTGCTCGAACGCCTCGATCAGGTCGAGCATCGCATCTAGCGACTCCTCGTCCAGCCAGTCGTCGGAGTCGACCACCTTGAAGAACTCGCCGCGTGCATTCGCAAGGCCCTTGTTCACAGCGCCTCCGTGGCCGGCGTTCTCCTGATGGATCGCGCGGATGACGCCAGGATAGCGAGCTTCCCAGCTGTCGGCCTTCGCGGGCGTGTCGTCCTTCATCGAGCCGTCGTCGACGATGATGACCTCGATATCTTCGAGGCGCTTCGCAGATCCGTCGATGATCGTCTGTATGCAGTGATCCATGTACTCGGCGGAGTTGTAGCACGGAATGGTGAACGTGATCAGCTTCTCAGCCATCCTGAAGAACCTTCTTTCCAGCAAGCTAGGCTTGCTCGCATAGCTCATCGGCGAGCTCGAGGGCCCGCGCAACGACTGCATCCATGTTGTAGTAGCGATACTCGGCCAGCCTCCCGAGAAGGTGGAATCGCGAGATCGACGCGGCCAGCTCGGCATATTGGCCGTATCTGCGCGCATTCTCCTCTCCGGGAACCACATAGCAGGGAATCTGGCCCGGCTTGCCCTCGTAAGCGCAAGGATACTCCCTCATTATCGTCGTCACCTCGAGCTCTTGGCCGGTGAGGTGGGAAAACTCCGTGATCCTCGTGAAATCCTCGCTCACCGTGTAGTTGACCGTGGCGCAGGGCTGGAAGCGCTTCATCGGCAGCGTCTCGAATTCGAAGTCGAGCGAGCGATACGGGAGCCTGCCGAACCTGAATCCGAAGAGCTCGTCGACCGAGCCGGTGAAGACGATGATGCCGCCATATGGCTCGCCGTTGACGGTGGCCTGCCGCAGGCGCTCGCCATCGCCAGCGAATCCGAGGAAGCTGCGCGCATCGAGCCCGAGGAAGAGGTCGAGGCCCTCGCAATCGAGCAGCGACTCGAAGAGGCGCGTGTAGCCCTGGGCGGGCATCCCCTGGAAGGGGTCCTGGAAGTAGCGGTCATCGCGGGAGATGAAGACGGGCACGCGGCTGGTGATCGAAGTGTCGAGCGTGGCGGGATCGGTGCCCCACTGCTTGGCAGAGTAGTGGCGGAAGACGTTATCGTAGACGAAGTCGGCGAGCTCGGCGATGTCGGGGTCGTCCGTCTGGCGCAGCTGAGCTATCGGGACCTTGCGCTCATCGCCATAGGCTTCGATGAGCTTGCCTATGAGCTCGGCTCCCCTCTCCTTGCCAAAGGAAATCTCTATCGATGTCTTGTTGAACGGGACGGGGATGAAGGTGCCCTCGTCCAGTCGCGCGAGAACCCGATGCTCGTAGGCGCGCCACTCGGTGAACCTCGAAAGGTAGCCGAAGACGCGCTCGTTGGCCGTGTGGAAGATATGCGGCCCATACATGTGGACCAGCACGCCATGCTCGTCGAGGGCGTCGTAGGAGTTGCCGCCGATATGGTCGCGCGACTCGACCAACGCGACGCGCATCCTGGCGCGCTCCGCCAGCTCACGCGCGATCACCGAACCTGCGAAGCCGGTGCCGATGACGATGGCATCGTAGCCGCGAAGCTCGGATTCGCTCTCAGTGGAGATATGCAATCGAATTCCTCTTCCCAATCTGCGCGCGAACATGCGTTTGCCAGACGAGAAACAATTGTACTCCAAACCTCGACGGCACCTCTCCGCAGTTTGATTGAGCATCGTTTGGAGGGTATCATCGTTACGTGAAGCCATTCTTCACGCGCAACTACGAGTAGGATGGCGCAAGGTTTCCGCCGCATGGCCGCTGGGCAGCGCGGGCATAGAAAGGATTCCCATGAGCGAGTTTCTCGACAGCGTAATCGCAAAGGCAGCTTCGGACAAGAAGACCATCGTGCTCCCCGAGGGCAACGACAGGCGCACGTTGAGGGCCGCGCGAGCAGCAACCGACCAAGGCATCGCCAACATCATCGTGCTTGGCGACCCCGACGACCTCGCCGACGAAGGCGTCGATCTCACCGGCATCCAAATCGTCGACCCCAGGCGCTCGCCCGACCACGACAGGTTCGCGCAGAAGTACTTCGAAATGCGCGAGAAGAAGGGCATCACACGCGAGGCCGCTTGGGAGAAGATGCTCGATGAGCTCTACTTCGGCGCGATGATGGTCTACTTCGGCATCGCCGACGGAATGGTCTCAGGCGCCATCCACGCTACCTCCGACGTGCTGCGCGCGGCGCTGCAGATCCTCAAGACCGCGCCGAACACCAAGCTCGTCTCGACATTCTTCGTCATGGTGGTGCCCGATTGCGATCTGGGCGAGGACGGCATCTTCGTCTTTGCGGACTGCGCTCTCAACCAGCATCCCACGGCTGAGGAGCTGGCGCATATCGCCTCGGCTTCGGCAGACTCGTTCACGCAGCTCGTCGGCTCGACTCCGACGGTCGCGATGCTCTCCCACTCCACCTACGGCAGCGCGAAGAGCCCTGCGGTCGACAAGGTGCGCGAGGCAACGGCGCTGGCGAAGGAGCTGCGTCCCGACCTGATGATCGACGGCGAGCTGCAGTTCGATGCCGCGATCATCGAGTCCGTTGGCAAATCGAAGGCGCCGGGCAGCGAGGTTGCAGGAAAGGCCAACGTGCTGATCTTCCCCGACATCGATGCCGGGAACATCGCCTACAAGGCGGTTCAGCGCCTCGCGAAGGCGGAGGCATACGGCCCGATGACGCAGGGAATCGCGAAGCCCATCAACGACCTTTCGCGCGGATGCACCGCCGAGGACATCGTCGGCGTCATCGCGATCACGGCGGTCCAGGCGCAGGCCCTCTGCTAGCCGCGCGGCAGCAACCGACGAAAAAGAGAGAAGGCATCGCAAGCGCGGTGCCTTCTTCGTAGTTGCGCTTGAGCGCTCGGGGGGCTACTCCTCGATGAACGGAATGCCCTTCGAGGTGTCGAAGTCCTTCGCGGGCTCCTTGAGGGGATCCTTATCGAAGGCGATTTCCTCGGGCTTTGCGCAGAGCCTCTCGCAATCCTTTGCGATGATGTACTCCTCGTTGGTGTGGATGACGTAGACCTGGATCGGCGAGCCCTCGGTGCTGATGGCGCAGTCCTTGGCTCCGACGTTGGCGTTGGCCTCCCAGTCGCAGACGATGCCGAATCCCTCCATATGCTCGAGGATCATCCTGCGCATCATAGCGCTGTTCTGGCCGATTCCAGCGGTAATCGTCAGCGCATCGCAACCGCCCATCTCGAAAGCGAACGCGCCGATGTACCTGCGCACCGATTCCGCATACATCTTCAGCGCCAAGTCGGCCCTGTAGTTGCCGGAGTACCTCGCCTCGTCGATCTCGCGGATGTCGTTGCTGATTCCCGAGACGCCCAGCAGGCCGGACTCCCTATTCAGGATCGCATCCATCTCCTGCGGCGTGAGATCCTTCTCCTCCATGATGAAGGGGATGATCGCCGGGTCGATGGAGCCGCAACGCGTGCCCATCATGATGCCATCGAGCGGAGTGAATCCCATAGAGGTGTCGAAGGACTTGCCCTTCTTGATGGCGCAGATGCTTCCACCGTTGCCGAGGTGGCAGGAGACGATCCGCATCGACTCGCGCCTGCGGCCCATGAGCGCAGCGACCCTGCGCGAGACGTAGTCGTGCGAGATGCCGTGGAAGCCGTACTTGCGCACGTCGTAGTCGGTGTAGTACTCGTACGGGAGCGCGTAGGTGTGATGCTCTGGCGGGATGGTCATGTGGAACGCGGTGTCGAAGGAGACCACCTGCGGTATGCCCTGCATCTGGTGCATGCAGGCCTCGATGCCCTTGGCCGCAGCGTCGTTGTGCAGCGGCGCGAGCTTGATGAGCTTCTTGATCTTGTCGAGCACGTCGTCGTCGACGATTGCCGGGCCGTCGAAGTACTTGCCGCCATGAACGATGCGATGGCCCACCGCGCCGATCTCGTCGAGACTCTTGATGACGCCGATGTCAGGGTCGAGGAGCCCGCTGAGGACCATGCGGATGCCGGCCTCGTGATCGGGCAGCGCGACGTTGATGTGCTTCATCCTGGTCTTCGACTTCGATCGGATGTAGGAGCCCGGGAAGCCAATCTGCGCGGCCTCGCCAGACTGCAGCACATCGAAGCTAGTCACATCGATGAGCTGGTATTTGATAGATGAACTGCCGGAATTGACTATGAGAGTCTTCATTTGCCCACCTGCGCGATCTACTGCATCTGCGCGCCGCCGATGACATGCACGTGGACATGCTTGACGGTCTGGTTGGCATCGTCGCCGGTGTTGATCACGACGCGATAGCCGGATTCGTAGATGCCGGTAGCCTTGGCAACCTCGGGAACGGCCTTCATGAGCGCTCCGAGGAGCTCGGCGGGAATGTCATCGGAAAGGCTCGCGTAATGGTCCTTGGGGACGACGAGGACATGGATCGGCATCTTGGGGTTGGCGTCGTTGAACGCCGCCACCTTGTCCGTCTCATAGACAAGGGTGGTGGGAATCTCGCCGTTCGCCAGCTTGCAGAAGATGCAATCCTCTTTTTGCATTTCGTGCTCTCCTCGTTGTATACGCAACATATTCGGGAGTCAGGCACTCTCCCATTGGATAATGTTAGCAGAGAAGGATTGGAAAACACCGCCGCTCGCCTATCGTTGCGCCAGTCGCTGCGCTGTTTGAGCGCAAGCGGCATGGGGTACACAGTATCTCCACAAAGAAAGCGATGCGAGCGGCTTGCAGAATGGGGTGGTCGGCAGCTAGCTCAGCTGGTCGTCGACCTCTTCGATCGAGGCGGGATCGAACTCGCCGAGCAGCACGGTGATCCTCTGCTGCGCGTCATCGAGCTTGCCCTGGAGGCTGCGAAGCAGCTCCACTCCCCTAGCGTACTTGCCAAGGCTCTCCTCCAGCTCGAGCTGGTTGCCCTCTAGTGCGCGGATGATTCCCTCGAGCTCGTCTAGCCCCTGCTTGAAGGTCATGTTGTCTGCGGGCGCCGCCTGCTCTTCGCCGAACAGCGAGCCCATCGTCTCCTCGTCCATCCTATGCTTCCTCTCTGCCGATTCCCTCCACAGTGCAGTCGATGGTTCCATCTGAGACCCGCACCTGGATGCTGTCCGATACATTTACGCCTTCGACGCTCTTGAGGATGTGACCTCCGTCGTCGTAGGCGATCGAATAGCCGCGCCCCAAGATCGTCAGGGGCGATAGGTCGTTGAGACGCGCTGCGGAAAGCGCGATGACGTTGCGCTGCCTATCGAATAGCCTGGGGGCCAGCGATGCCAGCTTGCCCTTCGCGTTGGCGAGGCTGCGCTCATCGGATGCCATCGCATTGAGAATCGCGCGATGCAGGCGCTCGGCATCCGAATCGATGCGCATGGCGAGATTGCCCGTCAGCGCCTGCGGATCGGTGAAGATCGGGCGCGCCTTCAGCGCCGTGAGCTGCATCTGCGCGCGATCGGCCTTCGCCTGCAGGGCCATTCCCATCCGGTTGCCCGCAGAGGATATTCGACTCTGCAGATCGGCGATCGATGGCGCAACGGCTTCGGCGGCGGCCGTCGGGGTCGAACAGCGCACGTCACCGACCATATCGGCGATCGAGTTGTCGGGCTCGTGCCCGATGCCGGTGACAACTGGCTTGGCGCACGCCGCGACCGTCCGCGCCACCTGCTCGTCATTGAAGGGCATGAGGCTCTCGTAGGAGCCTCCTCCGCGCACCAGCAGTATCACGTCGCAATCGGACGCATCGGCCACGCGCAGGCCCTCGCAGATCCAATCGGGAGCATCCTTCCCCTCGACGGGAACGCCGACCACGGAGACCTCGACATACGGGCTCCTGCGCCTGAGAGTGCGCAAGACGTCCTGAATGGCCTTCCCACGCGGAGATGTGACGACGGCGACGCGCTCGACGCTCGGCGGGATAGGCCTCTTGCGCTCGGGGCGCATCAGCCCCTCAGCCTCGAGTTGCTTGGCGAGGCGCTCTACCTTGAGCCTGAGGTCTCCCGCGCCCGCATACTCGATGACCCGCGCCATGAAGTTCATCCTGCCCGCCTTGGCGTAGAGGGTGAAGTAGCCGGTGACCTCGACGAGGTCGCCGATCTTGACGTCGATGCCGAGCTTGCGATATTCGCCCTGCCAGATCATGCAGCCAAGCGAGCTGGAGTCATCCTTGATGGTGAAGTAGACGGCCTTGTAGCCTGGCTTGTTCGCGAACTCGGAAACCTCGCCGATCACCTTGACGCGAATTCCCTCGAGCGATCGCTTGGCGAGGTTGAGCGCGGTTGTAACCGAGATGGCGGCGCTGCCAGCCGTTTCCTCCGAAGCTTTCCGACCGCTGGCCATCATATTCGAAAGCGTAGCCATCGAAAGCCCTTAGTTCTCGGCGCGCGCTACTAGGTAGAGGAGCTGCAGCAACGATGCAAGCGCTGCGGCGACGTAGGTGAGCGCAGCCGCGGTCAACACGCTGCGTGCGCCCTTTTCCTGGTCGACCGACATAGCGAGGCTATCGCTGATGTAAGTCATAGCGCGGTTTGAGGCGTTGAGCTCGACGGGCAGCGTGACCAGCTGGAACAGCACGACGAGCGCGTAGAGCCCCACGGCGACCCAAACCATGTCCATCAGGTTCATCGCGATGCCGATCAGCAGCACGACGATCCATGCGTTGGAAGCGAAGTTGACCACCGGGAAGATGGCGGTGCGGACCTTGATCGGAGTGTATCCGAGATTGTGCTGCACCGCATGGCCTGCCTCATGGCACGCAATCGCGATCGAGGCCACGGAGTATGAGCCATAGACGCTCTGCGAAAGGTTGAGGCAGTTCCTGCGCGGGTCGAAATTGTCGCTGAGCTTGCCCGTGGTGATCGAGATCGGCACATCGTAGAGCCCATGGGAATCGAGCATCCGGCGTGCTGCCTCGGCCCCGGTAAGGCCAGCGTGCGAGTAGACCTTGTCCCATTTCCTGTATTGCGCATTGATCAGCGCTTGCGTGCCCAGGCCAAGGCCCAGCGTCACGACGATGAGAAGCAGATAGAGCATGTTTCCCCCTAGATGCAGCCGTCCGCCCTGCTGATGCTGACGTTTCCGCCCTCGATGCGCAGGGAAATGCGCCCCTCGAGTATCTCCAGCAAGTCGCGGCCGGCGATTTCATATCTCCAGCCCTTAAGTATATCAAGACCTGCGCGCTGGCCGGAAACGAACGCGATGAGGTCATCATGGGTTGCGAGCACCTGATGCGTGAGCATGTTCTCCTTGGCGCGCGTGCGCAGGAAGGCGGTGAGCAGGTCGACCATCGCGTCGGCGTTGGCGGCCGTGGGCCTCCTGGTGGCGTGCTTCGGCCAAGTATCCGGGCTGGAAGCCAACGCGGCTTCGATGACCTTGACGATCTCGCGGGCGCGCCCGGTGTTGAGCTTTTCCTTGGCGCCGCGGATCTCGTACACCTCGTCGACGTTCTTCGGCTGCCTGCGCGATAGCTCGACGATCAGCTCGTCCTGCAGGATCCAGCGCCTTGGGATGTTCGAACGCTTGGCGCAGTTCTCCCTCCACACCGCGATAGCCTGAGCGCATGCGAGCTGCGCGCGAGAGAGCGAGTTGGTCTTCTTGACCTTGGACCAGAGCTCGGACTCTGGCGTGCCGAACTCGGTGTCCTCTCCCAGAGCCGCGAACTCGGAGTCGAGCCAGTGCCTGCGTCCCAGATCGTCGAGCCTCTTGCACATCTCGCGGTAGAGCGGCACGAGGTAGCGCACATCGTCGAGCGAGTACTCGACTTGGCTCTTGGAAAGCGGGCGCTTCGACCAATCGGAGAGCGAGTCGCGCTTGGAGAGCCTCACGCCGAGGATCTCTTCGACGAGCGACTTGAGGCCGATCTGCTGCTGGAACCCCAGAAGCGGAGCCGCGAGCTGCGTATCGAATATCGGATTGGGCACGACGCCGCAGACGTTGAAGAGCATCTCGCGATCCTGCCTGCTGGCATGGAGCACCTTGACCGTCTTGGGGCTTGTGAGCACTGGAGCGAGCGGCGTGAGGTCCTTCACGGCCAGGGGGTCGATGATGAACGAGGTGCTCTCCGTGGCGATCTGGACCAGGCAAAGCAGCGGATAGTAGGTTTTCTCACGCATGAACTCGGTGTCGATGGCAAGTATCTCGGCATCTGCGATGGATTCGATGGCCGATTGCAATTCGCTCTCTGTCTTTACCTGCATGCTTTGTTCTTCCATTAGCCTTCCTGATGTTAATATCTTAACCAATATGGAGGCATAGGCTATGAAGCTACTCGTTATCAACAACAAATGTTCGGGGCTCGGCGATTCGGACATCTACGATTTCATCAGGATAGCCACCCAAGAGGGCGACGACGTGGTGATCCGCAACCTCTCGCCCGAGCGTTCGATAGCGGAGATGCTCGTCGACGCGCGCGAATTCGACCGCGTCGTGGCAGCTGGCGGCGACGGAACGGTGGCTTCTGTCTGCTACGAGCTGCGCTACACCGATGTGCCGATCCTTATCTTCCCGGCGGGCACGGCGAACCTCCTCGCGATGAACCTCGCCGGCTCGAACAACCCGCGTGAGCTCGCGCGGCTGGTGCGCGAGGGGCAGACCGCGCGCTTCGACATCTGCGAGATCGAGTACGTCGACGCCGGTGGCGTGCAGCGCAAGCATGGATTCGGCGTTATCGCTGGTGCTGGATACGATTCGAAGATCATGGAGTCGGCCAATCGCCTGAAGAAGAGCATCGGATCGTTGGCCTACTACCTCTCGTTCCTCACGAATTCGCCCGAAAAGCTCGACATCGAGCTCGTCATAGATGGTGTCGAGCATCGCACCGAGGGCATGGCGGCGCTGCTCGTCAACTTCGCGCGCGTTGCACCGGACATCTCGATCATCCATGAGAACGACGCCCAGGACGGCCTCTTCGACATCGTGATACTCAAGCCCGACAAGGTCTGGAAGCTGGCGCCGACGGCAATAGCGGCGCTTCTGGACACGGGGGGCCAATTCCCGGAGCGCGGCGAGGCGATCGACATCTTCAGCGGTCGCGAGGTCTGCGTGCGCACCGATCCGCCGATGCGCATCCAGTTCGATGGAGAGGTGCTGGAGGCCACGACGCCCTTCGTGGCGCGCGTGCTGCCGCGCTCGTTCAGGGCCATCATCAGCGATGAGGAGGCAGAGCACCTCAGGGGCATCGGCAGGCTCTAGCAGGTAAGATCGGCGAGCTTGCAGCCCAGCATCTCCACGAGCGCATCGAGGCTCAGCTCGATCTGCTTGCCTATCCTGCCGGCGGAAACCACTATCGCGTCGTAGAGGATCGCGGTCTCATCGACCGTCGTGACGAACTGCTTCCTCATCCCGATCGGCGAGCAGCCTCCGTGGATGTAGCCGGTCAGAGGCAGCAGCTCCTTCGACTTGATCATCTCGATCGACTTCTCCCCCACTGCCGAGGCGGCCTTCTTGAGGTCGAGCGTCGAGCAGCCGGGGATGACGAAGACGTAGTGCTCGCCCGATTTCCCCACGGTGACGAGCGTCTTGAAGAGGCGCTCCGGCTCGACTCCGAGGATCTCCGCGACCTCGGTGGCGGGAAGCGCCTCCTCGGTCTCGTACGCATGGAAGACGTAGTCGAGCCCTGCGGCATCGAGCAGCCTCATCGCGTTCGTCTTGTCCTCTTGCCTCGCCATGTTCCCCCGCGAAGTCCAGCCAAAAAGAGAACGGCGCTTCTTCAGGAGGCGCCGTTGAATTCGATGGAGCGGACAACGGGACTCGAACCCGCGACCCCAACCTTGGCAAGGTTGTGCTCTACCAACTGAGCCATGTCCGCTTAATGCAAATAGCATTCTAAGAGTAAATCGGAGGTCTTGCAAGTCAAAAACCGCTTATGGCTCGTGGAGTGCATTCGGGACGGTCGACGGCGTATCGAGAAGCGCCTGCTCCCCGCCATCTCATAGGAAACGCCGTTTATGGTTTTCAGAGAAACTCTTTTGACTTTTGCTTGCAGTCCTGTAAACTAGTTCCTTGCGCGATGGTTTGCCAAGGCGCTACGTGGGCGGTTAGCTCAGGGGGAGAGCACTACCTTGACACGGTAGGGGTCACAAGTTCAAATCTTGTATCGCCCACCACGAATTCGAGAGGTCGCTGGATATGCTTCCAGCGACCTTTTTCAATTGACGCGCACATGCGCAAGCGCCGATGCCTCCCATTGAATGCGAAGGAGCCGCCCAAGGGCGACTCCCATTCGCGTCGATATGCGATTTCGGTTTAGAGGATCGAGTTTCCAGCCTCAGGACCGGGGGCCACGTTGTAGATCTCCTCGACATCGATGAAGCAGGCGCCCTTCGACTTGAGCGGTGCGCCCATCTGGGCCGCGATCTGGTCGACCATCTTGGCGACCTCCTCGAAACGCTCGCCCTCGTTCTCATAGACTGCGGTTCCCTTGATCTGGTAGCCCTCGTTCCCACTCCAAACGGTAACCGTAGCCTTCGGGTTGGCCATCAGGTTCGCCAGCGTCTTCTTGAAGAACTGGTCGGAGATGACGATGACATCGTCGCCTGCAACCGCCTTCATTCCTACCGGCACCGCATTCGGCATGCCGTCGGCATCGCAGGTAGCGAGGATAGCGGTGGGCACGCTGTTGATGAGATCGATGACATTCTGCGGCATCTTAGCCATGTTGTTCCTCCATTCGTCGGAAAAGCGTTCTACAGATGATAGCACTGCATTTGCAGGTTTTTCGCATCAAAGCAGCGGGTGTTCCACACCTGCCTCGCGAAGGATCTGGGCCATTCCGACCCTATACTCCGGGCAGATGCTGGCCTCGTACTCCGCATAGCCTTTCTGTCCCAAAGCCTCGACGACCAGCGGCTTGGCAACGCGCTCGAGCACCGGATCGACATAGAAGCCGTAGTCGAACTTGCGGAACCTCTTGACCAGCTCAACGTAGTCGCTGAGCTTCTCGCGCAGAAACTCCTCGTCGCCGCGCTCGGATGCAGCAACCAGCTCATCCTCGATCGGATAGAGCTGCTGCCAGATCTGAACGCGTCTGGCCGTGAGGGTGCGCGCCTCGAATGCGCGATTCTTCTCAACCTCGAGCTTCTTGTTCTCATCGACGATCCGATAGTATTCCTTGCGGCCGACGAACTTCATCTCCGAGGCAAGCTCATGCGCACCCTTGAGCGCCATGTAGTTCGCATAGGGCACCTCGAGGTCGCAGATCACCTCGAACCTCTCGGTTTCGAATGTGCCCGGATATCGTCTGAACAGGATGCTCGGCTGCTTGAAGAGCTTGCCGAACAGCTTGAGCATATCGGGCGGGAAGCAGAGCTTGGCGTCGTTGAAGCTCGCGCGCCTCGCAGGGAAGAAGAGCGACTTCGAGAGGCTCCTGCTCGTCTTTCCATACGCATAGACCACCTTGCGGCCCGCAGGCTCGAGGATCTTGATCGTAACCGCGATGCCCGGCTTCTCGAATCTGAACGGACTGAGCATGTTGATGTAGGTGCTGTGCGAATTCACGAAGCGAGCAATCGGGAAGCCATCGATCTCGGTTTCCTCGATCTCGCGGTTCTCGAGCGCCTCCAGCGCCGGCTTGGCGCGCTCGTAATCTGCACGCAGCATCGCAACCGTAGCCTCGCCCTCTGCGCCTTTGAAGCCCTTGAAGCCCTTCTTCTCGCGCCATGCGAGCCTATCGACGATGCAGTACTGCACGCCCACCTCGCTGCAGACGCGATCGAGCTCGATCAGGAGATTCAGCAGTGCGGTCTGGTAGTTCTTAAGCGCCATGCTGCACCTCCATCTTGTCCTGGACATTGAGCAAGACCATGCAGTTGGTGGTCTTCGTCAGCGCCTCCTCGCGCATCGCGCGCGCCTCGTCGGAGCGCCCGAACTTCTCGAGAAGATCCGCATAGTATGCGAGATATTCGCCGTTTTCCCTGCAATACTCGAGGTCAGCGGAGAAATCGTCGAGCGCTGACTCGCCCTCCTCGTTAGCAGCGAGCCAGATTCGCCCGATACGAGCCTCGTAGGCTGAGGGGCAGATCTCCGCCACGCGATCGAAGTGCCCGCGCGCTGCGGCCACGTTTCCCTTATCCATCTCCAGATGCATCTCGCTGATCTCGCTCAGCAGCTCCTCGAGCTTCGTGTAGCGGGGATCCGCAGCAAGGCTTTCCGCGTCCTTCGAGTAATCGTTGGTCATCCTGACGATCTGCGCGGCTTCCCAGTAATCCTTGCGCACCAGCAACTGCGCCCAGAGCGCTGCAAGCAGCCACTCGTTCTCAATCGGAATGGCCACGCGCCAATACCTGTAGCGCTCGCTGCGCTGCGTGCTCCTGAACTTCGCGAAGATGTCGAAGACCTTCTCGGCAATCTCCAGATCGCCTTCGAGCAGCCTATCCACCACGGTGTCGAGGTCGACACCGGCGGTCTGCGCGTCATCTCTTACGCTTGCAAGGCTGAAAAGCCCCTTCATCGCATATACATCCGGAGAATACTTGTAGCGGATGAATGCGTCCTCCATCTGAGCGTCCTTGTATGCCTTCAGGCTCTCGAGCGCTTTCTCCTGCGGATAGGCGATCCACGTCTGATCGACGAAGACTTTTGCAGGCAGATGCAGAGCTGCGCTGTAGGGGACGAATTTGGCATCCTCGGTGGGCTTGTAGCGCCAGCTGTCCCCATAGTCGCCACGAAGAATCTCCAGATAGCCCGTGAATACCGGCAGCATGTGTCCGTTGACGGGCATCCTCACCGTAGACTCGACCCACTCGCGCCTGCGGATCTCGTAGCAGAGGTATGTACCGGCAGAGGCGATGAAATACCAGTCGGCATCGTCGATGTTGTGCGCGTCGGCTCTCGCCTTCGCCCACGCCACCGCCTCCTTGTGGCCGAGCAGCCGCTCCTGCTCCTTGAACTCCCGATAGCGCTCTATGAACAGCTCCGGACGATGGCCATGCCTGCGGCCGAGCTCGCAGATTCCCTCGTCGTAGACGTCGTAGTCGACAATTGCCTCTAGCTGCTCGCCGGGATCGTTGGGCAGCGGTCTCAGTAGGAAGATATCGATGAAGACGCCGATGACCTCATCCTCCCAGCCGAGATGGGCGAACATGGTCGCCTGCTTGGTATCGAGGATCCTTCCGAAACCGGTCTGATAGTTCTCGAGGGTCTCGTAGCTTGCGAGCACCAGTCCATCTGGAAGCATGCCGGCTTTAGACAGTTCGACGAGCTTGGCGTACTGGTCAAGATGCATCGTGATATCGACATCGTTGTCCCAGGGGATGTATCCGCGATGCCTCACCGCACCGATCATCGAGCCGAAATCAAGCGAGTACTCGATTCCATTCTCGGTGAGAAACTCGTCCAAGCGCAGAAGTAGCTCGAACTGCGCCTCCTGCCAGTCATCCTTGTTGAAGGAATCCAAGCACCTAACCATACAATCGACCGCCATCTCAAATGCGCTCTGCAGGATACGAACTGCTATCATACCGAAAGCAGGGCCTGCATGCGGCGCCACCGCCATGCGCACGGCCGAGAATCGATGCGGGTGCGCTATGGAAGCAGATGCCATGAACAACACCATCGGCGCGGACAGGGCAGCAGAGTCCGGAGGCTCTCGAACGGCCGAAATCGCCGCATCCGATACGGATATTCTAAGCAATCCTTTCAGCTTGATGAAGGATTCCTCAAGCAAAAGGGTCGCCTTCTTCGACAACGCGAAGGGCCTGCTAATCCTGCTCGTAGTAATGGGGCATTTGCTTACCTATATGCCCAGTAACTCTTCTATGCTGATGAGCACCGCGGCAATCTGGATCTACACCTTCCACATGCCGCTGTTCCTGTTCATCGGGGGCATCTTCGCGTCGAAATCCTATAGCGAGGAGAACGAGTACCGCGGGGAGAACTTCCTCTTCTACATGGCGCTATGCCTGATCTTCGCCCTCCTCTCGCTGGCCGCCAAGGTGGCGATGGGTGGCGAGCTGGAATTCAACTTCTTCAACCAGGCCAATTCGCCTTGGTACCTTTGGGTCATGGCGGTCTACGTGCTGATGGTTCCGCTCTTCGCGCGCATCAAGCCCGGCGTTATTCTGCCTATCCTGGTGGCGCTCGCGCTCTGCAGCGGCTTTTGGCTCGACTCCGGCAACCGCACGCTCTTCGCATGCGCCAAGCTGATCGTCTACTGCCCGATCTTCGCAGCCGGGTGCTACATCGGCTTGCCGCGAGCCTTGCGCATCCAGGAGCGCATCCTCTCCTCCAACAAGGTTTGGATCGTTCGGATCGTGGCCCTCGCGGTGCTCGTCGCGTGGTTCGCTTTCCTCTACGAGCTCGGACCGGATAGGGCGATCGTCTTCAAGCAGATGTCCACTGGCTGGAACGAATTCGACATCATGGCCGAGAGGTTGGGCGGCTCGGCCTGGCTCTTCATCGCGATGCGGCTTGGATTCTACGCCTGGTCTGCGTTGATCGGCATCGCCTTCATGCTTATGGCCCCGAAGCGCAAGTGCTTCCTCACCCGCTGGGGAGAGCACAGCCTGCAGATCTACATCCTGCACATCATCGTCATCAACGTCATGAGCCACTTCGGGTTCTTCGAGTACCTGCTGGGACTTTCGCATTGGATGATCTTCTATCCATTCGTGCTGGCGGTGATCCTCACCGCGCTGATCGGAGCGCCGAGGTTCTTGCAGACGTGGGCCAACGCGCTCAAGCGCCTCTGCAAGAAGGCCGTACGCCCGTCAGCCCCATAGTTGCAGGGCAGATGCCATTTGCCCCGTCGGCAAGCACACGCTGAAATCTATGGCGCAATGCGCGCTTTATCTGTTACAATGTGTTTTCGCGGCGACGTGGCCAAGAGGTAAGGCAGAGGCCTGCAAAGCCTTTACCCCCGGTTCGAATCCGGGCGTCGCCTCCATAGACTTCCCAACGGCTGGAATCCCCAGCCGTTTTTCATTGGTCCGAAGGGCGATGGGAGCGAGGCGGCGCGTCGATCGCTTTCCCACCCTGAGCTGGGCAAGCATCTCTGGGGAAACGAAAACGGCGGTCGCTCGGACCGCCGTGATTCTCAAGTGGTGTCGGTGGAGGGATTTGAACCCTCACGTCCGTTCGGACACTAGCCCCTCAAGCTAGCGCGTCTGCCGTTCCGCCACACCGACATATGTTCCCGCAACTAGTGCGGGTAGATGATCATCATCACCAGAATGGTGACGATGAATATTATAGCCAGAATAACCGTGATTCGATCGAGATTTTTCTCGACGATCGCGGTGCCCATAGTCTGATTGATGGTGCTGGCGAGCATCTCGCTGACGCCGGTGCCCTTGCCGGAATGGAGCATGACCATGATCACGAGACCGATTCCGGAGATCAACCATAGAGCGATGACTATCCAAAGCAAAACTGCCAAAGCAAACTCCTAAATTGCATCCTTACGACGTTTCATCGTCGCGGAAATCCGATTATAGTGTCTTGCCCCAACCGCTTCAAGCATTTGATTCCCTTTGTGGGATGAAAACCCGTAATCGGCAAAAAGCGGACGAGGGCGCGGCTCGACCGGCGTGGCAAGTCGACGGCTCCTAGCGGGCCAGCAGGCTCCTTCCCGTCCACAGCTCGGGAATCTCGACGCCTGCGAGATCGAAGAAGGTTGGCGCGATGTCCGCCAAGCGGCCATCTCCATCGACGAAGGCGAGCTTGCCACTGTTCTCGCCGCTCTCATCGATTGCGATCAGCGGCACCGGCGAGAGCGAATGCGCGGTCATCGGAGAGCCTTCCTCGGTCAGCATGACGTCGGCATTGCCGTGGTCGGCGGTTATCAGGCAGACGCCCTTCTTGTCCTTGATCGTCTTGACGAGCCTGGCGACGCACGCATCTACCGCCTCGACGGCGGTCTTGGCCGCGGGAATCGAGCCGGTGTGCCCTACCATGTCGCAGTTGGCGAAGTTGACGATGTAGAACTGCGCGCGCTCGCCGAGGATGGCGTCGACCAGCGCATCGCAAACCTCATAGGCGCTCATCTCAGGCTGAAGGTCGTAGGTCGCGACCTTAGGACTCGGAATGAGGATGCGTTCCTCCCCCTCCTTCGGCGCCTCGACGCCGCCGTTGAGGAAGAATGTGACATGCGCGTACTTCTCGGTCTCGGCGATGTGCAACTGCTTGAGGCCCATCGCGGAGATCGCGTCTGCCATCACCATCTCGGGGAACTCCTTCGGGAAGGCGATCGGCAGCCCGAACGAAGCGTCGTACTCGGTCATGCAGACATAGTCGACCTCGGGCGAGAGCACCTTATCGAAGCCGTCGAATCCAGGCTGCGTGAATGCGCGAGTGAGCTCGCGCGCTCTGTCGGGGCGGAAGTTGAAGAAGATGATGCCGTCGCCGTCGCGCACGCCCGCGTCGCAAAACGCCACGGGAACGATGAACTCGTCGGTCACGCCCTCGGCATAGCTCGCCTCGACGGCGGCCTTCGGCGAAAGCTCGGTGATGTAGCCCTTTGAGGCCTCGTCGGGGATGACGATGGTATCCCAGTGGCGCTTGACCCTCTCCCAGCGATTGTCGCGGTCCATGCCGTAGTAGCGACCGCCTAACGAGGCGATGATCGCATCGGCACCGAACTCCTCGCGAATGCCGGCGAGATGCTCCTCGAGCTCCTCGACGTAGCCAGCACCACTCGTGGGCGAGACGTCGCGGCCGTCCATGAAGGCGTGGACATGCACGCTGGAGACTCCGCGACCGCAGGCCATGTCGACGAGCGCCTCAAGATGCTCGAGCTCGCTGTGGACTCCTCCGTCGGAGAGCAAGCCCATGAAATGCAGCGTCTTTCCGCGCTCCTTCACCGCATCCATGATCTTGACCAGCACCTCGTTGGAGAGGATCGAACCGTCGGCTATTGCGTTGTTGATGCGGGAGAGGTCCTGGTAGATGATGCGCCCCGAGCCGATGTTGAGATGCCCTACCTCGGAGTTGCCCATCTGGCCCGCAGGCAGGCCGACGTTCTCGCCGCACGCCTCGATGAGGCGCACCGGGTAGTCCTTGCCCGAGAGCAGATAGTCCAGATGCGGCTTGTCAGCCAGGCTGATCGCGTTGCCCGGGCCGCTCTCCGCGATTCCGAATCCGTCCATGATCACCAAAAGTGCCGGTGTCTTCAATGTTGGTGCCTCCTTGAAAACTTTCAAAACCAATGCATCGGGGGCGCTTCTTGGTGCACGCCCCCGATTGTCTACCTCTTCATGAGCTCCTTTGCCGACTTGACTATGTCGTGGAAGTCCTCTGCGTCGAGCGAGGCCCCTCCGATGAGCCCCCCGTCGACGTTTTCCAACGGCAGGATCTGATGTGCGTTGGCCGGCTTGAGCGAGCCGCCATAGAGAATCCTTACAGCCTCCGCGACTTCGCTGCCGAACATCTCGCGCACGAGGCCCCTGATGGCCGCGCAGATCGCGTCGATCTTCTCCGGGATGGGCACCTCGCCGGTGCCGATCGCCCAGATCGGCTCGTAGGCGATGATCGACTTCGCGACGTCGGTGGCGGAAAGGCCCTCGAGCGCAGTGCGAATCTGCCCCGAGACGAACTCGACGGTTCCGCCGGCCTTGTTGACCTCGAGGCTCTCGCCGCAGCAGATGATCGGGATGATGCCGTGTTCCAGCAGCAGCTTGACCTTGCGCGCGACCAGCTCGTCGCTCTCGCCGTTGTGCTGGCGGCACTCGGAGTGGCCTACGATGCAGTAGCTGCACTCGAGATCCTTGAGCATCTCGACGCTGACTTGCCCTGTAGCGGCGGCGATGCCCTCGGGCATCTCCTCGTAGACGTTCTGCGCGCCGAGCTGGATGTCGGAGCGGTCGAAGCTGAAGACGTTGGCCACGCCTTTGATGTAGGTGAACGGCGGGCAGAGGATGATGTCGATGTCAGGATATTTCTTGTCGCAGCAATCGGAGATGCGCTGGGCGAGCCGCACGGAGCTGGCCCATGTGCAGTTCATCTTCCAATTGCCCGCTATGACGGCTTTGCGGCCCATTCCCTACCCCCTCGTGCTAGCCCGAGACCAGACTCCGGCCAATCAGGCGTTGAGTGCGACGATTGCGGGAAGCTCGCACCCCTCGACCATCCTCATCGACGCACCGCCGCCGGTGGAGACGAAAGTGACCTCGTCGGCAAGGCCGAACTTCGCGATTGCAGCACCGCTGTCGCCACCTCCGACAACCGTGGTGGCGGCCTTGTTGGCAGCGAGCGCCTCGGCAACCTTGCGGGTGCCGTTCTCGAACGGCTTCATCTCGAAGACGCCCTGCGGGCCGTTCCAGAAGACCGTCTTGCCCTCCATGATGACGCTCTTGAAGAGCTCGCAGCTGGCCGGGCCGATGTCGAGGCCCATCATGTCGGATGGAATCTCGTCATAGCCCCTGATCGCCACGGTTGCGCTCTCGGAGAACTGGTCGGCGACGACGAAGTCGATGGGCAGCACGATATCGACGCCCTTCTCAGCCGCCTTTGCGAGCATGTTGCGCGCGTCCTCGAGGCAGTCCTCCTCGACGATCGACTTGCCTACGTCGTAGCCCTGAGCCGCGAGGAACGTGAAGCACATGCCGCCGCCGACAAGCATCTTGTCGACGATGTTGATCAGGTTGTTGATGATCTTGATCTTGTCGGAAACCTTAGAACCGCCGAGGATGGCGATGAAGGGGCGCTCGGGACTCTCGAGCATCGCACCGAGAACCTCGACCTCCTTGTCGAGGAGCAGGCCGCTATAGTGCGGAAGCATCCCAGCGAGAACGTCGATAGAGGCGTGGGCACGGTGCGCGGCGCCGAACGCGTCGTTGCAGTAGATGTCGCCGAACTTGGCGAGCTCGGCAGCGAACTCCACGTCGTTCTTCTTTTCGCGCGGGTCGAATCGCAGGTTCTCGAGCATCAGCACCTGGCCATTCTCGAGCGCGTCCACCATCTGCTGCGAGGCCTCGCCCGTGACCTCGGGAGAGACGAGCACCTCGGCGCCCAAGAGCCTGCCGAGCACGCGCGCGGCGGGCGCGACGGAGAAGTCGGCCTCGAAGCCGATGCCGCTCGGACGGCCCAGGTGCGTGAGGATGATGACCTTGGCACCCTCGTCGGCGAGGTACTTGATGGTCGGCAGCGAACCCCTGATGCGTGCATCGTCGGTTACGGTGCCCTCCGAAAGCGGAACGTTGAAATCGACACGCAGCAGAACGCGCTTGCCCTTGACATCAGCTTCACGAATGCTCTTCATTTGCTCCCCTAAAGATCCTAGTAACTTGCCTTTTTCGTCTATGAAGCCACCCAATTCGTTCCCGAATATGGATGGCTTCACTTAGTCGATTTCTATGGTGTTGTTGTGCTAAGCCATTACATACTTGGCCAGGTCCTTGACCCTCTCGGAATACCCGGCCTCATTATCGTACCAAGCTATCACCTTGACCAGATTAGACTCTCCACCAATGACCATCGTCAGCCCGCTATCGAATACCGCGGAGTAGAGGTTTCCGATCACGTCGCACGAGACGATCGGGTCGGTGCAGTAGTCGATGTAGCCCTTCATATAGCCCTCTGCGGCCTCCTGGAATGCCGCGTTGACGATCTCCTTGGTGACCGGCTTCTCGAGCTCGCAGACGAGGTCGACCATCGAGCCGTCGGGGGTGGGAACCCTGGTGGCCATGCCGTCGAGCTTGCCTGCAAGCTGCGGGAGAACGAGGCCGATGGCCTTTGCGGCACCGGTGGTGGTGGGAATCATCGAGACGGCGCCGGCACGTGCGCGGCGAAGGTCCTTGTGGGACTTGTCGAGCATTTGCTGGTCGTTGGTGTAGGCGTGGATGGTGTTGATGAAGCCGCGCTTGATTCCGAATGCGTCGTCGAGGACGCGCGCGACGGGCGCGAGGCAGTTGGTGGTGCACGACGCGTTGGAGATGATGTTCATCGTATCCTTGTCGTAGATCTGCTCGTTGACGCCCATGACGATGGTGGCATCGACGTTCTTGCCGGCAGCGGTGAGGATGACCTTCTTGACCTTGTCGGAGAGATGGTCCTTGGCCTTCAGGCCGTCGTTGTTCTTGCCCGACGACTCGATGACGATGTCGACATCGTGGTCATCCCAGGGAATCGCAGCGATGGACTCGCGCTCGTTGTAGACGGGAACGAAATGGCCGTCGACGATGATGCCGCCGTCGCCGGGAACGACGCTCTCGTAAACCCGCCTATGGACGGAATCGTATTTGAGAAGGTGCGCCGCCGTTGCAAGATCGCGCGTTCCGTTGATCGCCACGATCTCGAAATCCGGGTCGTTCTCCATTGCGCGGAAGACTAGACGGCCGATGCGCCCGAATCCACTGATTCCAACCTTGATAGCCACTTAAGATCATCCTTTCAATTTGCAAAAAGAGCCTGTAAAACACATGCTGGAGATTCGATTTTCAAGGCGCGTCACGGAGTCTCCGCAAGCGCGCCCAGATATGCTCGCCATGCACTTCTGATTATAAGTGCTAGACCCCCATGAGTGGCGATTCATCACAAGAAAAGCACTCATTCGAGCTCCCTTGCCATCGCCTCAATTCGGCGAATCCTGTGATATACGGCGGATTTGGACAAAGGCGGATTTGCGAGCTCTCCCAACTCGCGCAAAGAGGCCTCCGGATTTGCCAGCCGAAGTAGAGCGAGCTCCTGAAGGGCCGGGGAGAGCGACTCGATTCCGTAGGTGTCGACGAGCTGCCTGATGGCACCAACCTGGTCCATCGCGGCGTTGATCGTCTTCGCCTGGTTGGCAACCTCGGCGTTGAGCCTGCGGTTGACGTCGTTGCGAACCGACTTGGTGACGCGGATGCTCTCCATGTTGAGGACCGCATTGTGCGCGCCGGTGCGGCCGAGGAACTCTACGATGAGATCTGCGCCCTTGAGGTAGATGACGAAGGTGTTCCTGCGACGCGTCACCTTGGCGGGGATGCCGAGCTCGACCATGAGGTCGACGAGCGCCGTGGCCAGCTCCTCGTGCGGGGTGGTCATCTCGAGGTGCGAGTCGCCGTTGGGATCGGCGATGAACCCGCCGCCTATGAAGGCGCCGCGCAGGTAGGCCACCTTGCAGCAATCCTTCTTGACGAGCTTGGGATCGATGCCGAGGTCGAGGCCGCGCTCGGTGATGATGCCGAGGTTGTCGAGCGCCTCCTTGAGGCCGATCTGCGCGGGAACCATTATCAGGTAGTTGTAGGACTTATGCAGCACCGACCTGCGCGTGGTGATCTCGGTTTTGAGGCCGTAGAGCTCATGGATGAGGCTGACGACGCGGCGGGCGACCGAGGCGGTCTCGGTGGCTATCTCGAGCCTATAGTTGGCGGAGAGGTTGCCGTCGATGCGAATGAGCGCGGAGAGCTCCGCGACCTTGCAGTCCTCGCATTCCCACGGAACCCTCGAAAGCTCTTCTCTGACAGTCGATGCGAATGACATCGCTAGCGCACCTCCAGAGCCTCAAACCTGCAGCGCATTTCGCCACGCCCCTATTATGCACCCTAAACGCGCCGTTGGAGCGCTTCGGCGAAAATTGCCTCGAGGGCAGCGGGGCTGTGCCACGTTGGGAGCACGGTGTCGACGAGATTGGCCTCGACGAGCTGCGGGCCCATCGCTTGGATGCGGGCCCTGATCTCATCGTTGAGCAGCGGACGGCGGATCGGCGCGGAGGCGGGCGCATCGGGGCTATCGGCTAGCTTCTCGTTGGCGGGGACGATCTCGCGATCGACCGAGAGGCCGTAGCGCTCATCGCAGGTCGAGCTGACGCAGACGATGTCGACCAGCCCCTCCATGCCGTGGTCGAGCAGCGCCTGAACATGCTCTGCGCAATCGAGTCCCCAAGTCTCGCCCTGCATGTCCGCCAAGCTGCAAAGGAAGATCGTCGTGGCGCCCGATTCCCTGATGGCATCGCATATGCCGGGAACGAGGATGTTCGGGATGATCGAGGTGAAGAGCGAGCCTGGCCCGAGGACCACGAGGTCGGCCTCGCGCAACGCGTCGAGCGCTGGCCCGTAGGGCGTGGGGTCGGACGAATCGATCCAGACCTTCTCGATAGCTGTGGAGCTGTGCCCGATTGCCGCCTGGCCCACTATGGTGCGGCCGTCGAGCGTGCGCGCGTTGAGCACGATGGAGTCGAGCGTCGAGGGGTAGACGTTGCCCTGCGTGTCGAGTATGCGCTGGCAGATCTCGATGGCCTCGGGAAAGGATGAGATCTTGGCGAGCGCAGTGATCATCAGGTTGCCGAGTGCATGGTCGTCAGCGTAGTTGAAGCGATACTCGAAGGCCTGCGTCATCGGGGCGTCGGAGTCAAGCGCCATCGCGGCGAGGCACTTGCGGATGTCGCCTGGCGGGATGGCATCGGCGTATTCGCGGATGAGGCCGGTGGATCCGCCGTCGTCGGCCATCGCGACCACCGCGGAGGTCTGCACGCCCATACCGAGCAGCGTCTTGATCGAAACCGGAGCGCCGGTGCCGCCTCCGACAACGACGGCCTTGAACCTAGAAAGATCCCCGCTAGAGCGAGCAATCGAGTCCTTGAGATTCCAGCCCTTGTTGGTTGATGGGAGCGTAGGGGCGATCATTGCTTCCCCGCCTCCGCGTAGAGGATGTCGCGGTGATCGATGGACACCGCGTATCCGCAAGAGGCAAGGTAGTCGGAGGTCTCCCTGGCCAAGGCCACGCTGCGATGCTGCCCGCCCGTGCAGCCGAGGCCGATCGTGATGTAGTTCTTCCCCTCCGCGACGTAGCCGGGCATGACCACGTCGAGCAGCGCATGCCAGCGCTCCAGGAAGAGCTTGGTCTCGTCCTTCGAGAAGATGAAGTCGCGCACCTCGTCGTCGAAGCCCGTGAGGGAGCGCAGCTCGTCGATGTAGTAGGGGTTGGGCAGGAAGCGCACGTCTATGAGGATGTCCGCGTCGGCGGGCATCCCGTATTTGAAGCCGAAGGAGAAGACGCGAACCTGCAGGCCGATCTCGGAGTCGTTGTACGCGTAGATGTCGCGGATCATGGAGCGTAGCTCCTGCGGCTTGAGGCTGGACGTGTCGATGACGTAGTCGGCAACGCGCTTGGCCTTGCGCAGCTGCGCGCGCTCCTTCTCGATGCCGTCCATGACCGTCATGCCCTTCTCGCACAGCGGGTGGCGGCGGCGCGAGGCCTTGAAGCGCTTGAGCAGCGAGGTGGTGTCGGAGTCGAGGAAGAGCATGTTGAAGTCGAGGCCCGACTCCTTGAGGCTCTCGATCTCCTGCATGAACTCGGTGAAGAACGCGCGGGCACGCAGGTCGCAGACCACGGCGAGCTTGCGCGCGATGCCGTCGGGAGTGCTGACGAGATTGGTGAGGTCGATGAGCAGCGAGGGCGGCAGGTTGTCGATGCAGAAGTAGCCGAGATCCTCGAATGTGTGCATCGCCTCGGTGCGACCGGCGCCGGACATGCCGGTGATGATGATCAGATCTGGAATCGAGTGCGGCGTGCGCTCGGTGCTTTCGACTTCCTGGCCTTCCATTGGATCACCTCGAAACGCTGAGGGCGCGGGCGCGAAGCCCTGGCCCAATATTCCTAGCGGGCGCGAGCGGAGGCCCTAGCCCATCTTCTTGATCGCCTCGGAGAACTCCTCGATCGACTTGAAGTCCCTATAGACCGAAGCGAACCTGATGTACGCGAGATCGTCGACGTCGCGCAGGCGCGCGAGAACCATGTCGCCAAGGGCGGTGGAGTCGATCTCGGTCTTGTTCTCCGCGCGGATGTCGTTCTCGATGCCGTCGATGAGATCCTCGAGCTTGCTCGGGGGAACGTCGCGCTTGGCCGTTGCGGTGAGCAGACCGCGCAGCAGCTTCTTCCTGTCGAATGGCTCGGCGCTGTTGTCTCGCTTTATGACGATGATCGGACGCTCGGCGAAGCGCTCGTAGGTGGTGAACCTGTAGCCGCATTTGGGGCATTCGCGGCGTCTGCGCACCGTCTTACCCTCGTCGATGACCCTGGAATCTATAACCTTGGTGTCGGCGTTGTTGCAGCTTGGGCAGAACATAGGCCATCTCCTGAATCGAGACTATCGAGCAATTCGATTATAGCAAACGTAAGAGGCAGACATCGCAAGATGCCTGCCTCTTTGAGCGGGGGATGACGCGTAGGCAAAGGTGCTCTAGGGAGGGCTAGAGAACGATGACCATCGTGATGATCGTAGAGATGGCGAAGGCCGCCAGGCTGCCTATGGAGGCTACCCTATCCTTCCAGGTGAAGCGCTCGAGGGTGATGCCGCGCGAGGTTCCCTCGCGCATGCTCCTGACCTCGGGAATCGAGTCGAAACGCTCCCTGGCCCTTGCGGGCACCTGGTTGATGCCATTGCGGACCGAAGCCATGTCGATCGAGCGATGGGTGCCGCTGCTGCCCATCCGGCGAGAACGCCCGCCAATAACCGCGGCATTTGAATTCGAAGCCATGCTGTCCTCCTTCTATCGCGCCCGTGTCATCTGCCGAGAACATCTAACATCAGGCACCGGACAAAAATGACATAGAACGTTTGTTCGATAACATCATATATCGAATATTTGTTCGAATCAAGAGAAAATTCGAACATTTGTTTGATTTTTTTCGGGCGAATGCATATACTAGAGCTACAAGACCTCAGGAGAGGAGCCATCGTGGCCGGAAAAGAGAAACTCACCCAGCGCCAACAGCAAGTGCTCGACTGCATCAAAGAGTCCATCAAGGAAAACGGCTATCCGCCCAGCGTCAGGGAGATCTGCGCCAAGGTGGGGCTCAAGTCGTCCTCGTCCGTCCAGTCGCACCTCGACGCGCTCGAGCGCAAGGGCTACCTCAAGCGCAACTCGTCGTCGGCCAGGGCGCTCACGGTCGAGAGCTCCAAGGACGCCGATCAGGGATTCTCCGCCGAGGATGCCCAGGTTCTTGAGGAGGTCAGCCGCAACACCGTTCCCCTCCCCCTCGTCGGCAAGGTCGCCGCGGGCAGCCCCATCCTCGCCGAGCAGAACATCGAGGAGGTCATCGGCCTGCCCAAGCAGCTCGTAGGCGATGCCAACTCCTTCATGCTCACCGTCTCAGGCGAGTCGATGATCGAAGCGGGCATCTTCGATGGCGACATCGTCGTAGTCACCGAGCAGAAGAGCGCCAACAACGGCGAGATCGTCGTCGCCATGATCGACGGCGAGGCCACGGTCAAGGTCTTCTACAAGGAGGATGGCCGCATCCGCCTGCAGCCAGCCAACTCCACGATGGAGCCCATCTACGCCGATGACGTGCAGATCCTCGGCAAGGTCAAGGCGCTGATCCGCCAGTTCAGGTAGGCGAAGGCAAACCCCCAACTGGAACGAAGAAGGGCTTCCACAATGGAAGCCCTTTCTCGTTGGCTGTTTCTGGCTACCCTACCCGATGGCGTTCATCTCGGGGAGCTTGGTCGAAACGCGCGAGTTCGGCGGAATCGACTCGGTGATGAAGACGCCGCCACCGATGGTCGAACCCTCGCCTATCACAGTCTCGCCGCCGAGGATGACCGCGCCCGCGTAGATCGTCACGTTGCTCTCGATCGTGGGGTGGCGAACCACGCCGGAGAGCTGCTGGCCCTTGCGCGTGGAGAGCGCGCCGAGCGTGACGCCCTGGTAGAGCTTGACGTGATCGCCGATGCGGGTGGTCTCGCCGATGACGACGCCGGTGCCGTGGTCGATGAAGAAGTACTCGCCGATGGTGGCACCCGGGTTGATGTCGATGCCGGAAACGGAGTGCGCGTACTCCGACATGATACGCGGGATGACCGGCACCTTCAGCTCGTAGAGCACGTGCGCGACGCGGTACGTCATGATCGCGAAGAAGCCGGGATACGCGAGGATGATCGCCTCCTTGCTCTCGGCCGCGGGGTCGCCGTCGAAGAGCGCCTGGATGTCGGTGTCGAGCAGGTCGAGGATCTTCGGCAACTGGTCCATGAAGGCGTCGACCTCCACGTCGCAGACCTTGGAGAGCAGCTCCTCGAGCTCGTAGCGGATCTTCTCGAGCAGCATGACCGCCTTGCGCTCCTCGCGCTCATACGACTCGTGGCGGATGTAACACGCCGTGATCAGGGTCTTGATGTCCTGGAGCACGCTGACGACCTCGTCGTGGCTCAGCGCCTCGCCGAAAACGCCCTCGAGCTTCCTGTTGCCCAGCAGATCCTTGGCCATCTGGTTCGCGTTCATCTCCGCCCCTTCTCTTATCGACGCGTTTGCATAATTGTAGCCAATTATCGGGGAATTGGGGATGGCAACCGCATGAGGGCGGGCAGTTGACAGCGCGGGCGCAGAAGTGTCAACATCAGGCGTGATGATCCGCTTGTGTTGATGGGCGCGCCACGGGAAGACCGCATGGCTGCACATGCGAGGGGAAGAGATGGCGAAGAAGAATTCAGCGTTGGTGACGAAGCTCTATCGCGCGCTCAGCGTCGTTCAGAGCTATGCCATGGCGACCAAGATCAGCGCAATCGAGACAGCCAGCGCAATCGCAGGCGTGCTCGTCGGCGGCATCGAGATCTTCGCCAACCTCGGCGGCGACGCCTCCGAGTACTCCGGGCTGATCCTCATCGCATGCGGCATCGCGATCCTCGTCCCGTTCATCCGCGCCTTCGCGTCGATCAGGACGAGCCGCTTCGGCCACACCATCCAGAGCAGCAAGATGTACCACGACGACGTGCAGAGCCGCCTGAAGCTCAGCCCCAACTACATCGCCAACGGCTACGAGATCCGCGACTTCGTCGACGGCGGCGTGACCGAGCGCTACGTCGCGAGCGACCTGGTCGACCGCAGCCTTATCCGCGGATCCTTCCACCCCGAGCAGGCCAACCCGCTGTACCTCGACAAGGGCGGCTACAGCATCCCCGACGAGGTGCGCCCGCTGGCCATCGGCATCATCTCCACCATCCTGCGCAAGGGCAAATCGAAGCGCCTGACCAACGGCAAGCTCACGCGCCAGAGCACCGACCTGCTGCCCGAGGACCCGAGCTTCAAGACCTGCGTGGTGAACAAGGTGCGCTACTTCGACGGCCAGTGCACACACGAGATCGTCTACAAGCAGGCGCCGAGCAAGCGATCGATCGACGAGTGCTTCAAGGGCGAGGCGCTGCTGATGGACGAGAGCGGCGAGCTCATAGAGCTGTGGCGCAGCAGGTGCGCGAACTTCATGGGCGCCTCGACCATCGCGATCACTCGCGACCTCAAGCTCATCCTCAACGTGCAGGGCAAGCAGAGCATGGCCAACGCGGGGCGCTGCGCCCCGTCGGGCTCGGGCTCGGTAGAGTTCTCCGACTGCACGCTGGTCTTGGGGCGGAGCGCCAACGCCATGCTGCCGGCGCTTATAACCCAGGCGGCCGAGCGCGAGCTGCACGAGGAGTGCGCGCTGAAGCTCGGCAGCAGCAAGATGAGGAGCTACCTCATCGGCTACGCACGCCTGCTCGAGCGCGGCGGCAAGCCCGACTTCTTCTGCGTGACGTTCCTCGACATGAGCTCCCAGCAGCTCGTCAGCGAGTACCTCGGCAACATCTCCGCGGGCGAGATGGACCTCGGCACCGTTCCTGATCCGGTCGACATCGCGGATCCCCTGCATCCCTCGCAGGCGCTTGCCAGGGCGCTCGCCAAACGCGCCGCGGACAACCCTGGCCAGCACTCCATCTCGATCCAGCTCCACATCCTCGTGCACAACCTCGAGCTCTTCGAGGCCACAGAGGAAGGCCGTGCGGCGCTGGCTCAGTGGGCCGAGAGCGGCCAGCTCGGCTAGCACGCGGCTGTTTCCCCGCATCGCCCAATTTCTGGTGCAATTATTTGCGATTGTGCACGATTTCGGCCATTTTCCGTCGACGCGATGCAATTATTTGCGATTGTGCACGATTTTTCGACGAGGTTTGGATTTCGCAAAAACAGACAACCCCTCTGACCTGCGGTTTTGCTGAAACAGATGCCGCTCTTTCGGATCGGCTCGCAAAAAATCGTGCACAACTTGATATTTTTGCACTCGACCTGACGCAGAGTGCGAAAATCGTGCACAATCGCAAATTTTGGCAACGGTTTCGTTACAACTCGGCTCTCGGAGACATCGGCGACATAAGATTCGAGCGCCGGCCTGCGCCAACGCCCGAATCGAATCGCTATTTTGCAATAATCTGCAGCCCCCTACCCCTTCTTCTTCCTGTTATAGGCCCACCTGCCCTCGGCGAGCCTCTGCATGACGTCCATGTAGCGGCGGCCCATGACGATCGAGGCGGTGCCGAGGATGAAGACGACGAAGTACTTGTTGAGGCGATGGTAGCGCTCGAAGGTGCAGTCGCAGCGCCAGATCAGACGGCATGCGTTGCCGTAGATTGGCACGATCTGCCAGTTCCAGGTCCAGCAGAAGCGGCGGAACCACAGCTTGAGCGCAGCCTCCTCATTCGGCCCGCGGTTCTTGTAGCCCAGGTCGGTTGCGGTGTCGGAGTGCGCAGCCCAGCCATATGGCGCCACGTCGGAAACCTCGGTCACCCATTCGCCAATCGTCAGCGGCGCCTGGTGGAACCACTGGAAATCGCCGACCTTGAGATTCTGCCACTCGGGATGGATGTCGTAGTGGTTATGGATCTTGAAGGTGAAGATGCGCTCGAGCCAATCGAAGCTGTACCAGCCGGCCTTGGTCTGACCAGACTGCTTGACGTACTTCCACACCTTGTCGGCAGGCGCGTCGATGGTGATGGCGGAGTCGTAGCGCAGGTGCTTCTCTCCGGGCTTGATCCAATCATCGCCGGGCATGACGCGCGCCTTCTCCTCGGGGGTCTGCTTGTAGCGCATGCCGTAGACCCACATGTCGCCGAGGATGATGAAGAGGATCGCGACGACGAGGAAGAAGGTGCCCCAGCCGCTCGGCTGCGCGATGCCGATGATGGTGCCGGGCACCGCAAGCACAACGCCGTAGGAGCCGAGGAACACGCTCAGCCATCCGCAGACCACGAGCGAGAGGATGCTTGACGCCGGGCTGCACGCTCCCGTGCGGGTCAGGATGTACCAGAGAACCACGCCGGTCGCCCAGCCGATGATTCCGAGGAAGATGCCCTCAGCCGAGCACTCCATCTGGCGTTTGCGATGCGCGATTCCCCAGCAGATGAACACGCCGATCCACCCGAGGCAGAATCCGATGAGGATGAAGCCCAGCTCCTTCCAGCGCGAATAGCGATATCCGTCGCGCCTCTCTTCGTACAAGATCATGTCATTGCTCCGTTCAATTCCGTTGCAGCGTCCGCGCATTGCGAAACCCCGCGCACAGCTATCCATGCGGGCCTTCCATTATCGCACAGTTGTCCATCATTTTTCCAAAACGCGCCTTCATCATGCCGTGAAGAAAAAACCGCGCACGCGTGCCGATACAAGCGTAGAATCGAACTATCCGAATATGTGTGCTTTTCAGGAGGCGTTTCATCATGTTTACCGAGAACATCTACAAGACGTATTACTGCGACGTCGCGGTGGTGGGCGGCGGAGTCGGCGGCTGCGCTGCGGCCATCGAGGCTGCCCGCAAAGGCATGCGCGTCACGCTCTTCGAAAAGGGCGTCTCGCTGGGAGGTCTGGCCACCAACGGATTCGTACCCTCAGTAGCGGGCAACATCGAGGGAATCGCCCTCGAGTTCGTGCGCAGACTCAAGGAGATCGGCCAAATCGACGACTCCTTCCGCGAGGACGGCTTCAGGAACGCCCTGTTCGAGCCCGAGTACGGAAAGATCGTCCTCGAGGATATGGTCTTTGAGGCCGGTTCGCGCATCGTCTACGACTCCACGCTGATCTATGCGGAGGTCGAGGGGCGCAATATCACCCGCGCCATCTTCTACACCAAGAGCGGATATATGGCCGTCAAGGCGAAGATCTTCATCGACGCCACGGGCGATGGCGACCTCGCTGCCCTAGCCGGGGTGCCATACGAGATTGGCGGGCAGGAGTTCGCAGGCCTCAACATCGCCTCCACGCTCGGCTCGCGCTGGGCAAACGTCAACCTGGTCAAGTACGCAGAAGCCAACTCCAAGTTCATGCAGGAGCAGAGGGATAAGGGCATCGAGTATCCGCGCGAGCTAGCTGCGGCGCTGCAGGATGAAGCCATCGAGAAGGGCGAGCTCACCCGTCGCGTAGGCAGCAAGCGCATGTTCTTCAAACTGCCGCTTCCCAACACGCCGAAAGACAACGCGGACATCGTCACCTACGCCTTCCATAGCTACTACACCCACTGCACCGACCCGATCGACATCACGCGCCAGGTGCTCGAGCAGCACCAGCTCATGAAGCAGTTCCATGCGTTCTTGAAGAAGTACGTACCCGGATACGAGAACGTGCGCCTCGTCGGCCTGGGCAACATCCCCGGCGCAAGAGAGTCGCGCCATGTGTTCGGCGAATACATGCTCAAGGGCTACGACATCGCCTGCGGCTCCAAGTTCGAGGACGGCATCGCGCGCTTCCCGGAGATGTTCGACGTGCACCATCCCACCAACGAGGACTGGTTCTTCATCAGGCACATCCACATCCCCGAGCCGGCAGGCTCCGCAGTGTGCGAGGAAGAGCATATCGGAGTCGACTGCGATGCCAAGATCCATCCCTTCGGAATCCCGGCGGGCGTTCCCGCGCGCTCGAACCCCCGCGACTACTGCGACATCCCCTATCGCTGCCTGCTCCCGCAGGAGATCGACAACATGCTCTGCGCGGGAAGGTGCTGCTCGGCCGACTTCCACGCCACCGGCGCCATGAGAATCATCGCGCCCGCGATGGGCACCGGCATGGCAGCGGGCCTCGCGGCTAGCATCGCGGTGAACGAGGACGTGCGCCCGCGCGACATCGATGGCGTCAGAATCCGCGACCTGATGATAGCCGACGGCGTGCCGCTGGACGAGCCGCCAGCCGGCTATTGGAAGATCCTGCGCGAGAAGGACGGCGAGCTTCGCATCAATATGGGAGATGCCATCTCGATCGTTTAGGCGACAGGTCGGGCTTTGAATTGGAGAGCCGAATGACAGAAGACAGCAAAGCAGGCGTTGCCCGCCGCGAGGACTGGAAAACAGAGCCAATGCCTGAACAGCATGAGACCTTCGTGCTGAGCAGGTCGTTTAGCGATGAGGAAATGGCTGCGCTCCGTTGCGGCAATATCCCTCAAGCCATGGAGGACAAGTGGTTCTGGTACATGGAGGGATCTACTCTTTGGGCGCACCGCAGCTGGACTGGGAACTGCATCTACCAGGTCGACTTCAAAGATGACGGCAATCATGTCGTGACGGTCAACCGCAATCCGGAGCAATACAAGTGCACCAGTGTCGAGGAGGACATCGAGTCCTTGAACAAGCTTTTGGACTGGTGGACCCAGGCCCCCTACGACCACTACAACGAGTGGATTTCTGAAACATACGATTCGCTGAAGAAGGCAGGCAAGATTTAGCGCGCAAGGCATATCAGGATTTGCAGATTAGCCACATCATCGAAAGGTATTGACACGATATGCTTTCTGAGAATGTATACAAGACCTACTACTGCGACGTCGCGGTTGTTGGAGGCGGAACGGGCGGTTGCGCGGCGGCCATCGAGGCTGCCCGCAAGGGCATGCACGTCACGCTCTTCGAGAAGGGCGTCGCCCTGGGCGGCTTGGCCACATGCGGCTTCGTTCCCCAGATCGCGGGCAACATCGAGGGCATCGCGCTCGAGTTCGCGCAAAGGCTCCAGGAGATGGGCCAGCTTCTGAGCGCCTACGGCGACAAGTACCTGCGCAACCCGCTTTTCGAGCCGGAGTACGGCAAGATCGCGCTCGAGGACATGGTGTTCGAGGCTGGCGCGCGCATCGTCTACGACTCCACGCTGATATACGCGGAGACCGAGGGCCGCAACATCATGCGGGCGATCTTCTACACCAAGAGCGGCTACATGGCCGTCAAGGCCAAGGTCTTCATCGACGCCACGGGCGACGGCGACCTATCGGCGCTTGCCGGCGTGCCCTATGAGATCGGCGGCCAGGACTTCGCCGGGCTAAACATCGCGTCGACGATAGGCTCGCGTTGGGCCAATGTCAACCTGGTCAAGTACGAAGAGGAGAACGCGAAGTTCCTCGCGGAGCAGAAGGCGCAGGGCGTAGAGAGGCCAAGGGACCTCGTCTCGGCCCTGCAAGACGTCGCGCTGGAGAATGGCGAGCTCACGCAGCGCGTGGGCAGCAAGTTCAAGTTCTTCAAGCTGCAGCTTCCCAACACGCCGGAGGACAACGCGGACATCGTCACCTTCGCGTTCCACAGCTACTACTGCCACGCCACCGACCCGATCGACATCACGCGCCAGGTGCTCGAGCAGCACCAGCAGATGAAGCGCTTCCACGCCTTCCTCAAGAAGTACGTGCCCGGCTACGAGAACGTGCGGCTCGTCGGTATCGGCAGCCTGCCAGGCGCCAGGGAGTCAAGGCGCGTCTACGGCGAGTACATGCTCAAGGCTTCCGACGTGGCCTGCGGCACGAAGTTCGAGGACGGCATCGCGCGCTTTCCCGAGATGTTCGACACGCACCACCCCACTAACGGAGAATGGTTCTTCACCAGGCACGTGCATATCCCCGAGCCGGCTGGCTCGGCCGTGTGCGAGGAGGAGCACATCGGCATGAACTGCGATGCCGGGATGCATCCCTTCGGCGTGCCCGCAGGCATCCCCGCGCGCTCCAATCCGCGCGACTACTGCGACATCCCCTATCGTTGCCTGCTGCCACAGGAGATCGACAACATGCTCTGCGCTGGAAGGTGCTGCTCCTCCGAGTTCCACGCCAACGGAGCCATGAGGATCATCGCGCCCGCGATGGGCACCGGCATGGCCGCAGGACTCGCCGCGAGCATCGCCGTCAAGGAGGGCGTGCGCCCGAGGGACATCCCCGGCACCAGGGTTCGCGAGCTGATGATCGCCGACGGCGTGCCGCTGGACAAGGAGCCAGACGGTTACTGGGCGGAGCTTCGCGAGAAGGAGGGCGAGATCCACGTCAATTCGGGAGACTTCCTCGTGATCGAATAGCGACCACGGGGAATGGCTGCGCGAAACCCGCAAACCGCAAACGAAAGGCTCCCTCCAGAGCGATTCTGGAGGGAGCCTTCTTCAGCTTCGATGGCTGTTCGCCATCTGCTAGATGATCTTGCGATCGGGGCTCGCGTAGACGACGCCCTCCTTCGAATCCTCCCACGCAGGAAGCTGATAGATGCGAGCGCCGCGCTGGCGGGCCGCCTCGATCTTCTCAACAGCATCCGCGCCGTAAGCGAGCGCCTTGTTGGGGCACTGCGCCACACAATACGGAAGCTCTCCGGCCTCGGTGCGCGGCTTGCACTTGATGCAGAATTGCGAATAGGTCGGCATCCACGACATGCGCAGGTCAGGCCACACGCCGGCCGGGCGGTCGATTCCCTCGCCCGATCCAAGGGTGCGAACCTTGACGAAGAACTTGCCATCGGCAAGCTTGTTGCCGGTCATGCAGGCAAGCGAGCAGGTCCAGCAGCCCGTGCAGCGCAAGCGGTCGACGAAGATGACATCCTCTGGAAGCTCATCGGCAGCGGGCGAATGCGCCCATACGATCTTCTTATCAGTCATGATTGCATCCCCTTCCTATCCCTCGACCTTGCGGATATCGCATGCGCAGTCCCAGATGGTATCCCAGGCACCGGACATCGCCGAGTAGGTCGTGCCGCCAAGGATGTATCCGACGGCGTTGTCCTCCTCGGTGCACTGATACCAGAACAGCGCCCTCTCATCGAGCGTGTCGTTGTCGCCCAGCGGAACGAGCAGCTCGGAGTACATGCCGGAGCCTTCGCCCTCGACGGCGTCGAACGCACGCTTGCGCCAGCCGAACCACACCTGGATGGTTCCGGGCGGAATCGCCTCGTCAAGGCGCATCTCGATGATGACATGGCCGCGTCCGTTGTAGACCTCGCACTTCTGGCCATCGACGATGCCCTCCGCAGCCGCGTCGACCGGATTGATGCGGCCGGTGGGCTTGCCGCCTGAGAAGTCGGCCATGACCGGGTCGTCCGTGAACATCGACTGCATGAAGAAGCGCTGGCGTCCGCTGAAGAACTGGTACTTGCCTTTGGCCGTGCCGTTCGCGAGGCGCGTGGTGGTGGGCACCTCGTAGGGCTCGTGATAGGTGGCCATGGGCGCACCGACGGCGGTGAGGCGCTCGCAGTAGAACTCCATGTGGCCGGTTTGCGTGGGGAACTTCATCCCGAAGAACGGATCCCACGGAATGGGCGGAACGGCCGCGCGGACGAGCTTCTCCTCAGCCAGGCGCTCGTAGGTCAGCGGCGGGTCGATCTGGGTCAGGAACGGCTGCGGTGAGTTGAGGCGCATGCGGATCCAGTCGCTAGCCTCCATCGGAGTGCCGTCCTCCTTCTCGTAGTACTCGCCGAGGCCGATCGCCTTGGCGATGCCGTGATAGATGAACGACGGGTCCTTGCACTCGCCCATCGGCTCGATGGCGGGCTGCTGCAGCACCACGTGATTGTAGTTGGCTGCCGCGATGAGCTCCTCGCGCTCGAAGGGCATGCAGGCGGGCAGCACGTAGTCGGCATACTCGCCGGTGTCGGTCATCCAGACGTCGATCTCGACGACGAGTTCCATGTTTGGAATCGTGTCCTCGATCCAACGGCTGCGGTTCGGGCAGTTGTGAACCGGATTGCCCTGAACCTTGATGAAGCCCTTGTACTTGCCCTCCTTAGCCGCGTCGAAGAAGTCGCCGTTCTTCACGAACGTCGTCTTGTCGTTCTCTCGGCCGTTGGCGAAGATGACCGATCCGTTGTTGAAGCCGAGCGGCCAGCCGCAGGGCTGGATCTCGGAGGTCACGCCGCCATTGGGATGGCCGAGATTGCCCGTCAGCATTCCGAGCAGGTAGAACGCGCGATACGCGTCGCCCTGGTTCTGATAGCGCAGGCCTAGCGCGCCGACGATGAATGCCGGGCGATGGCTGGAATATTCCTCGCCGAGCTTGATCGCGTCAGCCGCGGGAACGCCGGTGATGGTCTCCTGATACTCGGGAGTGTAGGTCGCGAGGTGCTCGCGCAGCATCTGGAACGCAGGCTTGTAGGTGATGCCGTTGACCTCGTAGGTGCCGCTGAACGCGGGCGTGCCCTCATACTCCTCGGCTCCCCTCGCCGTGGCCTTGATCTCGTTGGCATCCTCGTCCCAATAGAAGAACCAGCCCTCGTTGGTGGCGAACTTGCCCGTGGCCACGTCGACGAGCAGCGGAGCGACGGTGTACTTGGTCAGGAACGCGCGGTCATACTCCTCGCGCTCGACGATCTGGCGCGCCATGCACAGCGCCAGCGCGGTGTCGGAGCCGGGCTTGACCGGGATGAACCAGTCGGCATAGCCGGCAGTGCCGTCGAAGAGCAATCCGACGTCGACGATCTTGGCGCCGCGGCTCTTGGCCTCGACGATGTGCTTGGCCACGCGCTGCTGGTTCTCGACGGGATTGCCGCCCCAGACGATCAGGTAGGTGGTGGCATCGAACTTCACCGGGTCGATCATCATGTACTTGTAGAAGTCGCCCAGGTCGAAATAGGACGCGTAATACGGGCCGTTGTCCAAGCCGTACGCGTTCATCGGGTCGGTGCCGCCCCACAGGCCGCACAGACGGTTGCCGAGCAGGGTGTCGAGGCCCTGCGACGGCGGCAGCGATGCGGTGATGCACCAGAACGCGATGGAGTCATGACCGTACTTCTCGCCAATCTCGAGCATCTTCGCGCCGATCTCCTCGAACGCCTGATCCCAGCTGATCTGCTCCCACTTGCCCTCGCCGCGCTCGCCCGCGCGCTTGAGGGGGTGGAGCAGGCGGTCAGGCGAGTAGACCTGGCGCCACGATGCGGTTCCCTTCTGACAGCAGTAGCCTTCGCCTGCTTCAGCGCCCGTGTATGGAACGCCCTCGGTACGCACGATCTTGCCGTCTTTGACGACCGTCTTGATCGCGCAGAACTCGTGGTCACCCCATCCAGGGCAGGCTGTGCAGACCCATTTCTCCTCTGACATGCAAACCCCTTCCCTTATTCGATTCTCTTCCCATCAAGCAATTTACCTTGCATCCTTGCCTGTGCCCGCATTATACCCCAAGCGTCTCATAGACAACGTGAATCTGAATAAAACAGAGTGGCTTCAAGTCGATTTTGCATAGTTTGGAATGCTGGATTGGGGTGAATAATGGACTTGCGCTCACGCTCATTACAAGTATACTTGCACATATACTTGAAAGGAGAAACATGCCTCAACTATCGCTTTACATAGATGACGCCACGATGGGCTTGATGAAGCGCAACGCCTCAGCCGAGGGCGTATCGCTCTCCCGCTATGCCGCCAACGCGATTCGCGAATACATCGATGCGCCCAAACGGGTTGCCGATGACGACTATTGGGACAAGCTGTACGGTTGCCTGGCCGACGATGATTCGTTCGGATATCCCGAGCGCTACGAGTCGGATCCGATACCCGCACTCGATCTATAGCAGGTGCGCCATGTACGTTTTCGATACGAATGTCCTTGTCGATTTCCTGCGTGGCAGGCTGCCACTCGGACTGGAGCTGCTGAAGAACACGGATAGCCGCCTGATTAAGATTCCCGCAGTTGTTGTAGCTGAGCTGCTTGCGGGAGCATACAAGAACAAGAATCCCGAAAAGCTTCGCGAGGCAATCGAAAGCCTGCTGGTCAATTTCGAAATACTCCCATTTGACGAACGCTGCGCCATTAAGTATGCGCAGATACGAGCAGAGCTGGAGCTTGCAGGGAACAGGATAGAATCGAACGATATGATGATCGCCGCAACGGCGATTGTGCATGATGCCATTCTCGCGACGAACGATTTGAATGACTTCGGGCGAATCCCTGGCTTGCGCATCATGTCGCTTGCCGAAGTGGAGTTATAGCCGCTAACGGCAAGCGAGATCGGCTATCGCATCGGCAGCTTGGGCCTGCTGGTCCTCGCGAGAGATGCCCGCTTCGCCATCTTTCGACTGCGCACCGTAGTTGCCGAAGTTCGCGTGGTTGCCGCCATCGATTACGAGCTCTTGCGCATGAGGAGGCATATTGGCTTCGGCTTCAGCGTACTTCTGCAGGTCGAGCACTCCGTCGTTGCTGCCAACGATCGAAAGCGCTTCCAAGCTCGTGCCCGACAGATCGTCGTCTGGATAGGCGGCTAGGAAGACGATGCCTGCGAAGTCCTCAGCATGATCGGCCAGGTACATGCTCGCTGAGACACCGCCCAGGGAATGCCCGCCTATCAGCCACGCGTCGACCTCGGGGAACTGCGCCGCGATGCCATCGGCGGCATCGGTGTCGAAGATGGCCAGATTGAATGGCGGCTTGACGAGCACGCAGAGGATGCCCTCGCGAGCGCACATGGTGAGCAGCGGCGCATACGCCTCGGGCTGCACCTTCCCACCGGGATAGAAGATGAGCCCGGCGATTGTGCGCTCTGGCACGAAGGCGATCTCGCCGTCTGGGAGCGTCTGCACGGTCACGCCATCGGCAGCGCCGTCCTCATCGGCAACGGCCGCGAGCGCCTCGTCGTCGGCGTGATAGTAGTCACTGACGTAGGCGAAGAACCCCACGGCAAGCACGACGATGAGCGCCCCGATCGCAATCAGAACGCGCTTCGACCGCTTTCTCTTGGGCTTTGTTCCCTCGGTTACCACCGCGTTCGCCTTTCCGCTGATATTCGTGCCCTGAAATCATCCCACAAGATACTCGAATATGAAAAGACCCCCGGCTTCGGGGGGTCTCGAATAATCAGTGGTGGAGATGATGGGGTTCGAGCGTTAGGCGCGGCAGCGCCGTGCGCAGCATCCCAGTGGGCTGCTGCGAGCGAGAACGGGCGGGCGGAAGCCCGCCCAAGGGGATTACGCGTCTGCATCGGTGACGACCCCCGCGTTGCTAACGCGCTGCTCTCCCAGCTGAGCTACA
>JAILQZ010000082.1 GCA_024698685.1 bacterium
CATCCCGGTCGAGCAGATCGGCAAGATCTCTAAGTACGTCGGTGCTAAGGGAACGGAGCCCACGCTGACGCGCCTTAACACCAACGAGTGGGCAAGGGCGCGCAAGAAGGCCTCCGCATCGGCGAAGAAGCTCGCCTACGATCTCGTCGACCTCTACGTGCGCCGATCCTCGACGCAGGGGTTCGCATACGGGCCCGACAACGAGATGCAGCGCGAGATGGAGGCGATGTTCCCATACGATGAGACGACCGACCAGGCGAAGGCGATCGCCGACGTCAAGGCCGACATGGAATCCTCGAAGCCGATGGACCGCCTGATCTGCGGAGATGTCGGCTTCGGCAAGACCGAGGTCGCGATCAGGGCCGCATTCAAGGCGGTTCAGGCGGGCAAGCAGGTCATGGTCCTCTGCCCGACCACGGTTCTTGCGCAGCAGCACTTCGCGAGCTTCCACGACCGTTTCGACCCATTTGCCATCGAGGTGCGCGTCCTATCCAGGTTCTGCACCGCCAAGGAGTCGAGGGAGGCCGTCGAGGGATTTGCCAAGGGGACCGTCGACGTCCTCATCGGAACGCATAGGCTGCTCTCGAAGGACGTGAATCCCAAGGACCTCGGCCTGATCATCGTCGACGAGGAGCAGCGCTTCGGAGTCTCCCACAAGGAGCAGATGAAGAACCTGCGCGAGCACATCGACGTGCTCACGCTGACAGCCACGCCAATACCGCGTACTCTGCAGATGTCGCTCGGCGGCATCAGGGACATGTCGCTGATCAACACGCCGCCCTCGTTCAGGATTCCCGTCGAGGTGCACGTCGGCGAGATCGACGAGGATGTCATCGGAGGTGCGATCAGACGCGAGATGGAGCGCCGCGGGCAGGTCTATTACGTCTCGAACCGCATCTCAGACATCGATGACGCTGTCGAGCGAGTCAAGCGCGCGGCTCCTGAGGCAAGGATCTGCTACGCGCACGGCAGGATGGGGGAGCGCAAGCTCGAGTCGATCATGGAGGAGTTCGCCGCCGGCATCTACGATGTGCTGATCTCTACGACGATCATCGAGTCCGGCCTCGACAACCCGCACACCAACACGCTTATCATCGAGGACTCGCACAGGTTGGGCCTCTCGCAGCTCTACCAGCTCAAGGGCAGGGTGGGACGCTCGCACATCCAGGCCTACGCCTACTTCCTCTATCCATCGGAGATCCCGCTTACCGAGGAGGCCGTGGAGCGCCTGATAGCGATCAAGGAGAACCAGGAGCTCGGCAGCGGCATTCGCATCGCGATGCGCGACCTCGAGATCCGCGGAACGGGTTCGCTCTTCGGAGTCGAGCAGTCCGGCAACATCACCGCAATCGGCTTCGAGGCGTTCGCCACGCTGCTCTCCGACTATGTGCTCGAGGCCAAGGGACAGCGCGCTTCGGCCTTCAACGACATCGTCATCGATCTGCCCTTCGAGTCGCTGATACCTGATGACTACGTAGAGGATATCGTCGTCCGCGTCGACATCTATCGACGTCTCGCCCTTTCGCGAAAGCGCTCGGAGATCGACTCGATAGCCCGTGAAATGGAGAGCAACTACGGCCCGATGCCGTCGGAGTGCAGGAACCTGATAGATGGCAAGCACCTCCAGCTGCTCGCGCTCGACCACGGCATCGCGAGCGTCTCGATGATCGGAGGCAAGGTCGTGCTCGAGCCAGTCGAGCTCACGCTCGCCCAGCTTCAGTCGCTCGATTCGAGTAGGAATACGTACATAAGGAAGTCGAAGAGGCTCAACTTCAGGCCCGACGAGGGGTCGACGACCGTCATAGCGGATCTCGTCGAGTTCCTTGACAGGCTCAACGTCATCGACGAGGAAGGATGATCGTTCAGATGCAAGGCAACACCGCACAGGGAAGCACGCAGGCAAGCGCATCGGCGGCTGTGGCGTTCGAGCGCCTGGTCGATGTCATTGCGACGCTACGCGGCGAGAACGGCTGCCCTTGGGATAGGGAGCAGACCCACGAGTCGATTGCGCGCAACATGCTCGAAGAGGCCCACGAGGCCGTCGAGGCGATTCGCGAGGGCGAGAGCCAGATGCTCGTCGAGGAGCTCGGCGATGTCCTGCTGCAGGTGATGCTGCATGCGCAGATTGCCGCCGATGAGGGTGAATTCACGATCGAGGATGTGGTCAACGGGCTCATCGAGAAGATGATCCGCCGCCACCCGCACGTCTTCGGCGATGAGGCGTTATTCGCCGCTGCCCACCTCGCTCCAGAAGAGATCGCCGAGATCGAGGCAGTGCGCACCCCAGGCGACGTCGAGTTCATCTGGGACTACATCAAGGTGCGCGAGAAGAGGCAGAAGGCCGGGCTCAGGCGCGCTTCCGCGCTGGCCAGAGGCGTATCCCCCGATGAGCGAAGCCTGCTCGATGACGTACCGAAATCGCTGCCAGCGCTGATGCAGGCCCAGGACATCTCCCGCAAGGCGGTATCGTACGGCTTCGAGTGGGAAACCGTCGACGATGTGTGGGAGAAGGTTGGCGAGGAGATCGGCGAGTACAGGGCTGCGCTGGCCGATAGCGATGGCGCCCATGCACAGATGGAGTTCGGAGACATCCTCTTCACGCTCGTCAACGTCGCACGCAAGGGCAAGATCGACGCCGAGGCTGCGCTGCTCGATTCATGCGGCAAGTTCCGCGACCGCTGGCGTGCCATGGAGCGCTACGCCCGCGATGACGAGGTCGACCTCTCTGCATGCGGAATCGATGTCCTAGAGGCTTATTGGCAGAGGGCCAAGCGCTCCGACGCCTAGCATTCGCAGCCATTTCCAACATCGTGCGATTATAAGGACTGCACATGCGGTTGCAGCCGTATATAATCGTATTCAGGCATCACTTAAGGGGGCATGGAAGCACATTGGCGCAGATCTCTTTCGAACAATTTCTAACGGATAACTCCGATATCGTAAACGAGTATCTCAGCGGCTGGTTCAGCGGACCCGAGCAAGCCGACATCCAGCGATATCTATATGGTCCGCTCGAGAGCTTCAGTTCCAACGCAGGCAAGCGCCACCGCCCCCTGATCTGCATGCTCGCATGCAAGGCGCTGGGCGGAGAGTTCACCGATGCCCTCATTCCAGCTTGCGCCATCGAGAACTTCCACACAGCGGCGCTTCTGCACGACGACATCGCCGACCGTTCCACCTTGCGTCGCGGCGAGCCCTGCATGTACATAACCGAGGGCCTTGGCCTCGCGATCAACGCGGGAGACATGGCGCTTTCCTCGGTGGTCTCATGCGTCCTTAGCGACGGAAAGCTCTCCGATTCGGCCAAGATCAAGGTTCTCGAGGAGCTCGTGATCATGGACGACATGACGATCGAGGGGCAAGCACTCGACATCGGCTGGGCGCGAGACCACCGCTTTGACATCTCGATCGACGAATACCTTCTGATGGCCACTCGCAAGACCGCCTATTACTCGGGCGGAACCCCGCTGGCCGTAGGCGCGATCGTCGCAGGGGCAACCGACGAGCAGATCGAGGCTATGCGCGAATATGGCATCTCGACCGGTCTGGCATTCCAGATTCAGGATGACCTGCTCAACCTCATCGGAGATGAGAGCGTGGTCGGTAAGGACCGTTACGGCGACATAGTCGAGGGCAAGCGCACCTACGCGGCCGTATACGCGATCATGCATTCGAAAGACGCCGAGGAGCTCATATCGATAATCGACAAGCCCGAGAACTCCCAGGCCGAGCTCGAGCGCGCCGTCGAGATCATGCTGGAGTGCGGTGCAATCGACAGCGCGCGCGCCTACGCGGTCAAGCTCGTCGATGAGGCCAAGGCCAAGCTCGAGGGCGCGATTCCGAGCAGCGAGTCGAAGGACCTGTTGCTCGACATGGCTGACTACTTCATCAACAGGATGCTCTAGCATCGCTGCAGGCACTATCGGCACCTTATTGCGCCGGCTTTGGAGAGACGATGGAAAACATTGGAATCAACGATAGGGGAGCTGCGGTAGAGGACGTCCAGAGGCGTCTTGCCAAGCTGGGCTTCGATCTCGGAGAAGCTGGTGTCGACGGCATCTTCTCGACCAAGACCGCGGCGGCCGTCAGGGAGTTCCGCCTCAACGCCGGGCTGCCCGAAGGCGACTTCATCGATTCGCTCGCGTGGGCAACGCTCGTAGACGCGACCTTCTCCCTCGGAGACCGCATCCTCTACCTCCACATGCCCTACTTCCATGGCAA
>JAILQZ010000012.1 GCA_024698685.1 bacterium
AAGCCCTTCCAATCATCGAGATCGTGCCGCACAGCGACTTCTACGATTTCGAGGCGAAGTACGCGGCGGGCGGCTCCGACCACATTTGCCCGGCGCGCATTCCCGACGATGTCGCGAAGAGATGCCAGGAGCAGGCGATCCTCGCCCATAAGGCGCTGGGCTGCAGGGGTCTTTCGAGGACCGACATGATCATCGACGCCGACGGTATTCCCTGGACGCTCGAAACCAATACGATCCCGGGCATGACGGCGACCTCGCTCATCCCAGATGCCGCCAGAGCGGTCGGAATCAGCTTCGAGGGTCTGTGTAGGCTTCTGATCGAATTGGCGCTTGAGAGCGCATCTGAGTAGCCCAGAGAGCCACTTCCAAAGCAGAAACAGCGCCGCAAAGCGCCAGTGTGCGCTAGGCGATCGCCTGCAGCACAAGCAATGCCACAGTTAGCGCAATAATGACGACTATCGCGAGCTTGATCAAGAAGTTCGCGACCTTGCCATTGGCGTAGTTGCCCATCAGACGCTTGTCCTTGAGCAGGATCAGGATGAAGATCAGCAGCACCGGCAGCAGCACGCCGTTGATGAACTGCGCGAGAAGCATGATGCCCATCAGGTTCACGTTGGGGATCAGGACGATCAGGCACGAGAAGATCAGGATGGCGGTGAAGATGCTCTTGAACTGCGGCGCCTCGCTCCACTTGGTGCCGATGCCGCGCTCCCAACCGAACGCCTCGCAGACGACGTCGGATGTGGTAAGCGGGAGGATGCACGCGGCGAGCAGGGAAGCTGCGAGCAGGCCTGCCCCGAAGAGGACGGTCGAGTATTTGCCGGCGATCGGCCCGAGAGCCATCGCAGCATCAGCCGCGTCGACGATTTCGGTGCCTTGCGGATGGAGCACAGCGCCGGTGGTGAGGATGATGAACCACGCGACGACGCAACTCACGACAGCGCCGGTCACAACGTCGATCCTCTCGTAGAAGAGCTCCTTGACGCTCACGCCCTTGTCGACGACGTTCGACTGCGTGAAGAAGATCATCCACGGCGCGATGGTGGTGCCGATGAGCGCGATGACCACCTCGAAGTAGTCGCTGGAGAGGGTGGCGTGCGGAACGACGGTGGAGGTGAGCGCCTCGCCCCAGTCGGGCCCCGCCAGGAAGCCCGCGAAGATGTATGTGATGAAGACGCATGAGATGACGAGGAAGACCTTCTCGACGCGCTGGTAGGAGCCCGCGTTGATCAGCAGCCACACGAAAAGCCCTGCTATCGGCACGGAAATGTACTTGCTGACCCCGAAGAGCTCCATAGCGGCAGCCACTCCGGCGAGCTCAGAGAACGTCGTCGCGGTGTTGGCGATGAGCAGCGCGAGCATGGCCAGCGCGGCAAGCCTGATGCCGAAGCGCTCGCGGATGAGCGCCGAGAGCCCCTTGCCGGTCTTCGCGCCCATGCGCGCGGCGGCCTCTTGGACGATGATCAGGAAGATCATCATCACCGGGATGGTCCAAAGCGCCATGAAGCCGTAGTCCGCGCCGCAGATGGAGTACGTCGAGATGCCGCCCGCGTCGTTGCCGGCCATCGCGGCGACGACTCCCGGGCCCATGGCCGAGAGTATGAGCATGAGCTTGCGGCGCTTCTTGGGCTCGGCGGGCTGGCCGGTGCCCTCCATGTGCGCCATCTGCTTCTTCTCGAGGTTCGCCATCCTGGTACCTCCGCAGGCTTACAGGCCCGACTGTCCTATCAGAACGGCCGCAGCGAGCTGAATGGCGATCGCTATGACCATGAGGATCAGCGATACGGGCAAGTCGCTGAGAATCTTGTCCTTGCGGTGCAGCACCAGCCCGATGGCGGAGAAGAGCGTTCCGAGCACGATGGTGACGAAGACGCAGATCATGAGCGGGAGAGCCAGGTTGGCGAAGGTTGCGATGCCAAGCGCGTATTCGGCGCTGAAGCGGTCGCCCGCGATGCCGAGGATCGCCGCTGCCAGAAGGCCGATTACGGCGGTCACAACCAGCGCGATGACGATGTTCCTGCCGAACAGCCGCCCGATCCCAGCGCTCTGGCCCTCGTCGATATCGATCAGCAGGTTGAGCGAGAGCGAGCCGACGACGTCGGCGATTATCAGCGAGATCGGCATGACGAGGATCTGCTCCGCGATGGAGTCGAACGCTCCCATGAGGAAGGCTCCGCCGGCGACAATCGCCCAGACGATGACCCACATCATCCTGCGGAGGAACCAGGGAATCGCAGCGCGAAGGCCCTCGTTGGGCTGGGTCTTGCCCGCGCCCGCGAACATCAGGTCCTCATCGTACTCCTCCTCCATGACGTCGATCGCGTCGTCGATCGTGACGATGCCGAGCATCTTCCCGTCATCGACGACGGGAATCGCGAGGAGGTCATACTTCTGGATCATCTCTGCGACTTCCTCCTGGTCGACCTCGGGGGATACGCTCACAATCTCGTTGGTGCTGATGTCACCGAGGGGCGTGTCCTGGTCGGCCAGCACGAGCTCGCGCAGAGAAACCGCGCCGCAGAGTCGCGAAAGCGAGTCTACCAGGTAGATGTAGTGCACCGACTCGTACTCCCTGCCGAGGTCGCGCACCTTGGCGATGGCCTCTTCGACGGTGGTGGCCTCGGAGGCGGTGATGAACTCAGTGGTCATGATTCCGCCGGCGCTCTTCTCCTTGTAGCCGAGAAGCGCGCGGATCCTGCGCTGGTCCTGCACTCCCATCAGCCACAGCAGGGCCTCCGCCTTCTCGTAGGGGAGGTCGCCGAGGATGTCTGCCGCGTCATCTGGATCCATCTGGGCGAGGAGCTCTGAAGCTCGATGCTCCGACATGTCCTCGATGAGGTCGCTCTGGAACTCGTCCTCGAGCTCTGCGACCGTGTCGGCTGCGTTCTGGCTGTCGAGGTGCTCGAAGACGCGCGCACGCTGCTGCGGGTCGAGCTGCTCGAGGATGTCCGCGATGTCGGCGGGGTGCAGCTCATGCAGGCGCTTGTGCGTCACCGAGAGCTTGACCTGCGAGAGGTCGCGGTCGACCAGGTCCATGTAGTTCCACGCGATGATCTGCTCCTTGAGCGGATGGCGGAAGAGCTTGGAGATGCCCACGACCGCCTTCTCGATGATCGGATGCAGGCCTCGCAGGATGCCCAGAACGCCGGTCTCGGCGCCTAGCAGTCTCAGGATGTTGCCGGACTGCGAGAGCTTGAGGTCGTTGACGCGAACGACCTTGAGCCCTTGCGTATCGACGATCTGCTTGTTGAGAAGGTCGCGCGCGAGCAACAGCTCGTCTGGCTGCAGATAGCTGAAGCGGATGTTGTGGCTCTCCAAGTTGAGCTTGATTCTCTCGCCGTCGAACTCATCGACGTACTTGCGCCAAGACACCATGAAAGGAGTCTTGGCAGGCCCAAGGAATGCCACTGATGTGATTCTCGGAAAAACCTCGCCGGTCGAGATGGCCAGATCGCTAACCTTGCCGATTTCCTCGCCGGTTGCATCCAGCACCGATATTCCCAGGAGTTGGGATAGATAAAGCATGATGAGTCTCCTCTTCAATTGCGTTCACAGATGGCAGGGGAGCGATGAACCCGGCATCGCCGCCTCCGCTGATGCCCCAGCCACCTCTAGAGGAGACCTAAGGGGCTAATGACTGTGACTGAAATCGTCCACAACAGCCCTTTCTTCTAGTAGCCCTTCTTGCTCGGCGCGCGCCCTTTGCGCCGCGCCTTCGAACCTATAGCGCGCCTAGGGCGCCGCAGCGCCCCAGCGCAAACCTCGCCTACTGGATGGTGTTGGCGAGCTTCATGATTCCAGACTTGCGGTTGGCAGCCTGGTTCTTGTGGATGACGCCCTTGGAGGCCGCCTTGTCGAGAAGCCTGCAAGCCTTGAGAGCAGCCTCGAGCGCAGTTTCTGCGTCCTCGGCAGCTACGGCGTCCTTGACCCTGCGGGTAGCGGTCTTGAGCTCCGACTTGATGGCCCTGTTGCGCATGCGTGCGATCTCGTTCGTGCGGTTGCGCTTCTTCTGACTCTTGATGTTTGCCACGTCTTCGTTCCTTCCAAATGTGCTATATCGTTACAACACCTTCGTTGTAAAACTGCTATGCAGCAACGCGATAGGCGCGCTGAATATCAAATTATGCACCAAGTCCCTTTCCATGATGGCGACGAAGCTGGTGTGAGTGGCAAAAACCCAAGGCAAGCGAACCTTTTTGACGCGAAACCAGCCCAAAAAGGGGCATTTTTAGCGATTCTTGCGAGCTGATTGCGACAAACCGCCGAATATTTCAACCGCAAATAACGATTCAAGCGCCTCTCGTTGAATTCCCTCGTTGCCGAAAAAGCCAGATGCAGTAAAATCATCGTCTACGTGCTGGCAGTGCGGCGAAAAGAGAATCGAAGCCCAAGCCAGCCCAATAAGCAAGAAGAAATTGAAGGAGATAGCTTTGGCAGTAAAGATTCGCCTTGCCCGTCATGGCGCAAAGAAGTATCCGTATTATCGCGTCGTCGTCATCGACGGCCGCGCCCGTCGCGATGGCCGCGCCATCTGCGAGGTTGGCAGGTACAACCCCAACACCAACCCCAAGCTCGTCAAGCTCGACCTCGAGACCATCGACGAGTGGATCGCCAAGGGTGCCCAGCCCACCGATGCAGTCGCTCGCCTCATCGAGATCGCCCGCGCCGGTGGCCCCACTCTCAAGTCCACCGAGGGCAAGCTCTCCAAGAAGGCAGCCAAGAAGGCCGCCGAGGCTGCAGCTGCAGATGCCGAGTAGCCTGCGGGCCGCTTTCGCTTCCGCAGCAAGCCAGTAAGCAGAGGGATTTCAAATGCCTAAGAACCCACAGCAAGCCTCTGGACTCGTCGAGATGCTGGTCCGCTCGCTCGTCGACGACCAGGACAGCGTCTCTGTCGTGACCAAGGAGGAGCATTCGGGCATCGTCATCGAGGTCACGGTGGCGCAGGAGGAGACCGGCAAGGTTATCGGCCGCCAGGGCCGCATCATCAAGGCCATCCGCACGCTTGCGCGCGCAACCACAGACGATTCGGTCGAGGTCGAGGTTCTCGGATAAGGGAACCCGTGGCCAACAGCTATCGGAACATAGCCAAGGTAACCAAGAAGATCGGCAAAGCAGGGGAGGTCGCGATCGAACCGATCGGCGGCCTTCCTTTTCTGCTGCCCGAGGGCATGACGGTGCACCTCACCCCGCCAATCCTCGACGGCATCAACCACTGCACGGTGGAGAGCGCTGAGCTCCGCGGCAACACCTGGGTCGTCAAGCTCTCGGGCTCCAACAGCGACACCGATGCCTTCTCGCTCGTCGGGCGCACCTGCCTCGTCCCATGCGATGAGCTCGGCGACTTCGAGGAGGAGGGCGACGAGGCGTACGACCTGATCGGCCTCTCCGTCATCGATAGTGCCGAGGGCTATCTCGGCGAAGTCGTCGAGGTGCTTCTCAGCTCCGAGCAGGCCACGCTCGTGGTGCAGCGCCCAGAGGGCGAGGGCGGCCGCGAACTGCTGATTCCCTTCGTCGATGAGTTCGTCAAGGGCATTGACGACGAGGCGATCGCGGTCGACCTGCCGCACGACCTGCTAACGCTCAACGGATAGGGGAGGAAGGTTCCGGCACCCGTGTGAAGTCGAGGGAGGCTTGCCGCGAAGCGCTGCCCCGGAGGGAAGGAAGTATCATGAGGATCGAGACGCTATCTGTTTTCCCACACACGTTCGACTCCGTCATGCACGAGTCGATCATGAGACGCGCACAGGACAAGGACCTGCTCGAATTCGCCTCCCACGACCTGCGCGACTGGACCCACGATGTCCATCGCACCACCGACGACGCGCCCTACGGCGGCGGACCCGGCCTGCTGATGAAGGTCGAGCCGATATTCGAGGCGCTCGACGAGCTGCTCGCCGAGGAGCCTGCGCTCGTCATCTTCACCACACCCACTGGCGAACCTTTCAACCAGTCGATAGCCGAGGAGCTCTCGCACGAGGAGCGCCTCCTCATCGTCTGCGGCCACTACGAGGGCTTCGATGAGCGCGCGCTGACGCTGGCTGATAGGTGCATCTCCGTCGGCGACTTCGTCCTCACGGGCGGCGAGCTTCCAGCGATGATCATCGCCGACGCGGTCACGCGCCTGATTCCAGGCGTCCTCGGCGACGATATGTCGAGCCAGCTCGAGTCCTTCTCCGACGGGCTGCTCGAATACCCGCAATACACCAGGCCGGCATCCTACCGCGGCCTCGACGTGCCTGAGATCCTGCTTTCAGGCGATCATGCCAAGGTCGATGCTTGGAGGCGCCAAAAGGCCATCGAGAAGACCGCCGCGCTGCGCCCCGAGATGCTAGAGTACGCCAATCTCACCGACGAGGAGCGCGAGTACGCCAGGCGCCTTGTCGACGATCCCTTCGGCATGCTGGGCTAAGAATCTGCAGCGCGAGCGCGCCGTCACGCAACCGCAGCCTCACCGCCCGTCAAGCCCATCCAATGGATTGGGCGAATGCGCCGCTAGCCGCCGCGTTCCTGCGAGACATCATGCGATAGAATCAATTAGTTGTTCTGCAAACGAGCCTTGGAAGGGAAGAGGCGCGGACTGATGATCTTGAAGACGGCAAGCAAGGCGGTACGCGGGCTGGTGGAGCTCATCATCATCCTCGTCGCCGCGTTCGCGCTCTCCATCCTCATCCGCACCTTCGTCTGCGAGGCGTATCAGGTGCCTTCGGGCTCGATGAACCCCACGATCGAGGAGGGCGACAGGATCCTCTCGCAGCGGGTCACGCTCTACAAGGGCGAGGCAGAGGTTGGCGACATCATCACGTTCGACAGCCCGACCGACAGCTCGATGACGCTGGTCAAGCGCGTCATCGCCAAGGGTGGCGATGTCGTCGACGTCCACGACGGCAGCCTCTACGTGAACGGCTTCCTTCAGGAGGAGGACTACGTCCACGGCAAGCCCACGTACGAGCTCGACAACCATCCGAGCGTCTCGATCTACTACCCCTACAAGGTGCCGGAGGGCCACGTGTGGGTGATGGGTGACAACAGGACGAATTCGTCCGACAGCAGATACTTTGGGCCTATCAGGGAGGACTCGATTACCGGAATCGTCTTCTTCCGGTTCTGGCCCTTTAACAGATTCGGAACGATGTAGGCTAGTGCGGCGTTGCGTCGGCGCGCCGCGGGAAGCGAAGGGAAGAGAAGTGACAACGTTTCAAGACATCATCCTGGCCCTGCAGAGGTATTGGGCGGATTACGGCTGCATAGTCCTGCAGCCCTATGACATGGAGGTCGGCGCCGGCACGTTCCACACGGCAACGACGCTGCGCTCGCTCGGTCCGGACACGTGGAAGGCCGCATATGTGCAGCCCTCTCGTCGTCCTACCGACGGTCGCTACGGCGAGAATCCGAACAGACTGCAGCACTACTACCAGTTCCAGGTGCTCCTCAAGCCCTCGCCCGATGATGTCCAGGAGCTCTACCTCGATTCGCTGCGCGCCATCGGCATCGAGCCGAAGGAGCATGACGTCCGCTTCGTCGAGGACGACTGGGAGTCGCCGACGCTTGGCGCCTGGGGCCTCGGCTGGGAGGTTTGGCTCAACGGCATGGAGGTCACGCAGTTCACCTACTTCCAGCAGGTGGGCGGCATCGAGTGCAATCCCGTGCCCGCCGAGATCACCTACGGTCTCGAGCGTCTCGCGATGTACATCCAAGGCGTCAACTCGGTCTACGACCTCGTCTGGTCCGTAGATGCGGAGGGCAACACCTTCACCTACGGCGACGTCTTCCTCGAGAACGAGCGCGAGTTCTCGGCATTCAACTTCGAATACGCCGACGTCAACCTGCAGCTCGGAAACTTCAACAACTACGAGGCGGAGTGCAACAGGCTCCTCGAGGCCAATCTTCCCCTGCCCGCCTACGACTGCGTGCTCAAGTGCTCGCACGCATTCAACCTTCTCGACGCGCGCGGCGCGATCTCGACCACCGAGCGCATGGGCTACATCCTGCGCGTGCGCACGATAGCCAAGGCCTGCTGCCTCTCCTACCTGGAGAACGTGTGCGGAATCAAGGACGACGAAGGGCTGGGCGATGCCGCTGCAAGCTCCAACGCCGACGGGAAAGGCGGTGCGAAATGAGCCAGGATACCAAGCTTCTGATCATGGAGATCGGCACCGAGGAGATTCCCGCCGAGCCGCTTAGCAACGCAACCAAGCAGTTGGCCGAGCTGGCAGCGAAGGCGCTCGACGAGAAGCGCCTCGAGCATGGCAAGGTCTCCACCTACTCCACCCCGCGCCGCATCATCCTCGAGGTCGAGGACGTGGCGTCGGAGTCCACTCCGCTCGAGCAGGTCTTCCGCGGACCCTCTGCCGACCGCGCATTCGATGCCGATGGCGCGCCCACCAAGGCCGCCTTGGGCTTCGCTCGCGGCAAGGGCGTTGCTGTCGAGGACCTCGTGCGCGAGAAGGAGGGCGATGTCGAGTACATCTACGCCAAGGTGAGCGTTCCCTCGCAGAGCGCCACGGAGATTCTCGGCGAGGTTCTGCCTGGCCTCATCGGCGGCATCTATTGGAAGAAGTCGCAGCGCTGGGGCACCTGCCAGGCGCACTTCTCCAGGCCGATTCGCTGGCTCGTCGCGCTCTACGGCTCCGATGTCGTGGAGTTCGAGTTCGCCAACCTCAAGTCCGGCCGCGTGAGCTATGGCCACCGCTTCCTCGCCCCCGAGCCGATCGAGCTCGCCGAGGCCTCCGAACTGCTGCCCGCGCTCACCAACGCCTACGTAGCCTACGACCAGAACGCCCGCGCCGCCGACATACGCGCGCAGATCGCCAGAATCGAGGAGGAGACCGGTCTCGTGGCCGAGGTTCCGCCGACGATCTTCCTCGAGGTCAACAACCTGGTCGAGTTTCCGACGGTCCTCGTCGGCCACTTCGACGAGGAGTTCCTCAACGTGCCCTCCGAGATCATCACCGACGCGATGCTCTCGCACCAGAGATACTTCCCGCTCTACAGCAAGGCAGGCGATCTCTCCTGCAAGTTCCTGCTCGTGAGCAACGGCAGCCCGAAGCGCAGCGAGACCATCGTGGAGGGCAACGAGCGCGTCGTTCGCGCCCGCCTCGCCGATGCCGCGTTCTTCTATCACGAAGACCTCAAGCACCCGCTCGAGCACTACGTCGACGGCCTTGCCGAGCAGGTCTTCCAGGAGAAGCTCGGCACGATGCGCGACAAGGTCAGCCGCATCGTCGCCCTCGCCGGCACGCTCGCCAGGCGCAGTGGAGCCGATGAGGCTACCGTCGAGCGCACGGAGCGCGCGGCCCTTCTCGCAAAGGCAGACCTCGTCACCAACGCGGTTGTCGAGTTCACCTCGCAGCAGGGTATCATGGGCGGCTACTACGCGCGCGCCTCGCATGAGCCCGAGGAAGTCGCCATCGCGATCGAGCAGCACTATCGCCCGAAGTTCGCCGGCGACGCGATTCCCGACAACGATGAGGGCAGGTTTGTCGCCCTCGCAGACAAGCTCGACACCATCGCCGGGCTCTTCGCCATCGGCCAGCCCCCAACGGGCTCGAAGGACCCCTTCGCCCTCAGGCGCAGCGCCATCGGCATCATCGCGATTCTGCAGAGCGGCATCGATGTCAACCTCGGCGAGGCCATAGAGGCCGCGCTAGACGGCTATGCGGGCATCGAATTCGATCGCGTCGCGGTCAGCGCCCAGATCCGCGAGTTCTTTGCGGGCAGGCTCGCCACCATCGCCAAGGACCAGGGCTTCGACACCGAGGCCATCAACGCGGTCCTCGCGATCGACATCATCGAGCCCACCGTCGTCATCGCGCGCTGCGAGACCCTCACCCAGGCGCGCCATCAGGACGAGGAGCTCTTCGCCGACCTCGCCATCGCCTACAAGCGCGCGAACAACCTGCGCGACAAGGCGCTCGGAACCGAGTTCGACGAGTCGCTCGCCGGAAGCGAGGAGAAGGCGCTCATCGCGGCGATCTCCAGCGCCAAGGCTAGCATCGAGGCTGCTCTTGCAAGTGGGGACTACCCTGCGGCGATCAGCGCGCTGGCTGGCCTTCGCGCTCCGATCGATGCTTTCTTCGACGGCGTGATGGTCATGGACAAGGACGAGGCGATCAAGGCGAACAGGCTAAGGCTGCTCAACAGCTTCGTGAGCGCGTTCGATGGCGTCGCGGATTTCGAGAAGCTCGCCAAGTAGCCGAGCTTTCAGACAGCAAGGAGGGGAGCCGTTCTGCATGGGCGGCTCCTTCCATAAGGGGAGGCAACGATGCGCAAGGCCATCATCATAGCGGCGATAGTCATCGTCTGCGCCGTTGCCGCCTATATCCTCTGGCCGCGCAACAACGTGCCGCAGCACAGCTACGACTGGAGTCGGCTCGAGGGGACGGGCACGATCCGCTCCTACACCGACGAGAACGGCAACGAGGCTCTGCTCGGCGTCGACGTCTCCCACCACAACCAGTACGTCAACTGGCCAGCTCTGGCGGAGGCAGGCGTGGACTTCGCGTACATCCGGTGCGGTTGGCGCGGCTACACGGCCGGCGAGATCCACATAGACCCGCTGGCTGGCCTGTACTACAACGGCGCGCGGGCCAACGGCATCACGGTTGCGATCTACTTCTTCTCTCAGGCGATCACCGTGGAGGAGGCGATCGAGGAGGCGGACTTCGCGTGCGACTTCGCCGACTCGCACAAGCTATCGCACGACTTCCCGATAGCCTTCGACATGGAGGAGAACGGCGTGAGCGACGAGCGCATCGATCACCTGAGCACGCAAGAGCGCACCGACATCGCGATGGCGTTCTGCAAGAGGGTCGAGGAGCGCGGCTACGCGCCGATCATCTACGGCAACGAGAAGTGGCTCGATGGGAAATACGACCTCGAGACGATCTGCAACGCCTACGACCTCTGGCTGGCCGAGTATTCCGACGTGCCAAAGCCGTCGCATATGTTCGCGATGTGGCAGTATTGCAGCGATGGCCAGATCGAGGGCAACACGAAGAACATCGACATGAACCTGATGTTCCCGAAACCCGCAGAGGAGTAGGGAAGCGGCAGCGCGAAAGGGCGCGATGACTCCAAGACAGCCTACATCCAGGGAGTCTTCACGTAGATATCGACAGGGAGGATCTCGAGGTCATCGAGGGGGTCCTCGTCGTCGCCATCGAGCGAAAGCCCCTCGTCCATCAGCGCCTTGACCTCCTCGGCGACGGAGCTGGTCGCCGTCACGAAGGCCAGCGGCAGTCCGCACTCGTGAGCCACTTCGGCGGCGAAGGGGATCGCGTCGAAGACGATGCTGGCGGTTGTGTCCACCCCAAGGTGCGTGTTGGCTGCGATGTCGGTGGCGCGCAGGCGGCTGATCTGCTCGATCTCGCGCAGCAGCTCGACGGTCTCGCTGACGCTGCGCGTCTGCAGCCTGCGCTGGTTGATGACGTAGATGAGGCGGTAGTCGTTCGCGGCGATGCGCTTGCTGAAGCGGCCGAGGGCGCTAGCGCCATCGGGATCGCCGCCAACGTCGATCAGCGCGATGCAGTCTCCGGCGGCTCCGCGTTCGATCGCGTTCATGATCGCGGGGCTCAGCGCGGGGTTGTCCAGCGTCGTGCCCGCGAAGTTCGGCGCGACCACCTCGACACCCGCATCCTCTAGCAGCTTGGTGGAGTCGGAGGCCCTGAAATAGGGGTTGACGATGTCGAGGTCGACGAGCATGACGCGCTTGCCGTCGCGCGCGAGCTCGAGCGCCAGATTGATCGACAGGTTGGTCTTGCCGCAGCCATAATGCCCGGTGATCAGCGCGATTCCGCTCTCAAGCTCGTCCAAGAATCCCATCGAAGCCTCCTTCATAGCCAAAAACGGTTACAGGTAACATAGCATCGTAGGCTCGATCCAATACGCGAATTCCGTGTTCGGCGAGAACCGCTCAAGTTCCTTCATGCGCAGGTAGAGGTCGATTCCGTCGCCGACGTCATGCCAGAGGTCGGTGTAGGCGAAGTCGGCCGCGAGCCCCGGCAGCACGTGCTCGGCGAACTCGAAGGCATCAGCGCAGATGACGCGGATCTTCTCGCGCTCTTCGAACTGCGGGAGGATGTGTTCCTCGAAGAGCGCGATTATGTCGCGGTTGATCTCGACGACGGTAACGCTTTCCACCTCGGGTTTGTGCGCGGCCATGTAGGCGAAATACCCCAGCCCAAGTCCGAAGGTCACGACGCGTCCCCGCGCTGCAGCGATAGCGCTGCGCTGCGAGGCGATCTCGTTGGGCGCCAGCGTCATCCATATCCTCCCGTTCTCGAGGATGCCCGGGAATTCGAAGGGCTCGTCGAAGAAGCCGATCTGCGCGATGACGCGCCCCTCCTCGGTGCAGACCATATCATCGCAGACAACCCCCTCGTAGGGCTCCAGCCGAAGCATCTCGAAGCGCCCGGTGCCGCGCTGCACCTGAGGAAGCGCGATGTTGGCGAAGTAGGGGTCGCTGCGGAATTCGCTCGCATCGAGCTGATGGATCATCTGCGGGAAGTAGTTCGCGTAGAACTCCGCGTCGGCGGGCTTGTCGGCGACATCGAGTCCGAGCAGCCCCGCCAGCGCCAGCGAGAAAGCCTCCTCCTTCGTGATGCCGAACTCGAGCAGCGGCTCGATGTCCTCCGCGCCAAGGCTTTGAGGTGCGTCGTTGAGGTACATGCTCAGCAGGTTGAGCATCCTGTCGTTTTCAAGCATCACTATGTCGCTTGCACTGCCTGGCATTCTGTCCGTCCTGCGCTCCTTGCCAATCCGCATAGGCACTCGGGGCCAACGCGGGAAACCCTCTCCCAAGCTCGTGCGCCCACCCTGCTGATTATAGCCCTGAAAACTCGCCGAGTTGGATGCGCGGGCATCGAGCAACTGCGCTATACTGCTAATACCGCGAAGCCCGGGTGGCGGAATGGCAGACGCGGAGGTCTCAAAAACCTCTACCTTCGTGGTGTGTGGGTTCGACTCCCACCCCGGGCACCAAGCTCATGCAGCGCTGCCGAGAGGCGGCGCTTTCTCTTTGAGGGAGCAGGGGGCATCGAGAGCCAGCCCCTCTCTTTGAATTCAAGCGTGGTATATTGTTCTAGCCATGGTTTTTCGCATGAAGGAGTGAATTATGGGCATCTACGACTACACGGTCAAAGCGCAAGACGGAAGCGATGTTTCGCTCGCCGATTACAAGGGCAAGGTCGTCCTGATCATGAACACCGCCACGGGCTGCGGATTCACCCCGCAGTACGAGATACTCCAGCAGCTCTACGAGAGGTACAACGACAAGGGCTTCGAGATACTCGACTTCCCGTGCAACCAGTTCGGCCAGCAGGCGCCGGGCAGCGACGATGAGATCCACGAGTTCTGCACCTGCAAGTTCGGCGTGACCTTCCCGCAGTTCAAGAAGGTCGACGTCAACGGCCTCACCGCAGATCCCCTGTGGGCCTACATCACCTCGACCACCAAGTTCGAGAAGTTCACCGACGTGCCGCAGAACGAGCCCGTTGCCAAGCAGATGGAGCAGGTTGCGGAGATGATGGATCCCGACTGGAAGAACAACGGGAACATCAAGTGGAACTTCACCAAGTTCCTCTATGATCGCGACGGCAACTTCGTCGGCCGCTACGAGCCGCTGATCAGCTTCAACACGATCGCCGCCGACATCGACAAGGTCATCTAGGCTGCCAGCAACGCCATCGGCAACAAGCAGCAGCGAGCCGGGCTCATCCGCGTATTTGCATGATGGGTCCGGTTTTTGCACGCATGTGCATTTGTGGTTCGGGATAGTTGCCAAGTGCAATTCAACGCCAAATGGCCAACTATCCATCAAGGCCGCCCTCGCTGGCGGCCTTGCTTTGAAATACCATATGCAGCATGGACAGCAAGAAGCATGGCAAGATCGGCATACTGATCATCAACACCGGCACTCCCGATGACCCCAGCATCGAGGCCATTCAGAGGTATCTTGCCGAGTTTCTCATGGATCCGATGATCATCTCGGTGCCGCGCCCGATCTGGCGCCCCATCCTCAATCTCTTCATCCTACCGCGACGCCCCAAGAAAACGATAGCGAGCTATCGGAAGATCTGGACCGAGAACGGCTCTCCCTTCACCCTCACATCCCAAGCGCAGCGCGATCTGCTCGCCGAAGAGCTTGCAAAGCGCGGCTTCAATGGGGGAGATTTCGAGGTTGGACTAGCAATGCGCTACGGTTCGATGAGCGTTGGGAAGGCGCTTTCGCAGCTCGAGAGCGCGGGCTGCGGCACCATCGTCGCCCTGCCGCTTTTTCCCCAGGAGACCAGGGCAACCGTCGGCACGTGCCTGAAGAAGGTTCGCGATGAGCTTGCCAAAGCAGCCAAGGGCGGTTGGAAGCCCGAGCTCATCGAAATCCCCTCGTATTCCGACCAACGTCCCTATATCGATGGCATGGTCGAGCTGATAGAGAGGCAATGGAACTACGAGCCGGGGTCGAAGCTGCTCTTCTCGTTCCACTCGACGCTCGTCGCGGACATCGAGGCGGGCGATCCCTATTGCGACCAGATCGAACCCGTCACCAAGGCGATAGCCTCTCGGCTCGGTATCGCGAGCGACGATTGCGCCATAGGCTACCAGTCGCGATTCGACACCCGCAAGTGGCTAAAGCCCTCAGTCGAGTCCGTTCTTGCCAGATGGGTCGATGCCGGCGCCAAGAACGTCGCAATCGCCTTCCCCGGCTTCGTGGCGGATTGCATCGAGACGCTCGTGGAGATTCCGCGCGTTGTCGAGGAGCTGCGCGCCGCGAAACCCGCTGCGCGTGAAGTCGAGTTCACCTATGTGAGCGCCCTGAACGAATCCCCGCAGCACATCGAGGCCCTCGCCAACGCCATCGAGGATGCGGTCTCTAACAGCTAGCCCTGCAAGATAAGGGGCGCCCGCCAGGCGCCCCCAGTGCTTTAAGCCTATGCTCCGGCAAGCTATCCCTCCAGGATCTTGCGCGCGGCTTCCTTCTGCTCGATCAACGTGGCCATCTTGCAGGAATGCTCCAGCGAGGAGATGAGCTGGAGAGCGCTGCCGAGGCTCTTGGCGATGCAGAATGGCCCGTGGTTGCGGATGACCGCGATATTGCGCCCTGCCTCCACGAGATCGGCCATCTTCTGCGCGACTTCGGGGCTGCCGATGGTCTGCTTGGCCGTGATGACGGGCGTGGGCTCGGGCAGCAGGTACTTGCACTCGGAGTCGACAGAGGCGATCTCGTCGGAATAGAGCGAGAGCAGGGTGGTGTAGGCGGTGTGCGCATGGACGATCGCGCGCTGGCCGAACTCCTCGTCGGCAGCCGCGCATCTGCGGGCCATCGCGCGGTAGATGGCGCGGTGGACGATCAGCTCGCTCGAGCAATCCGCATCGCGCGGGTCCTCGTCGAGCCCTGTGCAGATCACGTCACCGGCGCCGAGCCTTCCGAGCTGCGATCCCGTTCGCGTGATCCAGATGCTCTCCCCGTCGCACATGGAGAGGTTGCCGCCGTGGCTCGTTACAGCTCCAGAGAGGAAGAGGTCGCGCCCGATCTCGCCGAAGAGTTCGTCCATAGTGCTGGTCATCTGCACATCCTTTCGCAATCCAACGCGCGCCGCAAAAGTGCGCCACGGCTATATGATACTCCTTCGAAAGCGCCGCTCAAACGCGGGAATCCGCGCCCGAAGGGCGTGCAGCGAACCGCTTGCGTGAACACGTGCGTTAAACAACTTATGGCACGCTCAAAATTCAGCTGCACTGTGCAAAAATAACGGATTATGTGCATCGCACCAACCAAGGCATTTCATGCGCTGCATACGGTGTGAATTATATGCAACGCATGCGTAGGAAATTGGAAACAGGAAGAGAGGCTATCATGATCAGGATTGTGGTTGATAGCAAGTACTGCAAGGGATGCGGGCTATGCGTCAGCGTGTGCCCGAAGAAGATCCTCGAGCTCGACGCTTCCGTCATCAGCGAGAAGGGCTACCATCCCGTAAGGTGCATCGACGAGTCGCAGTGCGTCGGTTGCATGAGCTGCATGACGATGTGCCCGGACATCGCGATTCAGGTAGTGAGGTGACGAGATGGTGCAGAATAAGGACAAGGTGCTGATGAAGGGTAACGAGGCACTCGCCGAGTCCGCCGTCCGCGCGGGCTGCAGGTTCTTCTTCGGCTACCCGATCACCCCCCAGACCGAGGTCTCCGCATACCTCTCGAAGACGATGCCGAAGGTCGGCGGACTCTTCCTGCAGGCCGAGTCCGAGGTTGCAGCAATCAACATGGTCTACGGCGCGGCCTCCGCAGGCGCTCGCGTCATGACCTCCTCGTCCTCGCCGGGCATCAGCCTCAAGAGCGAGGGCATCTCCTACATGTGCGGCGCCGACATGCCCTGCGTCATCATCAACGTCATGCGCGGCGGCCCGGGCCTCGGCGGCATCCAGCCCTCGCAGGCCGACTACTACCAGGCCACGCGCGGGCTCGGCCATGGCGACGCGTTCCTCATCGTCTACGCCCCCTCCACCGTTCAGGAGATGGCCGACTACGTGTACGCGGCATTCGACAAGGCCGACGAGTATCGCACCCCGGTGCTCATCCTCTCCGACGGCATGCTCGGCCAGATGATGGAGCCGGTCGTTCTTCCCGAGCCGAAGGACGCCCCCACCGACAAGCCTTGGGCGACCACCGGCACCAAGATGGCGCGCAAGCACAACGTCACCAACTCGCTCTACCTCGACCCGCAGGAGCTCGAGGACACGATCGTCGAGCGTCAGGAGCGCTACAACAAGGTCAAGGAGAACGAGCAACGCTATGACGCGTACCTCACCGAGGACGCCGACATCGTGGTCGTGGCCTACGGAGCCACCGCGCGCGTTGCCCGCAACGCCGTCAACGCCGCCCGTGCCAAGGGCATCAAGGCCGGCCTCCTCAGGCCGATCACCCTCTGGCCCTTCCCCGAGAAGATTCTCACCGAGCTCGCCGAGACCGCCAGCTCGTTCCTCTGCGTCGAGATGTCGATGGGCCAGATGATCGATGACGTTCGCCTTTCGATCCACGACAGCAAGCCGGTCAACTTCTTTGGCCATACCGGCGGAATCATCCCGACGCCCGACGAGGTTCTCGCATGCATCGAGAAGTCCGCGGCGGGGGAGACCTTCAACGTCGTTCCGTACAAGAGCAAGATGAAAGGGGGCGAGTAGGATGGCAGAGGAGCTCAAGGTCCAAAGGCCGCATTGCCTTACCGATGTGAACTTCAGCTATTGCCCGGGTTGCGGGCATGGCATCGTCAACCGCATACTCGCTGAGCTTATCGACGAGATGGGAATCGAGGGAGATTCGGTCATCATCTGCCCCGTCGGTTGCTCGGTCACGATGTACAACTTCTTCAACTGCGACATGATCGAGGCCGCACATGGCCGCGCTCCGGCGGTTGCCACTGGCGTCAAGCGCGTCCTGCCGGACACCTTCGTCTTCTCCTATCAGGGCGATGGCGACCTCGCGTCGATCGGAATGGCGGAGACCGTCCACTCGGCAACGCGCGGCGAGAACATCACCGTCATCTTCATCAACAACGCGATCTACGGCATGACCGGCGGACAGATGGCCCCGACGAGCCTTCCTGGCCAGGTCACGCAGACCAGCCCCTATGGTCGCGACACCAACATCGCCGGCTACCCGGTTCGCATCTGCGAGCTCGTCTCCACGCTCGACGGCACCGCGCTCGCGCAGCGCGTCACGGTCGACACTCCGGCGCACGTTCGCCAGGCCAAGGCTGCCATCAAGAAGGGCATCGAGTACCAGCAGAGAAAGCTCGGCTACTCGATCATCGAGGTGGTCTCCTCCTGCCCCACCAACTGGGGGTTCGAGCCGGTCGAGGCCATGCAGTGGCTGCGCGAGAACATGCTTCCGTACTACCCGCTCGGCGTCTACAAGGACAAGGGCGCGGAACTCGAGGCGGCTCAGAAGGGTGGTGAGTAGAATGGCAACCACCAGCGTTCTCCTCTCCGGCTTCGGCGGCCAGGGACTGCTTTTCGCCGGCAAGATGCTCGCATATTCCGGCCTCATGGAGAACAAGGAGGTCAGCTGGCTTCCCTCCTACGGCCCTGAGATGCGCGGCGGCACCGCAAGCTGCTCCGTGGTCATCTCCGACGAGCCCGTCGGCTCGCCGCTCGTCCTTGAGCCGGACATCCTCATCGCGATGAATCGCCCGTCGTTCCTGAAGTACATCGGCACCGTCAAGCCTGGCGGGATCGCCATCATCGACTCGACGATGGTCGAGGATCGCCCCGAGCGCGACGACATCAGCTTCTACGCCGTTCCCGCGACCCAGCTCGCTCAGGATTCGGGCCTCAAGGGCCTCGCCAACGTCATCCTGATCGGCAAGCTGGTCAAGGAGTCGGGCTGCGTCACCCCCGAGTCGCTCCAGGCTGCAGTGCCCAAGTGCGTATCCGCCAAGAGGCAGGAGCTCGTAGGCTACAACATGCAGGCGCTCGAGATCGGACAGGCGCAATAGCGTAGCGGCAGAATCGAAACTGGATTGCGGCGCCGCGTTAGCAGTAGAATGCAGATGCGGCGCCGCAGCTATATCGGAATCTCACCAAGGGAGGCGAGATCATGAAGGAGAAACTCAGCGAGCAGGAGAGGTTCAAGCAGCTGGCGATGAGGATCGCCGGGATCCGCGATGCCTGCGGCTATGAGGTCGAGGAGTTCGCGGAGATGCTGGAGGTGCCCCTCGAGACCTACTTGAAGTACGAGGAGACCGGCTACGACGTGCCCATCAGCACGCTGTTCCACATCGCCTCAATATGCGAGGTCGACCTCTCGGAGCTGATGACCGGCATCTCGGCGAAGCTCGACACCTACCAGGTCGTTCGCGCTGGCACCGGCAGGGAGGTCGAGAGGCTTCCGGGCTATCACTTCCAAGATCTCGCCGATCGCTTCGCCGACAAGGTCTTCCAGCCGCTTCTCGTCACGATCAACCCCAACGACGCCGATGCCGAGCTCGTCTCGCACGCGGGCCACGAGTTCAACTACGTGCTCGAAGGGACGATCGTCCTCGTGCTGGCCGACCGCGAGCTCGCCCTCAACGCAGGCGACAGCGTCTACTTCAACCCGCAGATGCCCCACGGGCAGCGCTGCGGCAGCGACGAGCCCGCCAAGTTCATCACGATCATCACCGAGAAGGCGATCGACTAGCCAGCCCACCCGCCTTCGCAGAGGAACGAAAGAATTCAAATGGATCATATCCTGTCGAAATATTGCCCGCGCATCGAGTTCGATTCCTACGAGGACTTCTTCGAGAACTTCAGGATCGATGTGCCTAAGGACTTCAACTTCGGCTACGACGTCATCGACGAGTGGGCGCGCGTGGAGCCCGAGAAGAAGGCGCTGCTGTGGTGCGATGACCACGGCGCCGAGCGCGAGTTCACCTTCACCGAGATCTCGCAGCTCTCGAATCGCATGGCCAACTCGCTGAGGTCGCTCGGCATCGGCAAGGGTGACGTCGTCCTGCTCATCCTGCGCCGTCGCTGGGAGTATTGGATCACCGCCGTCGCGCTGCACAAGCTCGGCGCCATCCTGATCCCCGGCTCGCTGCAGCTGACGAAGAAGGACATCGTCTACCGCGCCTCCTCCGCAGACGTCAAGATGATGATCTGCGTCGCCGACGATTACGTCATCGAGCAGACCGAGGCAGCCTTGCCCGAGGTGCCAAGCGTGCTCAACAAGGTCATTGTGGCCGGCAGCAGGGAGGGCTGGATCTCATATGATGAGCTGCTCGAGGGCGGCAGCCCCGAGTTCGAGCGTCCCATCGGAGACCAGCGCACCTGCAGCTCCGACACGATGCTCATCTATTTCACCTCGGGCACGACTGGCATGGCCAAGATGGTCATGCACAGCTTCGCCCATCCGCTGGGCCACATCATCACCGCGAAGTATTGGCAGCAGGTGCGCGAGAACAAGCTGCATCTTTCCGTCTCCGATTCTGGCTGGGCCAAGTTCGGCTGGGGCAAGATCTACGGGCAGTGGATCGCCGGCGCTGAGCTCTTCGCCTACGACATGGACAAGTTCGTCCCGACTCGGCTCCTCCAGAAGATGCAGGACTACAAGCTGACCACCTTCTGCGCTCCGCCGACGATGTACCGCTTCATGCTGCAGGAGGACGTGGCCTCCTACGACCTCTCGTCGATCGTCAACTTCGCAACAGCCGGCGAGCCTCTCAACCCCGAGGTCACGAAGCAGTGGCGCGAGGCCACGGGCAAGACGATCCGCGAGGGGTTCGGCCAGAGCGAGGGGCCGGTGCTGCTCGCCAACTTCCCGTGGATCGAGCCGAAGCCCGGCTCGATGGGCAAGCCCTCGCCGCTGCTCAACATCAAATTGCTCGACGACGATGGCTTCGAGTGCGAAGACGGCGAGGAGGGCGCGATCTGCGTCACCCGTCTGCGCGAGGCTTACCCGCCAGGGCTCTTCGTCGGCTACTATAGGAATCCCGAGATGACCGCTGAGGCGGTTGGCGGGGATGTCTACAACCTGCATGACATGGCCTGGCGCGATCCCGACGGCTACTTCACCTTCATCGGCCGCAACGACGACGTCATCAAGTGCTCGGGCTACCGCATCGGTCCGTTCGAGGTGGAGAGCGCGCTCATCGAGCATCCCGCCGTCGTCGAGTGCGCCGTCACCGCTGCTCCCGACCCGATTCGAGGCAACGTCGTCAAGGCGACGATCGTCCTCGCAGCGGGCTACGAGCCGAGCGACGGGCTCGTCAAGGAGCTGCAGACGCACGTCAAGAAGGCCACGGCTCCCTACAAGTATCCGCGCATCGTGGAGTTCGTCGACGAGCTGCCGAAGACGCTTGGCGGAAAGATCAAGCGCGCGCTGCTCCGCAAGGAGGCCGAGGAGGCCGCAAAGGCCGCTGAGAAGCTCTAGAATCGCCGCTAAGGCCCGATATCTTCATTGTTGTGAAACTATAAGGCGCTGGCTCCAAAACGGAACCAGCGCCTTTTTCATTGCGAGCCCGATTGGGCTTTGCCAGCGTATGGAGCGGTGTTGCCGCCGTTCGCCTCTAGACTACGACTGCGGGCTTGCCGCCACCCTCGACCGGGTTCTCGATGATGTCGTCGACCTCATCCCAGAACTCCGAACCCATGTAGTAGGGATCGGGAGCGGGGACGGGCTCGCCGGCTGCGATGGCGTCGAGGCCGGCCTTGACCTTCTCCGGCTTGGCGGGGAGCTCGTAGATCCTGACGCCGCATGCATCGTCGATCGCGTTGAGGACGGCGACGTGGTCGGAGGACTGGAACATCTCGGAGCATCCGATTGAACCGTACTCTGCGATCTCGCGATGATGGTCGAGGAACATGATCTCCATGTTGTCGGGGATGTCGGTGATCTCGGGAACTCCGCAGGCAAGCATGTTGCTATGCTTCTTGACATCGGAGTAGTCCTCGGTCAGCGCGAAGCCGATCGAGTGCGAGATTCCGCCGAAGCCCTGTCCGAGGACGGCATCGATGTTGCCGACCTTGCCGATATCGACGGCAGCGGTGAATCCAACGACCTTGACCTTGCCCGTGGCCACCTCGACCTCGACCTCGGCCATGAAGAGCGCGTACATGTAGTGCGGCAGCGGGTTGCCCTGGCCGGTGTTGGGATCGAGCTCGCTGAGGCCCTCGATCGCGGAGTTGAGCCAGAAGCCCTCGTATGCGGTGTCGATGCCCTCGGCGACGCACTCGTCATAGGTGCGATAGGTGCCGTCGTCCTTCTTGAGGGCCTTCATCATCGCGTTTGCCGCCTTGACGGAGGCATGCGAGTTCATGATGTGCGAACGCGAGCCTGCCGCGGGACCGGAGTCGGGGCAGAATTTGGAGTCGTTGGTGCGGATGACGACCTTGTCCGGGGTGATGCCCATGTCCTTGAGCGCCTCGGCCACGACCATCTGGCTTCCTACCTGGCCGCCCTGGCCCATCTCCTCCCAGGTGTTGTAGACCTCGACCTTGCCATCGGGGCGCAGCTCGAGGCGGCATCCGGAACCGTCGACCTGGCCGCCAGTGCAGGTGTAGCCGCCGAATGCGATGCCCACGCCGCGCTTCTTCTCAGGCGTGCTCTCGGCCTCGGCGCGAGCGCGCGCGGCCTCGTACTTCGGCTTCATGAGCTCGAGGAGCTCGGCATCGGTGATCTCGCGATACGGGCAGCCGGTGGTCTGGACATCGCCGAGGTGCGCGACGTTGATCTCGCGGAACTCGAACGGGTCGATGCCGGCCTTGCGGGCGAGCATGTCGACGATCGACTCGCTGCCGGTGTAGGCCTGCGGGCAACCATAGCCGCGATAGGTGATGGTGTACGCGTGGTTGGTGGTTGCGCAGCGATTGAGGCCGGTGATCGTCGGGACCACATAGTGGAAGCCGTTGAAGATGGCCAGGCGCTGTAGGATGCCGTTCGCGTAGGTGACGTAGGGGCCGGCGTCGATTCCGCAGTCATAGCGCAGACCGGTGATCTTTCCGTTCTCGTCGCAGCCGATAGCGTAGTTGCCGTTGTAGGGAGCGCGCTTGCCGCTGAAGTGTTGGAACTCCTCATAGCTCATCGACAGTGAGATCGGGCGACCGTCGAGGGCGATGGTCGCAACCGCCGCGAGGGCGAATCCGCAGGGGGACATGCCCCAGCCGAAGGTTCCGCCGACCGGGTTCTGAACGATGCGGACCTGATCGGGGGTCGCGCCGATGCCGGCGGAGATCATTCCGCGGGTCTCGCCGATGCTCTGGCTCTTGCCGTGGATCGTGATCAGGCCATCGGGATCGATGTAGGCCTGCATGACGTCGCCTTCGATGGAGAGGTGCGGCTCACGCGTGGTGGAGAAGCTTCCCGATGCGGAGTAAGCGGAGCTCTCGATGATGTCATCGATGTTCTCGTAATCGCCCTTGAGAATCGGCTGGATGAGGAACTGGTTGGGGTCGTCGCCGAAGATCGGCATCGCGCCGGGGGCGACGGCCTCGACGTAGTTGTGGTACTCGGGGAGCTGCTCGAGCTCGACGGTGACCTTGGCGGCCGCTGCGCGAGCGTGCTCGTGGGTGTCGGCCGCGACCATCGCGACGACGTCGCCATAGCGATAGATGATGTCTCCAGCGAGGATGGGCTGCTTGATCGCGGTGTGCTTGTCGCGCGGATGGCCGACCGGAACGGTGAGGTCGTTGGTGCCCTTGATGTCATCGGCGGTGATTCCCTTGATGAAGCCGGGCATCTTCTCGGCCTCGGAGAAGTCGATCGAGAGGACCTTGGCGTGGAACGCCTTGCGAGGCTGGACGAGCGCGATGTAGATGGTCTCCTCGGGCATCTTCAGCGCGATGTCGTCGCCGTAGTCGCACAGGCCGGTGACCTTGGCCAGCGCATCGGGCCTCGGGATGGCGGAGCCGTAGAACTCGCCCTCGGGGGCCTTGTAGGTGATGTCGTCCATCGTCTTCTCGCCGCGCATGACCGCAGCCGCCTCCATGACGGCGTCGACGATCTGCTTGTAGCCAGTGCAGCGGCAGATGTTGCGGTGGGCCTTGAACCAGGCGCGCACCTCCTCACGCGTGGGCGAGGGGTTCTCCTGGAGCAGCTGATATGCCGAGACGATGAAGCCGGGGGTGCAGAATCCGCACTGGACCGCGCCGCAGAAGATCCATGCCTGCTGCAGCGGATGCAGGTGCTGCGGGGTTCCGATTCCCTCGATCGTCGTGACCTCGCTGTACTCCGGGATAGCCTTGAGCTTGCGGGTGCAAGAGCGGACCACCTTGCCGTTGAGGATGACCGAGCAGGAGCCGCACACGCCGGTGCCGCAGCCTACCTTGACACCGGTCAACCCCAGGCGACGAAGCGCCGTGGAGAGGGTGTCCTTCTCGAGGTCGACGATCATCATGCGCTCGACGCCGTTGACCTTGAGCCAATACCTGTTGATCTGCATAGAGTACCTCCTTCGTTCCCTTCCCAAACACCAGAGCCATTATCTTCGATACTGCGAAACGCGCTGCAAACTCTGCGATTCGCCAGAAACTAGACCAATCGGTGCATACATAATCCAATTCTATAACAGGTGAGGTTGCGTTTTGGTGCACATGAGCGCTTTTGCTTGGAAAAAATCATCCTATTTTGAGATGCATTCGGAGGGGTTCGGCAGTTGCGGAAGCGCGGCCGAGCGCACCCTTGCTCGCTTGGATGAAATCGCAAAGATTTTGGATACGGACCCGCTGGATTGTGAGACAATGGTAAGGCTGGCCAAGACGATGGACCAGCCAAGAAAGCAAACCAGGGAGGTATCTTAAATGCGTATCGGATGTCCAACAGAAATCAAGTCGCAGGAATGCCGCGTGGGTGTCACGCCGGCCATGACGCATGCGTTTGCCGGAGCTGGCCACGAGGTCTTCATCCAGGCCGGAGCTGGTGTTGCCAGCGGCTTTTCAGATGAGGCCTATGCCAGCGCGGGAGCAACGATCCTGGCAACGGCTAAGGAAGTGTTCGACGCCTCGGATATGATCATCAAGGTCAAGGAGCCGCTGGAGTCGGAGTACGAGCTCTTCCATAAGGATCAGATCCTGTTCACGTATCTGCACCTTGCTCCAGACAGAAAGCAGACCGAGGCCCTTCTCAAGGCTGGCGTCATCGGAATCGCCTACGAGACCGTGCAGCTTGCCAACGGAGCCCTGCCTCTGCTCTCCTGCATGAGCGAGATCGCCGGTCGCATGGCGGTCCAGGTTGGCGCGCATCTTCTCGAGGCCACCTGCGGCGGCAGCGGAATCCTGCTCGGCGGCGTTTCCGGCGTCAAGTGCGGCCATGTGGTCATCATCGGCGGCGGCGTGGTTGGAACCAGCGCAGTGAAGATCGCCGTTGGCATGGGAGCTCGCGTGACGGTGCTGGACAACTCTGCGGCCCGTCTGCTCTACCTCACCGACATCTTCGGCAGCCGCATCCAGACCCTCATGAGCAACTCCTACAACATCGCCGAGGCTGTCAAGGAAGCGGACGTCGTGATCTCCTCGGTGCTGGTGCCCGGCGGAAAGACGCCCAAGCTGGTGACGGACGATATGGTCCATACCATGAAGCCCGGCTCGGTTCTGATCGACGTCGCTATCGACCAGGGCGGTGCCATCCCCTTCATCGACCGCATCACCACCCATGCGGATCCGTATTTCATCAAGGACGGATACGTCTGCTATAGCGTTGCGAACATGCCCGGCGCGGTGCCCCACACCTCCACCCTGGCGCTGACCAACGTGACGCTGCCCTATGCCCTCAAGATCGCCAACCTGGGAGCCGAGGAGGCCCTCAAGGCGGATCCGGCCCTCAAGGCGGGACTGAACGTCTACAAGGGATTCATCACCTACGACGGCGTGAAGGAGGCCTTCCCCGACCTGCCCTTCAAGAGCGCTGACGAGGTGCTGGCCTAAAGCTTGCCGAGCGCTAAGCGCTCCATATGAAGAAGCGGGAGGCACGCCCAGCGGCGTGCCTCCCTTGTGTTGCAGGTTGGTGCCCTGGTTGTCGGACTGCTACTCCTCTGCGAGAGCCGTGGGTGCGCTGTAGACGCGAGCAGCATACTCCTTGTCGAGGTCGTAGAGGGCCTTGGCGTCGCCGCCGAAGAGCTTCATGTTCGAGATCATGTCGCTCGCGTTGGACTCCTCCTCGAGCTGCTCGTCGATAAACCAGCTGAGGAAGCTCTTGGTGCGATAGTCGTTGGCCGCCTCGGCCGCAGCGTAGATGTCGTTGATGAGGCTCGTGACATAGCGCTCATGCTCCAGAGCCGCCTCGAGGGGCTGGAGGAAGTCGGTGAAGGTCTTGTCGGGCTTGTCGATTGCGCCGAGGACGATGGGGCAGTCGTTGTCGAGCAGGTACTTGCGGATGATGAGGGCGTGGTCACGCTCCTCCTGCGCCTGGATCGTGTACCAGTTCGCAAAGCCTTTGAGCCCCTCGATCTCGTAGTAGTCCGCGAAGGAGAGGTAGAGGTATCCGGAGTAGAGCTCCTTGTTGATCTGGTCGTTGAGAAGTTCGTAAACCTTTTTGTCCATTTTTCGCTCCTAACTGCGCCGCAGCGCTGTAGCTTGGCTTATGTGTACATCATAAGCCAACTGCAAGGGGAATGGCGTGATATATACGGGAGGGGAGGAGCGGTGCCTCATGCATCGAGAAAGGCCAGCTTCTCCGCGCCGACTCCGATCAGCGCGCGGCCGTTGCTCAGCTCGTGGATCCGCGCGCAGACGAGCTCGCACTCGGATGCGGCGACGCGCAGTTCGAGGGTGACGATGTCGGTGAAGATGGTCTCCAGAACCTGCACGCCCCAACCTTCGAGCTGGGCGCGAAGCGGCTCGTATGCCGGGTATTCGATGCTGACCTCGATGTCGTTGCAAGGGACGCGCACCACGATGTGCGCCTCGGCAACCGCCAGCTGGGCGGCCTTCGTGTAGGCGCGCATGAGCCCGCCCTTGCCCAGCAGCGTGCCTCCGAAGACGCGCGCGACGACGCAGACCACGTCCTCGAGCTCGTGCCCCTTGAGGACGTTGAGTACGGGCAGCCCCGCGGTGCCGTGCGGTTCCTTGGCGTCGGAGTAGTGCTCGAGTGCGGGCTCGCGCAGGATGTAGGCGGAGACGTAGTGGCGCGCCTCGGGAACCTGCTCCATCACGGAATGCCGCAGCTCGATGGCCTCGCTCTCGCTTTCGACGTGCGCGACGTGGCCGTAGAAGACGCTCTTGCGGTCTTCGAATTCGGAGATGGCGACTGTGCCGGCTTCGACGGTGCGCAGCGGCTTAAGCGGAATCGGCATGGCGGCGAGGATAGATCGGCTAGGGCGCTACGGGCGGTAGATTGCGCAGTTGTTCGGCGTCTCGTACATCTCGATCTGCGAGACGGGATAGCCCTTGTCCGCGAGGCGCTCGAAGAAGTACTTCGCGAGGTTCTCCGAGGTGGTGCGGAAGGGGACGAAGTAGAGGCGGAAGCTCTCGCCCTCGAGCGCAGCGACCGTCTCCGGTGCGAGCGAACCCTCCTCGACGATGAAGGTGTGGTCGAGCTCGAGGGCCAGCGCGCGCACGTCGCGCTTGAATACGGTGAAGTCGACGACCATGTCCTTCATCGTGCCGCTTTCCTGCAGTTGGTCAACCTCGATGTAGGCGACGACGCGCCAACGATGGCCGTGGAGGTTCTCGCACTTGCCGTCGTAGTCGGTGAGGAAATGGGCCGAATCGAACGCGCTCTCGGTCTTCAGGCTATACATTGGCATCTCCCTCGCTCAGGGGGTTGACTGCTTCGTCGGCTTTTCGCGCCGCTTCGATGTTACCCATAATCTTACGCCTTAGCAGCAAGAACACAATGAGCGAGATTGCGACGAAGCCCGCGAGGATCAGGTACATCGCGGAGTAGGCGCCGGCTTCGCTGGTGCCGATGCCGAGGAAGGCCTGGACTATCGCGCCTGCTGCGAACGGTCCGACGAATTGCGCGGCGTTGAATAGCAGGAAGAAGGTGTTGCCCGCAGTTCCGCTATGATCGCGCGTCTCGCTCTGGATGCACATCGCCTGGATTAGCGGCAGGCACGCGCCGTAGCCGCACGCGGAGACCACTGCAGCGCAGAGGAAGTGCCACAGCTGCGTGGACATCGAGATGACCACGAGCGCGCAGATGAAGAAGCATAGCCCCAGGATGACGATCTTCGGATAGCCCACGCGCTCGGCCAGCTTGCCGTATATCGGCCGTGTGGCGAGCAGCATTCCCGCGGCTATCGTGAAGTATGCGCCGATGCCTGCGACACCGAGGAGGTTGCCGTAGATCGCGAGCAACGAGATGATGCAGGCGTTGGCTGCCGAGAGCATGAAGACGACGATCGCCGGGGGCAGCGACCTCGCCGAGATGATGCGGCTGAATGAGAAGCGGTAGGGAATGCGCGGCGACTGCTTAGGCTCCTTGGTGGCGAAGGCGAGGATGATGCCGAGCGCCATGAAGCAGGCGCAGACGCGGAAGGTGCCAGGATAGCCGATCGCGCCGATGATGAAGATGGCTGCAGCCGGGCCGAGCGCCTCTGCGAGCGCCTGTCCGAGCGAGAAGACGCTGATCCCCATGCCCACCTTGCCCTGCGGCAGGATCTCGCTGACCAGCGCGAGCGCAACAGGGCCCGTCACCCCCATCGCGCAACCGTGCAGCATCCTGATGACGATCAGCCCGACCACCGAGTGGACGAAGCTGTAGGAGATGACGAGCACGCCGATGAAGGCTATGAATCCCGCGAAGATCTTCTTTTTGGAGAAGCTGTCGAACGCAGGGGAAGCGAGCGGCCCGAAGATGATCGCGGTGATCGCGAAGGAGCCGGCGACGAAGCCGATCAGCGTCGCCGACGCTCCGAGAGCCTTCGAGTAGAGCGGCAGCGTCGTGATGATCATCAGCTGCGAGAAGAGGTTGCAGAAGTTGGAGAGCGTAAGCGTGATGAAGGACCCGCTCCAGATGGTGCCGGAGCGGGTCCCTCGGCTTTGAGAGTTACGTGACATGTGCGGCCTTTGACGGGCAGGAAGGGGCAAGCGCTAGGCTTGCGACTCCTCCAATGCGCCTGTCGCAATGGCCTCGGCCTCAGCGGGCGCTTCGGCCTCGATGGCAGCTTCGGCCTCGGCGGGCTCTGCGGGCACGTACGGATAGGTCTCGTTGTCGACGATGTAGTCGTCATCCATGTAGTGCTCGAATAGCTCGACGACGTCATCCGAAGGCGGCTTGGTGATCAGGCTGACGACCACATTGACGATGAGCGCGAGCAGGAACGCGGGCAGCAGCTCGTAGATGTTGAAGATTCCGCCGTAGGCAGACTGCAGTGCGTTCCAGATGACGACGGTCGCGCCACCGGTGACCATGCCGCCGATGGCTCCAGCCATGTTGGCCCTCTTCCAGAAGAGGGAGAGGAGCATTACCGGGCCGAACGCGGCGCCGAAGCCAGCCCATGCATAGGAGACGATGTTGAAGATGTTCGAGTTCTGGTCGCGCGCGATGAACATTCCGAAGAGCAGCACCGCGACGAGAGCGCAGCGGGAGACGAACATGACGGTGCGGTCGGAGGCGTCCTTCTTGATGACGCCCTTGAAGAGGTCGTTGGCGATCGAGCTGCCGACGATCAGCATGTAGGAGTCGGAGGAGCTCATCGTCGCTGCGAAGATTCCGGAGACGACGACGCCGGTGACGACTGCCGGGAGGATCATCTTGGAGAGGACGACGAAGATGGTCTCGGCGCTGGATGCGGTGAGCAGCGTCGTCGGGATGATGGCGCGGCCGATGAGACCGATCAGGACCGCCGCGGCCAGGGAGATGATGACCCAGACGACCGCGATGCGGCGGGAGCGCTTGATGCTCTCGGGCTTCTCGATGCCCATGAAGCGGACGAGGACCTGCGGGACGCCGAAGTAGCCGAGACCCCAGGACATCGTGGAGATGATGGTGATGAAGCCGTAGCTAGCGGGCTCGCCGAAGAGCGGAGCGCCGTTCTGGACGACTTGGGTCACTCCGTCGGCGCCGAGGACAGGCGTTGCCATCGAGGTTGCGGAGAGGAATCCGGGGATGTCCTTGAGGAAGGCCACGGTGTTCTCGACCCCACCGGCTGCGGTGATCGAGCCGATGAAGATCACGAGGATGGCGACGATCATCAGCAGGCCCTGGATGAGGTCGGTGGTGCAGACGGAGAGGTATCCGCCGGCGAAGGTGTAGATGAAGACGAGCAGCGCGCCGATAACCATCATCGTCCCGTAGTTCAGGTCGAACAGCGAGGCGAAGAGCTTGCCGCAGGTGGCGAAGCAGCTGCCGACGTAGACGCAGAAGAAGAGGAGGATGACGAGAGCCGCGATCGTCTTGATGATGCCCTTCGTGTCGCCGAAGCGGTTGGCGAAGAAGCTCGGGATGGTGATCGCGTTGTTGGCCTTCTGCGAGTACTTGCGCAGCCTCTTGGCCACGAAGAGCCAGTTGAGGTAGGTTCCGATGGCCAGTCCGATGGCGGTCCACATCGCATCGGACGCACCGCAGAAGTATGCGACGCCCGGCAGGCCCATCAGCAGCCATCCGCTCATGTCCGACGCCTCGGCCGAAAGCGCGGTTGCCCAGACGCCGATCTTGCGCCCTCCGAGGAAGTAGTTCTCGGAAGACTCGTTCGAACGCCTGGCGAAGTAGAATCCGATGATCAGGATCACGACGATGTAAATGCCCATCACGGCAAGCGTGATCATATCTCCATGACTCATGATTCCTCCCAAGATCGAGCAATATCGAAGAAAATCAATAAAGATGTAGCAGCTATTCTATTGGATGAATGAGATTCTGTCCCGATTTACTGGAAATACGGCCTGTATAAGTCGGTATGGCTCTTCGGGTCGTCGGGAAATAGAAGTGCATAAAGCTCGATGAAATAGTCATCGGTCATCGATGCGATGTAATCGACCACTATGTCATCGTGCGATTCCTGCGCATATTTGGGGTTGCGCGTCGACATGAACCAGGCGTTCATGTGCTCGGTGAAGATAGGCGATTCCTCGCGTCCGGCATCGAGGTCGTCGAGCAGCTTGTGGTAGAGCTCGCGCATCATCGGGAAGACGAATCGACGCAGCTTGCCCTCGCCCTCCTGGTCATACATGTAGATGGTCTCGTTGTTGAGGGCCTTCAGCCTGCGGATCTCGTCGGAGACCTCGACATCCATCGCGATGCGGTCGCACCCGATGCTGTTCTTGATGATGTTGAAGGTCGCGTTCTGGATCAGCATGCTGTTGTTGGAGCCCAGGAAGCTGTCGAGGTAGTACTCGCCCTTCGAGATGATTCCCACGTTGAGCGCATCCTGACGGTCCTTGCCGAGGTAGGCGAGGATGTCGCAGATGCGCACCACGCAGCCTTCGAGCGTGCTCGGGCGTAAAAACGAGCTGCGGCCGTTTTCGACGTAGCACGACTCCATGAGCTCGTCGAGCGCGTCGAAGCCATCGCAAGGCGAGGTGGTGTATTCTGCGAAGTTGTTCTCGCCGCAGTGGCAGAGGATTCCGTTGTAGGTCTGCAGCGAGAGGTTGCAGGGGGAGACGGTGCGCAGCGCGCGCACGCTGTGGACGTTGTGGTTGAAGTAGCGCCCGGTGCGCTCGTGGTAGATCTCGCTGAGGAAATGCTCGCCGGCGTGGCCGAAGGGGGTGTGCCCGGCATCGTGACCGAGCGCGATAGCCTCGATGAGAGCCCCGTTGAGCCGCAGCGCCTCGCCGATCTTGCGTGCGGTTTGCGCGACGAGCTGCACATGGAAGCCGCGCCGCGAGATGTCGTCGTCGCGGAAGAGCGAGAATACCTGCGTCTTATCGTTTCCCCTGTTGAAGAAGGGGTTGTTGATGATGCGGTCGACATCGGCCCTGAAGGACGGGCGGATGAACTCGAGGCCATCTGCGGCAACCTTGGATGGCTGCTCGTAGATGGCCTCTTCGTCTCTTGTGGCGAAGGTGGATAGGCGCGACTGCTTGGCTCGATAGTTCGACTCGATGAAGTCGATCTGGTCTTGGGTCAGCGTGAAGAAAGCCTCCTTGGCCTCCTGCTGCCTTGCCCTCTTGCCGTTGTCTGCCATGCGCCCCGATCCCCGCGCTTCCTAGAATGCCGCGATGAGCTCCTCGTTGGTGTAGGCGTCAGCGCCGTAGCACTCCTTGAGGTATGCGAGTCCGCCCTCGTACTGCTCCGGGGTGAAGGAGTTCAGGCACTCCTTGGCCGCGACGACGTCATAGCCGAGGCAATACGCGTCTGCCGAGGTATGGCGGCAGCACATATGGCAATGCAGGCCGGTGATGACGACGGTCTCGACGCCGAGCTCGCGAAGGAGGATATCGAGGTTGGTCTGGAAGAAGCCGGAATAGCGGCGCTTCGGGACGACGTAGTCGGCATCGCAGAGGCCGAGCTCGGGGATGACCTCGGCGCCAGGGGTTCCGACGATTGCGTGGTCGCCCCAGAGGGCCAGCTCGCGGTCGATGTCCTTGATGTGCGCGTCATTGCAGAAGATGACCGGCACGCCCTTCTCGCGTGCTGCCGCGAGAAGCTGTGCGGTGGGCTCTACGATGGCGGTTGCGAAGGGGCCGCCGAGCGGTCCGGTCACGAAGTCGTTGAGCATGTCCACTACGAGGATCGCTGGTTTCTTAAGCTCCATGGTTTTCTCCTTCTCTCGTTGCTTTCGATTCGGTTGATTCGTTCCAATAACAATTCTAATGCGTTTTGCCTATTTGTCTTCGAGTTGTACCTCGGTTTCCGCCATTTGTCCGATTACAAGCTCGTAGGGGATGAATACCTGGCCGCAATTCGGGCACGCGTCGACATCGTTGGAGAACGAGACGCCCATGTACTCGAAGTTGGAGGAGATCTTCTCGAGAGGCACGTTGCACTTGCAGCAGATCAGCTCTCGCTCAGGGATTGGGACACCCATTGCTTCCCCTCCTTGATATGCATGCGGTGGCAGTATGCGTCGAGAATCTCCCATGCGCTGCCTTGCGGCCTGTACTTGACCCAATAGGTCATGAACCCGATCTGCAGATGGCCGATGAAGCAATCCTCTTCGGGGTAGTAGAGCTTTTGGTTGTGAGCCTCGCAGTGCGCAAGCGTTTGCGCGATGTCGCTGATGTAGATCCAGCGGTCGCTGATGGTCTGGGCGAGCTCGTCGCCGATGATCAGCTCGAGATCGCCGGTTTGGGGCTTGGGCTCGGAGGCTTCGCGGCCCCAGACGTTCGCCTCGAGCTCGCGCTTGGTGGCGAAGCGGTTCTCCCTGCGCTGGGTTAGCAGGGGAGACGCTGCGGTGGAGGGGTTGAGGCCCAGCGCGATGTCGAGGATGTGCGCGCAGTCTCCGCAGCTCGCATGCAGCGTGTTGCGGCAGTTCGTGCAGTAGGTGACGATCGTGCGGCCCTCGCCCATCCTCTCGACGGCGCGCTTCGCGACGCTGTTCGCCATCTTGTCGTTGGCGAGCCGGTATTGGCCGCCCCAGCCGCAGCAGGCGGCCTCTCCGAGCGCGTCGTTCTCGCACGCCACGCGCAGGCCAGCCTTCTCGACGAGCCTCCTTGCGCCCTCGCGCGATGCGCTGTCGAGCCTGGTGGAGCAGGGGTGGAAGAGGCTGACCTCCTCACTGGATGCGACGGTCTTGCCGAGGCCGGCTTCGATGGCTTCCGCGAACTCGGGCAGCTCGTAGAGAGAGACGACTTGCGCCTCGGGGATCGCCTCGGCCAGCTGGAAGATGCAGCTGGTGCATGCGCAGATCAGCTTTGGCCTGTCAAGCGACTCCCATTCCTCGCGCAGCCTGCGCTGATGAGCCGCCCTGCCCGCCACGTTGCCTGCCCAATACTCCGGTGCTCCGCAGCAGGTGAGCATCAGCGAGGTGCCCGGGAGCGCCTTGCGCAGCAGCTCGTAGGTCTTGGTGACGTAGCGTGGGTCGGAGGCGCCGAGCTGGCAGCCAGGGAAGAACGCGAATTCGCCGGGCTCGCTGCCGGGGCTGTCGATGAGCTGCGCAGCCTGCGACGTGGCCTCGGCCATGTCGCGCAGCCAGAACTCGGAGTAGGCCACCGGCATCGTGCCCTCCTCGAACATCTGGGCGCGCGCATCCTCGAAGACGGCGCGCACGTCGACTCCGTAGGGGCAGATGTCCTTGCAGATGCCGCAGAAATCGCAGCTGGCTACCATGCGCGTTGCCAGGCGCGTGTTGGAGGCGGGGGCAACCGTGCTGCGCACCGTCTCGGCCATGCGGTCGGGGTACTTGCTGAACTCGGGGATCAGCGGGCATTGCTTCATGCAGATGTCGCAGTCGCAAAGGAGGCATCGCTGCGCCTCGGCGAGGGCCTCCTCCATCGTGTACGCATCGCCCGCAGGCTCGATGCGCGGAGTTTCGACGAGAAGCGCCGGGTCGGGCTTGTTCGACTTCTCGCGCGGGGGGAACGTCAGGTCGAGGGTGCTGCCGGTGTTGATGTACATCTCCATCATGTTGGCGGCCTCGTTGCCGTGCCTGACCGCCTCGGCAGGCGTGGAGCCTATCAGCGAGCCGCCGAAGAAGACGTTTCCGTTGACCATGAGAGGGGAGCGCCTGATGGCGCGCTCGAGCAGACCGAAGTCCTCGCCGCCGGCGCCGGTGGCCACGTAGATCGTCTGCGCATCGATCTCGCGCAGCTCCTCGAGCGTGGTTATGGGCGTCGAGAGCCTGAGCTCATAGCTCCTATGCTTGAACTGGTGCTCGATTTCGGAAAGGTAGATCTCCTTGTCGAGCAGCTGGGCGAGCGATCCGCCGACTTCGTCGCGCGCCTCGTAGAGCGTCACGTTGTACTTGCGCTCGGCGAGCCTGATGGCGCACGCCAAGCCGCTCAGCCCCGCACCGATGATGGCGATGCGATGCTCCTTGGCGGGGACGTTGAGCTTGATGGGGTCGGTGCGCTTGGCGCTGTCGATGATCGCGCGCTCGATGCCTCGAAGGTTGAGCGGCGCGTCGGTCGAGTTGCGCTCGCAGACGCGCTCGCACGGGGCATCGCAGATGTTGCAGATGATCTTGGGAAAGATGACCGCATCGCGCAGCAGGCGATAGGCCGAGTCGATCTTGCCGCGCTTGAAGCGCGCTATCAGCGTCTTGATATCGAGGTTGAAGGGGCAGTGCGCGGAGCACGCCGGCGGCTGGCCATGCGTGCAGTCCGCAAGCATCTTGGCATAGTCCTTCATGCGCACCCTCGCTGTTCGCCGGCATTTCCTTCGACTTTCGATTATACAGCCGAAAAAGAGCTCCCCGGCCTACGCCTTGGGGAGCTCCTCTCGCTTGGGGCATGTGCGGCAACGCTACATCTGCAGCATCGGGCTTCCCATGAGAGCCACGGGGTTCTCGACGATCTCCTCGACCTCATCCCAGAACTCGGAGCCCATGTAGTACTCCTCGGGCTCGGGGCACGGCTGGCCAGCGGCTATCGCGTCGAGGCCGGCCTTGACCTTGTCGGGCGTTGCGGGAATCTCGTGGATCCTGACGCCGCATGCGTCGTCGATCGCGTTGAGGACGGCGACATGGTCGGAGGACTGGAACATCTCGGAGCAGCCGGAGGAGCCGAACTCCGCGTTGCTGCGCTCGTTGTTGCAGAACATGATCTCGATGTCATCGGGGATCATCTCGCAGTCGGGGATGCCCGCGCCGATCATGTTGCCGTGCTTCTTGACGTCGGAGTAGTCCTCGGAAAGCGCGAAGCCGATCGAGTGCGAGATTCCTCCGAAGCCCTGGCCCAGCACCGAGTTGAGGTTGCCGACCCTGCCGATGTCGCAGATCGCCTTCATGCCGAGGACCTTGACCTTGCCCGTAGCGGTGTCGACCTCGACCTCGGCCAGGTAGATGGCGTACATGTAGGTGGGGATCGGCGAGCCGTTGCCGTCGTTCGGGTCGAGCTCGACGAGCCCGTCGATGTGGGCTCCGTTGATCCAGGTGCCCTCGTATGCGGTGTCGATGCCCTCGGCGACGCACTCGTCATAGGTGCGGAACGTGCCGTCGTCCTTCTTGAGTGCCTTCATCATGTCATTGGCTGCGAGCACTACCGCGTGCGAGTTCATCATGTGCGAGCGCGAGCCGGCTGCAGGGCCGGAGTCGGGGCAGAACTTCGTATCGTTGGTGCGGATGACGACTTGATCGGGGGTGATGCCCATCTCCTTGAGCGCCTGCGCGACGACGAGCTGGTTGCCCGCGTCGGCACCCTGGCCCATCTCCTCCCAGGTGTTGTAGACCTCGACCTTGCCATCGGGGCGCAGCTCGAGGCGGGCGCCCGCCATATCTCCGCCACCGGTGGTGCAGTTGTATCCTCCGAGCGCCAGTCCTACGCCGCGACGCTTCTCCGGAGTGCTCTCGGCCTCGGCTCGAGCCTTGGCCTCCTTGTAGAAGGGTTCGATGCGCTCGAGCAGCTCGGGGGAGCTGATCTCGAAGTAGGGATAGTTCGTCGTCATGAGGTCGCCATTGTGAGCGACGTTGATCTTGCGGAACCCGAGCGGGTCGATGCCCACCTTGCGAGCGAGCATGTCGACGATCGCCTCGCCGCAGGAGTACGCCTGCGGGGAGCCGAAGCCGCGGTAGGTGGTGCAGAACGCATGGTTCGTGGTGGCTCCGCGCACGAGTCCGGTGATGTTGGGGATCACGTAGTGGAATCCGTTGAACAGGGCGAAGCGCTGGAGGATGCTGGTGAGCACCATCGGGTAGGCTCCGCCGTCGACGCCGAAGTCGTACTTGAACGCGGTGATCTTGCCGCTCTCATCGCACGCCATGGTCGCGTTGCTGTAGCTGGCTGCGCGCTTGCCGCTGAAGTGCTGGAACTCCTCCCAGCTCAGGGAGAGCGAGATCGGGCGTCCGTCGAGCGCCAGCGATGCCACCGCAGCCAGAGCGAAGCCGTTGAGGCCCATGCCCCAGCCGAAGGTGCCGCCGGTTGGGTTCAAGACAACGCGGATCTTGTCAGGGGGCAGGCCGATAGCCTGCGAGATCGCGAACTTGACCAGGTAGACGGCTTGCGCCTTGCAGTGGATCGTCAGCAGCCCGTCGGCGTCGACATAGGCCTGCATGACGTCGCCTTCGATCGACATGTGCGGCTCACGCGAGGTGGAGAAGCTGCTCGTGATGGAATAGGCGGAATCGTCGATGATCTCGTCGATGTTCTCGAAGTCGCCCTTGAAGACCGGCTGCACGATGAACTGGTTGGCATCGCCAGGATGGATGTCCATCGCGCCGGGAGCGACGGCCTCGACGTAGTTGTGGTACTCGGGGAGCTGCTCGAGCTCGACTTGGACCTTGGCGGCAGCGGCGCGCGCATGCTCCGGGGAGTCGGCCGCAACCATCGCGACGACGTCGCCGTAGCGGTAGATCGTCTCGCCGCAGAGGACGGGAGCGTTCAGGAACTTCTGCTTGTCGCGGGGATGGCGTGCGGGCATGCCGAGGTTGTTGGTGCCCTTGACATCGTCGGCCGTGATCGCCTTGATGAAGCCGGGCATCTTCTCGGCTTCGGAGAAGTCGATCGAGAGGACCTTGGCATGATAGGCCTTGCGCGGCTGGACGATGGCGATGTAGATCGTCTCGTCGGGCATCTTCAGCGCGATGTCGTCGCCGTAGTCGCAAAGGCCGGTGACCTTGGCCAGCGCGTCGGGCCTCGGGATGGCCGAGCCGTAGAACTCGCCGTCCTCGGGCATCTTGTAGGTGATGTCGTCCATCGTCTTCTCGCCTCGCATGACCGCAGCGGCCTCCATGACGGCGTCGACGATCTGCTTGTAGCCGGTGCAGCGGCAGATGTTGCGGTGCTTCTTGAACCAGGCACGCACCTCCTCGCGCGTGGGCGAGGGGTTCTCAAGCAGCAGCTGGTAGGCCGAGACGATGAATCCAGGGGTGCAGAATCCGCACTGGACCGCTCCGCAGAAGATCCAGGCCTGTTGAAGCGGGTGAAGGTGCTGGGGCGTGCCGATGCCCTCGATCGTGGTGATCTCGCTGTACTCGGGCACCGCCTTGAGCTTGCGGGTGCAGGAGCGGATCACCTTGCCGTTGAGGATGACCGAGCAGGAGCCGCACATTCCGGTGCCGCATCCCACCTTGACGCCGGTCAGGCCCAGACGGCGCAGTGCCGTGGCTAGGGTGTCCTTCTCGAGGTCGACGATCATCATTCGGTCAACGCCGTTGACCTTTAGCCAGTATCTGTTGATTTGCATGTTTCTTCTCCCAAAAAAGTGACGCTATGAGCAAAAAAGCTGCTCGGTAGAAATTCACTCTAGCACAGCGCACAATGGCGACCGCCAAGGATACGGCGAACTGCACGTCCGCACGTTTCCCTTTTTGGCGAATCCGAGCCATGAAGATGGTTTATAGTTTCAGCAGAGGAAAGCAAGCGCATAGAAAGCGGGAAGGAAGCCAGCTATGAGCATCGAGAAGTACCCCCATCTTCTGTCGCCCCTGAAGGTGGGCAACGTGATATTCCGCAACCGCATCTTCGCGGCCCCCAATGGCTGCCAATACCTCGACTACGGCAACCTGCCATCCGCAGCGGGTGCGGCCTTCTACGAGCGCAAGGCCATGGGTGGAGCGGCTGCAGTTGCGCTGGGAGAGTGCATCGTCGACTCCGCCACCGGTCAGGCCCACGCCTACCAGATCCTGCTCGACAACCCGCAGGCGTTGCCTCCGCTGGCCTCCGCGGCCACTGCGATCAACCGCCACGGCGCGATCTCCTGCATCCAGCTGCAGCATTGCGGAATGTTCTCGCATCTGGTCTACGAACGCGGCGGCCAGCTGCTGGGCCCAGTGGACATGGCGGTGCCGGACATGCACCATACCAACAACGACGGCCACGAGGTGGCCCGCGTATCCGTCGATGGCATGCGCCATGTGCGCGGGATGACGGAGGAGGAGATCGAGAAGCTCATCCGCGATTTCGGCAAGGCTGCGAAGCTGGTGAAGCAGGCGGGCTTCGGCATGGTGATGCTCCACGCCGGGCACGGCTGGGGCCTGGCGCAGTTCATCTCGCCCAACGTGAACACCCGCAACGACCGTTGGGGCGGCCCTGCTCTGGAGAACCGCATGCGGCTGCCGCTGGCGGTGATCGAGAGCGTGCGCAAGGCCGTCGGCCCAGGAGTCCCGATCGAGGTGCGCATCAGCGGCGCGGAGCGCATCGACACCGGCTACGACATCGACGAGGGCATCGCCATCGCCAAGGCGCTCGACGGCAAGGCTGATATCATCCATGTCTCCGCTGGGCATCACGAGTCGCCCTACGCCACCACGATCACCCATCCCGGCATGTTCCAGGAGGACGGCTGCAATGTGAAGTACGCGGCCGAGATCAAGAAGCACGTGCAGGCTCCCGTGGCCACTGTGGGCGCACTGACCGACCCCGCCTTCTTGGAGGAGATCATCGCCTCTGGCAAGGCCGACATCGTGAGTCTGGGGCGTCAGATGCTGGCCGACCCCGACCTGCCCCTCAAGGCGCGCATCGGCCGCGAAGACGACATCGATCGCTGCATGCGTTGCTGCGCCTGCTTCTCCAATAGCACGCGAACCCGCAGGCGAGCCTGCGCGATCAATCCCGAGATCGGCCGCGAGCTGGAGGAGAGGTACGCCAAGCCGGCCGCCAACCTCAAGCGTGTGCTGGTGGTTGGAGGTGGAGTGGCCGGCATGGAGGCCGCTCTCACTGCAGCCAAGCGCGGCCACGAGGTCATCCTCTGCGAGGCCACCGGCCGTCTGGGCGGGGTTCTCAACTGCGAGGAGGCCGTGCCCTTCAAGGCGAGGCTGGCAGAGTACCTGCAGAGGCAGGCCCGTAGGGTGCAGGAGGCAGGCGTCGATGTGTGCCTGAACGCCCCGGTCACCCCTGGGTTGGCCAAAGAGCTTCAACCCGACGTCATCATCGCCGCTCTTGGAGCGCGCCCGGTCAAGCCCCCCATCCCGGGCATCGACGGCTCGAACGTCTTCGGCGCGGAGCACATCTACACCCGCCCGGAGGAGGCTGGCCAGCGCGTGGTTATACTCGGTGGCGGACTCGTCGGCATCGAGCTGGGCCTCTTTCTGGCCGACCTCGGTCGAAAGATCACGCTGGTGGAGATGCTGCCCGACTTCAATGACGGCGGCAACATGGTCCACATGAACAGCCTGCGCCTGCAGATCCCTGCGAAGGACCTCGACGTCCATCTCTCCACGCGCGCGAAGGAGATCCGCCTCGATGGAGTGCTGGCAGAGTGCTCGGGAGAGGATGTTTTCTTCCCAGCGGACACCGTGGTCTACGCCGTGGGCCAGCGACCCTTGAGCGAGGAGGCCCTGGCCCTCAACGACTGCGCCCCCGAGTTCTATGCGGTGGGCGATTGCCTTGGCGCTAGGAACATCCTCGCAGCCACCTCCGCGGCATACCAGGCAGCCTTGGATGCGGGGAGGCTCGCGTAGGGTCAGCCCCATCGTTTGGCTGGAAATGAAGCGCCCCTTGCGGCCAAGCGGCTGCAAGGGGCGTCGTTTTGCATGTCGACCGGCTTGCGAGGGCAGCGCCGACTACCTCATGCTGCGGAAGACCATGCCTGAGGGCAGCTTGGGATAGAAGAACGTCGCCTTCTGGGGCAGCACCTCGCCTTCGAGGGTGATGCTGCGGAGCTGGTCCATGCGAGTTGGGCGCAGGATGAAGACAACGTCGCTCCTGCCGTCCTCGAGGCGCGCGAGCAGGTCGGCCGCCTTGTCGGAGAAGGCGATGCGCTCGAGCGTCTTGACGTCGGCGGTGGATACGCCGAGCTGCGGCCAGATGACCAGCTCGTGCAGGATGGAGACGTCGAGCTCCTTCCACGCCATGCAGTGGTCGTTGGCGATGGCCTTGTCGAGGTCGACGTCGGGCTTGAGGGTGACGAGCTTGAGCGGCTGGCCGGCGAGGCCCATGAGGAAGCCCGGCCCATCGTAGGCGTTGAGGTCGTCGAGGCTGCCGTCGCGGATGTCGAAGTACTCCGAGATAGCCTCGCAGAAGGCGTTTGCGTCGAACTCGCTCTCAGCCTTGACTGCCCTGTGGTAGCCGAGAATGGCCAGCTGCGGGTCGTCCATGTTGGTCAGCGCGATCATCGTGCATTCGGTCTTGCCGCCCCCCTCCTGCGCTGCGCGTGCGAAGTCGCGCAGCCTGAGGCCGACGGTGTACCTGTGGTGGCCGTCCGCGATGAAGATCTCCTCGCCGTCGAGCATCGCCACGGCGCGGGCGATGAAGTCGGGGTCGGTCATGACATGCAGCGTGCTGCGAACGCCCTTGGCATCGACCGCGGTTGCCGCGGGAGGCTGAGCCTTGGCCAGAGCGACGAGCTCGTCGTACTCGCTGGTTGCGTTCTGGTAGAGGCCGAAGACCTGGCTGTAGTTGACCCTCGAGGTGTTGATGAGGTTGAAGACGTTGTCGACGGTCTTGGGGAGCGTGTGCTCATGCGGCAGCACAACCCTCTCGTCGAAGGCGCAGAGCTTCATCTCGACGATGAAGCTGATGCGGTTGTGGGAGACGCCGTCGATGTCGAACTCCTGCTCGAGGACGTAGATCGCCGGATCGGCCTCCTCCTTGACGACGCCCTCCTCGACCCACTTGGTCCAGGTGTTCTTCGAGCGCTGGAAGCTGCTGTTAGGGTCGTCGATGTCCATCGAGCCGTGCGCGAGCTCGAGCTCGACTACGCAATGCTCGTCGATGGCCGCGAGGGCGTCGCGCTCCTCGGTGGTCAGCACGTCGTATGGCGGGGCGCACAGCGTAGAGATGTCGGTCTCGTCGCTTGCATAGCGCCAACCCTTGAAAGCTGCAATCTGCACCATGGCGTTTCCTTTCCCTTTGAAGCGAACGCGCCGTGTATCGCTATTGTTACGCGGCGCGTCCTCGAGTGCTTATACGTTCCTGCTCTAGTTAGAGCTACTTCATTCCCTTGAAGCTGTTGCCGATGCCGACCCAGTTCTCCGGATAGGGGAGATACCTGTAGTTGAACGACTCCTTCTTCCTATCGGCTGTTGCGACGGTCTTGTAGAAGCCGAAGCTCTGGAGGCCGAACGGTCCGCTGATCATGCCGGAACCCGACTGGGCGACTCCGCCATGGGCGGTGCGGCGGTTCATCGCCTGAACGAGCACGTCGTTGATGCAGCAGGAGCCGAAGGAGAGCTGCTCGGTGCAGTAGTAGTTGTTGCCCTTGAGGTTGGTGGTGAAGAGGTACATCGCCGGGCTGGAGCCGCGCTTGAAGATGGTGTCGACGGCCTCCCTGAGGTCCTGGTATGCGAGGACCAGGATGATCGGACCGACGTTCTCCTTCTTCAGCAGCGGGCTGTTGTTCGAGCCGACGAGAATGCAGGTGGGCTCGACTGCGAGGGTCTCGGCGTCGTACTTGCCTCCGAAGAGGAGCTTGTCGTTGGAGCCGACGTTGTCGATGATGTCGAGCGCCAGGCGGAACTCCTCCTTGTTGAAGAGCTTCGGGCAGTTGGGGCTGTCGATCGGATGGTCGCCGTAGGTGCTCTTCACATACTCCCACATGCGGTTGATGAGCGGCTTGTAGAGGCTCTCGTGCGCGAAGACGCAGGAGGGAGCGGTGCGCAGACGGCCGCCCTGGATGCACTTGCCCCACATGATGCGCTTGCCGGCATGCCTGAGATCGGCGGTGTGGTCGACGATGACCGGGTTGTTGCCGTTGAGCTGCATCGTGACGGACGCGCCGACCTTGCCAGCTGCCGCGGTGATCGCGTTGCGCTTCTCAGCGGGGCCGGTGTAGTAGACCTTTGCGAAGCCGGCTTCTGCGATGGCCGTATCGACCGACTCGTCGCCGACCGTGAACTTCAGGCAGTTCTCCTTGAAGACCGGGCCGATGATCTTCTCGATGATCTGGTTGGTCCTCTCGAAGTGCGATGGGTTCTTGATGGTGCCGGTGCATCCGGCGGCAAGCAGGTTGATTGCAGGAATCATGGCTGCAGCGAAGGGGCTGCGAGACGAGTTGATGACGCACGTTGCGCCGATGGGCTGCCAGACCTCCCTGAACCGGGTGCTCTTGAAGATCAGCCTGTCCATGATAGGCAGGTGGTTGCGCGTCCTGGTCCAGTCGCGGACGTTCTTGTTCATGCACTTGAACTCGTAGTGGACGGGAGCGACCTCGGTGAGGAACGCCTCGAACTCGCTGATCTTGAGGTCTGCGGCGATTGCCGGGACGAGCTGGTTCTCAAACTCCTTTAGGTTGAGTGAGAAGAAGGAGACCGCCTTCTCGCGCTCCTTGATCGGGTAGTTCAGACGATGGTTGAAGTACTGCGTTTGCTTTTGGCAGAGATCCTTGGCGTATTCCGGGGTGATCTTGGCGACGTCGACCTTGCGGGCAAACTCTATGGCCTCGTCCTCGGCGCGCTTCTCGAGTCGCTCCGCACGCAGCTCTTTGTAAGTCTTCTTTTCGTTCTTCTTTTTCTTTGCCATGAACCCTCTCCTGCTCTTCGATGCTCGGAAAGTCTGCGAATTTCGTTTGACAAAATCATAATTATAGACGTAAAGGCGTTATGGGATAATCTTTTGGACGCAGTTGACGCTATTTGTAGGACAAGTGAGGGAATTGTCGCCAAATCTTCCAGATTCCATACTCGCATCGGCTTCTCCACGCCGCCGCGAACTTCTTCGCGATGCGGGGGCGTCCTTCATTTGCATCGCCTCCAATTGCGATGAGTCTGTCGATTCGAGGCTGCCTGCTGACGAGCAGGCGGTTGCGATAGCCAAGGCCAAGGCGCACGACGTGCTGGCCGCCCTCGGCGGTGATGATGCGCATCCGATCATCGGCTGCGACACGATGGTCGTGCTCGACGGCGAGATCTTCAACAAGCCCGCAGATGCCGCAGATGCACGACGCATGCTGGGCGCGCTCAGCGGCAGGGCCCATCAGGTCATCAGCGGGGTCTGCATCCTGTTCGCAGGGGGCGAGGTCTCCTTCTCGCAGACCACCTCGGTAACGTTCAGGGATCTTTCCAGCGGCGAGATCGCTGACTACATAGCGACTGGCGAGCCGTTCGACAAGGCTGGCGGCTACGGGATCCAAGGGGACGCCTCGAGGTTCGTCGAGGGACTCGATGGCAGCTACAGCAACGTCGTGGGATTCCCAATTGAAAGCGTCGTCGAGATCCTTGCGGGCCTGGAGTGCGAGCCGATGGACAAGACGAAGATCCGCAAGGCAGCAAAGGCCGCGCGCAAGGCGATCGGCCCCGCGAAGCGCGCGGAGCTCTCGAGGCTCGCGTGCGAGCGTGTGATGGGAATGCCTGAGTTCCGCGAGGCCAGGAGCATCGCAGTCTACAGCCCATTCGGAGCCGAGCTCTCGCTCGATGCGATGCTGCAGGCGCTGCCCGAGGGCAAGGAGATATCCGTTCCCGTCGTGCTCGGCGGGCGCGAGATGGAGTTCGTCGTCGTGAGTCCGGAGGATGTTTTGAGTCCGGCGGCAGGCGGTTCTGCGGTCAAGCCCGATTTCATAGCCAAGCCAGCCGATCGCGCGAGTCTGCCCGAGGAAACGAAGGTGCTCGGCGAGAGCGAGATCGACCTGATCGTAGCGCCTGGCGTTGCCTTCGATGAGCTCAACAACCGCATCGGCTACGGCGGAGGGTACTACGATACCTATCTGGCCCGCGCTAATCTCGGCGCCAAGATCATCGGCATGTTCTTCGACGAGCAGATGTTCCACGGGCACTTCGCAACCGAGAGCTTCGACATGCCGTTGCCTGCTATCGCGACGCCCACGAGGGTGATTCGCCTTTGAGCTACTAGGAGCCGTTTCCGCAGCGAATAGCCCTAATCGCTCAGGTCGAGCTCCCTCATCGCGAGCTCGTTTCGCAGCATGCGCGCCGATTCCTTCGAGAGCTTGCCGCTTTCCTCTAGGCGGCGGATCGCAACGCGCTCGGCACGGATGGCGAAGTCCTCGAGGTCGGCATCGTCGCCCTCGCTGTACCTCGCGAAAATGAATCCCTCGTGGCCGGGGATGAGCTTCGATATGCTCGAGCTCGAGGCGAACTCGAGGATTCTGTTCTCATAGGAGCGCTTCATATTCATCAGGTCGTCGACGGAAGCGCAATGCGAAAGCGAGCCGGTCTCGATGGCCTCGTCGATCTTCCCGAGCGCATTCTCCCTGTTGTTGCGCTTGATCTTCTTGTAGCTGTCGACCCAGACCTCGGAGAAGCTGCGCTCCTTCTCGATCATGCGCGGCCATTTGGGCGGCAGCGCGGCGCCGGCCTTCCGCAGGGAGCGGCGTTCCTTGAGCAGGGTCCAGCAATGCTCGAAGCAATCGCGGAGGGCCTTCGCGTTCTCGACGAGGACGCTCATCGAGGCGAGCCTCGCGCGGGCCCGAGCTAGCGCGCAGACGAAGGAATAGCCGCATAGCGGGTTAACCTTGCGGGAGGCGACCATGCTGAGCACGCTGTCGGTTTCCCAGGAGATCAGCATCATGATGAGGTCGATGTGGCGCTGCGGTTCGATGTCGTGCTCCTCGCGCAGCCTCCCGATTCGTCTCCGGTAGTGCGACACGATAGCGTTGATCGCCGCCTCGTTCTCGGGCGTGCGCCTCTCGCCCAGCGCGTCGATGATCTTCCGGTACTCCTCGATCATCAGCTCGGCCTCGCTGCTTTCCAGGCCTCCGTCATCGATGGGCTTTGGCAACAGCAGCGGCAGGATGAAGTTCGCAACCAGCAGCGTGAGCAGGATAACCCCACTGGCCAGGAAGAGGATGAGCTCGCGCTCGGGGAAGGGATCGCCGGTGATCAGCACGGCGGGTATAGACATGGCGATAGCGAAGGTGACGACTCCCTTGGCACCGGCAAGCGTCATGATCAGCGTCGACCTCAGCTTGTTCTTGGCGTAGGTGCCGGTCGAGATGTCGGAGCGGACGTCGTCGTTGGTCTTGATGGAGAGGACCCAGATGAACCTGACGGCGTAGAGCATGAGCGTGATGGCGACTACGAACAGGACCAGGCGCCAGTTTGGTATCGCGGGGTTGACCCATACGGTGGGCAGGATCTGCGGGAGCAGGATTCCCATCATCACGAACACGATGCTGTTGAGCGAGAAGGTCAGCGTGTTCCAGACGCTCTCCGAGACCACGCTGTCCTGCGCTCCCTTGGCCTTGTGCCTGTCGGAGGACATCGAGTACATGATGCCTGCGGTGACTACGGCGATGATCTCGCTGACATGGAAGAGGCTTGCGATCAGGAAGACGAGGAATGGGGTGATCACCTCGAAGATCGTGATGAAGGCGGGGTTGTCGAGGCCGATGTTGGCGATGCCGCGCATTATGAGGCCGCGAATGAACATCAGCGCGATGCCGACGACTATGCCGCCTGCGAAGCTGACGAGCGTTGCGAGCGTGGCTGCGAAAAGCGAGAACGAGCCGATGACGATAGCGCGCAGTGCGAACTGGAATGAGACCAGGGAAGAGGCATCGTTCAGGAGCGCCTCTCCTGTGAGGAGGACCTGTTGCCTGTTGGAAATGGGCACGCGCTTGGTTAGCGCGGAGACCGCCACCGGGTCGGTTGGCCCGAGCGCCGCAGCGAAGGCGAATGCGGCGGCGAGCGGGATGGATGGGACGATTGCGTGGGTGAAGAAGCCGACGATGATCGCGAGTGCGAAGACGAGTCCGACCGCCAGCGAGAGCACAGGGCCCTTCTGGTCCCAGAAGGTGCGCTTGTCGAGCTGGAAGCCATCGTCGAAGAGGATCGGCGCGATGAACAGGACCAGGAACAGCTCGGTGTCGAAGCCGGTGATCTTCGTGGTTGCGAAGATCGATATCAGCACGCCGAGGACTATCTGGATCAGAGGGGTGGAGACCTTAGGGAGGTAGTCGTTGACGACCACCGACACCAAGACGGCGATGAACATGGATATGACGAGAAGAAAGAGATCCATTCCTCTCCTTCATGGTCGATGGCTTCTGCGTTTGCCCGCGATGCAGGCGCTTGCGGTGGTCGTGCAGCCGATGGCGCAGCCTGAGTCGGAAGATGCGCGGATGCGCGAAATGTTCCGATTACATTCTATCAAGCGGTCATTTGCTGCTAGCATAAAAACACGCAATATACGCATTTGCGCCGCGTGGCGCTGGCGCGTGAGGGGAGAGCAGGCGAAACGTGGTCGATAGGATCAGGCTCGTGGAGAGGGCGCTCGGGACGAGCATCCTGACGCAGGGCGTCGTCATCGACGAGGGCATGTGCGTTGCCGCGAGGCATAGGCGCTGCGTCTGCTCTAAGTGCATCGATGCTTGCCCGCACGGCGCGCTTTCCATCGAGGGGCGCAGCGTGGTCTGCGACGCGTCGGCCTGCACCCACTGCGGAGCATGCATTAGCGCGTGCCCGACAGAGGCGATCGCCTCCACGCTGCTTTCGAAGAAGGACCTTCTGGCCAGGCTCGTCAGCTCTATCGAGGCCACCGAGCGCAGGCCGGTGCTGGCTTGCTCGGAGGCTCTGGGCGCGCTAACGGCCGAAGGGCGCTTCGCCAATGACAGGGTTGTCGCTCTGCCGTGCCTCGACCGCATCGACGAGGCGTTGCTGCTGAGCGCGTTGGCCATGCACGGCAGCGAGGTCTCGCTTGTCTGCGGCAATTGCGAAGAATGCGAGATCGGTTGCGGCGCGTTCGGGCAGGTTTTGGCTTCCGTGCAGGGGATTCTCCAGCAAGCGGGGCTTGGCGAAGGGGTTCGCTTCGAGGCAGCTCGCGAGTTTCCGGCGCACGCATTCGGGGCGGAGAGCGTCGAGGCCGGCGAGCCGGATGAGCCATCCAAGGGACGCTCCTCGCTGAGCAGGCGCGAGCTGCTCTCCGGAACCAGGGGCAGGATCGCCAAGGCGGCCAGCGATGTTGCCGACGAGGTCATCGTGGGTTCGGCGCTCCACTCGATAGCCTCGCAGCTGGGGCTACTGGAGCCCGATTCGCCGATTGTAGCCTCCTCGCGAGGGCAGGTGAGCGCATGGGCGATCGGCGCGCTGGCGGAGCCGCTGCTCTCCGGCGAGCGGCAGGACGAAGAGCGCGCGATGCACATCGCCTCATGCAGGGTGGATTCGCGGATCTTCGGGCTCCCGCAGATCGACTTCGGCAAGTGCCACAACTGCCATCTCTGCACCACGTATTGCCCAACCGGCGCGCTGGCCAAGAGATCCGAGGGGCCGAAGGTTCTCGGCTTCGAGACAAGGCAGCATCTGTGCTGCCAGTGCTTGGCATGCGTCAACATATGCAAGGTCGGGGCGCTCGAACTGAAGACCAGCGTGCGTCTCTCCGATGTGCTGCTCGAGAAGGCGCGCTGCCAGCTCTACGACTGATCGGCATCGGCAAGCCCGCCGCAAAACGAAGAAGCCCGAGCCTTCTGGCCCGGGCTTCCATGCTTCAAAGATGCAGGCAGGCTGCTACTCGAGCTCGTCCTCCTCTGCGTCGATCGCCTTGTAGGCGGGGCGCATGATGCGCTTGCCGGAGATGAGCTCCTCGAAGCGATGGGCGCTCCAACCGGCCATGCGCGCGCACGCGAAGAGCGGCGTGAAGAGGTCCTCCGGGATTCCGAGCATGCGGTAGACGAGGCCGCTGAACATGTCGATGTTCGGGCAGATCAGCTTGGACGTGTGCTTGGACTTGCCGATGATCTTCGGGGACATGTCGGCGACCTTCTCCAGCAATGCGAATTCCGGCTCGAACTCGGTGCCTGCGGCAAGGCGACGAGCCCGCTCCCTGCAGATGTCGGCCCTGGGGTCGGAGAGGGTGTAGACCGCATGGCCCATTCCGTAGACCAGGCCCTGGCGGTCGAAGGCCTCCTTGTTGACGATCTTGCGAATGTAGTCGGCCACCTCGCCGTCGTCTTCCCAGTTGGAGACGTTGGCCTTGATGTCATCGAACATCTCCGAAACCTTGATGTTCGCACCGCCGTGCAGCGGGCCCTTGAGCGAGCCTATCGCGCCAGCGTAGGCGGAGTAGGGGTCGGTGCCGGAGGAGGTGAGGCAGCGGCAGGTGAAAGTCGAGTTGTTTCCACCGCCGTGCTCTGCGTGGATCATCAGCATGGTGTCGAGCATGCGCGCCTCTTCGTGCGTGAACTCGCGGTTCGCGCGCAGCATCGAGAGGATGGTTTCAGCGGTCGATTGGCCGGGGATGTACTGATGGATGATCATCGACTCGTTGTCGTAGTAGGAGCGCTTTGCGTAGTAGCCGAGCACTGCGATGCGCGGAAGGCGCGAGAGCAGCGAGATGGCAACCTGCAGCTCGTGCTCTGGCGCGGTGCTCTCGGGGTTCTCGTCATAGGAGTAGAGGTTGGCGATGGAGCGCTCGAGGAGGTTCATGATGTTGCGCGTCGGAGGCTTCATGATGTAGTCGCCGATGAAGTGCTCGGGAAGGTCGCGGGAAACCCCGATCGATTCCTGGAACAGCTTGAGCCCCTTCTCCGACGGGCGCTTGCCGACGAGCAGCAGGTAGCAGATCTCCTCGAAGCCGAAGCGATCGGTTTCCTCGACCTCGCGCACGAGGTCCTTGATGTTATAGCCTCGGTAGGTCAGCTCGCCCTCGATGGGATACTTGTCGCCCTCGCTCACGAGGTATCCGTGAACGTTAGAGATCCTGGTGATGCCGACGACGACGCCGGTGCCATCGGAATTCCTCAGGCCGCGCTTGACGCCGTATTGCTCAAAGAGTGCGGGGTCGACGGTGTTGCGCTCGATGTATCGCTGGATGAGAGCCTCACGCGATTCGGGTCTGATCGCAGGGAAGTGATTGGCCATTTCCGCCCCCTTTCGAATTTTGCGAATGCTTATAGAAAATCCATTATAGGGCAACTCGATTGTTCATCGTCGTTAATACCGTGAGTGTTGGGCGCTACGGCTGGCAGCCGCGGCCGCGCTCTCGCCGCAGCGGTAGGGTTGCCACGGCAGACGGCAAGCATCCTCCTGACAAGCGCATTTTGACGGCGTTAGCGGCGCGATATCTGTAGCTTTCGTGACAAAATGGAATTAGCCGTTTTCAGGTGGCATAATATCTGAAACGCAAAGGGATTCACCATTCGTCGGTTACGGAAAAGCAGGCGGTAGCAACAGATGTTCATGCTTGTCGGAAATTTGTTCAGGATCTTCATAGGTGTCGGCATTGTCGCGGCCATCGTAATCGTCGTCATGCTTTCAAGGGGCTCTAGGCGCTTCAAGGGTTCGGGCGGACGCGGCAGGATGAATTCGAGCCAGTCGGGCTCGAGCAAGTCCTACACCAACAGCACGCGCTCAAACTACCACGGCTCTCCCGACGATCTGGTAGAGGTTCCCATCATCGAGGTCAACGACGTCAAGGAAGACTAAGCGGGCAGCATATCCACCCGCTTCGACGTCGCTCTCTTTCCAGCACGATTCCTACGATTCGGTTTCCTTCTCGGCCTCTGCATTCGCCTCGGCTTCGGCCTCCTTCTTGCCCATGCCGAAGTTCTTGGGAAGCACCAGGTTCAGGATCACCGCCACGATGAACGAAAGCGCCACGCTGTTGCCGCCGAAGAGGCTCTGCAGCATCGCAGGGAAGATGTCGAACATTCCTGCGACCTGCGTGAATCCGATGCCGATGCCAAGGGCCGTCGCTGCGATGGTGAGGTTGCGCTGGGTGAAGCCAGCCTCGGACATCATCTGGAAGCCGCTGACGAGGATGCTGCCGAACATCATGATCGTGCAGCCGCCCAGCACGGCCTGCGGCACCGAGCTGAAGACCGAGCCGATGGCAGGCACGAAGCCTGCGAGCACGAGAACTGCGGCGCCGGTGGCGATAGCCTTGCGGTTGATCACGTGCGTCATCGAGATTAGGCCGATGTTCTGGCCGAACGAATCGAGCGGCATCACGCCGAACACTCCCGAAAGCGAGCTCGTCAGGCCGTCGGCCACGATCGAGCCGGTCATCTCGTCCTTGGTGACCTCGCGGTCGAACGAGACCTTGGCCACTGCGGTGGTGTCGCCGATGGTGTCGGTGGCGCTGACGATGTAGAGCAGCGTGATCGAGATGATCGCGCCGATGTCGAATTCGGGCGTGAACGGGAGGATCTCGGGAATCTGGATTACCGAGATGCCCTGGAAGACCGAGAAGTCGACCTTGCCCATGAAGATGGCCACTATGTAGCCCGCGATCATGCCGAAGAGGATGGAGAGCGGCTTGAGCTTTCGCGGGGCGAGCGCCTGCCATCCGAGGCAGACGACCAGCGAGACGGTGCCGATGATGAAGTTGGGGGCGGTGGCGAAATCCTCGGCTCCAGCTCCGCCGGCGAAGGACTTGGCACCTACGGCGAGCAGTGAGAATCCGATGGTGGCAACCACGGTGCCCGCAACGACGGGCGTTATGAGCTTGATCCAGTACTTGGCGAAGAGACCGAGAACGCCCTCGACGATGCCGCCGATGATCACGGCGCCCACAACCACGCCGTAGCCCTGTGTGGCGGCGATGGTCGAGACCAGGGCAACGAACGACATCGCCACGCCCATGACGATCGGCATCCGAGCGCCGATCTTCCAGACTCCGAAGAGCTGGATGAAGGTGCCGATGCCCGCGCAGAGCATGGCGTTCTGCAGCAGCACGGTGGTTTGGATCGAATCGAATCCGGCAGCAGCGCAAACGAGAAGGATCGGCGCGAGGTTCGCGACGAACATCGTCAGCACGTGCTGGATTCCGTAGGGGATGCCTTGCCAGAATCTGATCTTGCCGTCCCACTTGCCTAGCTCGGCTGCAAGATCGCCCTTGGTGGCTTTCTTGGTATCGTCGCTCATTTGAGCCCCAATCAACGGAGATGCAGTTAATTCATTTAACGGATGCCAACCCCCATTTTAGTGCTGCTGCGCATTGCTGCAAATCAAAAGGCGCGTTCGGCCTCAACCGAGCGCGCCTTCACGCGAATGATTGCCTGAATGAATCGGCGGCCTAGAGGTTGTGCTCCTTCCAATAGACCTTGCTGTACTCGTCTATGCACTCGTTCATGTAGTCGTACACGCCGGGGAACGTGGAGACGCCCAGACCCTGGGAGGCGCCGGGGATGAAGTAGAGCGGACCGTTCTCGTCGCATGCGCGCTTGACCTGGTATTGGATCTCCTCCTTGGTCCAATCCGGATGGTCGACCGTTGCGGAGTTGATGCCGCCCATGAAGGTGATCTGGCCGCCGTACTTCTCGATGCACTTGGGGATGTCGTTTTCGGTGAGGACGCCCTGCCAGACGTCGATGCCCATCTCGATCATGTAGGGGACGATCGTAGCGGCAAAGGAGTCGGAGTGGTGCGCGATGAGCTCGACACCGCGGCTCTTCCAGTATCCGTAGACCTCCTTGTAGGGCTCGAGGAAGAACTCGGCGAACATGTCGGGGGAGACGAAGGTGGAGATCTGCGTGCCCCAGTCGTCGTGGTGGAATAGGCCGTCGGGATGCAGGTGGTCGCAAGTGACCCTCGCCAGCTCGAGCTCCCACTCGGTGATGTACTTGATGAGCTCCTTGAGCTCGTCGGGAGACTCGTAGAAGGCGCAGAGCACGTTGGAGATCTCGCACAGGTAGTGGCACATCTCGAAGATTCCGGGGGCGACGAAGGGCATCAGGAACTGCTGCTTGCGATCGATCTTCTCGGCCGCCTCGATGTCTTTCTCCCATTCGGCCTCGGAGAACTGCAGCGACGGAGCCTTGACGTACTCCTTCCAGTCGTCGATGTCCTTGACCAGAATCTTCTCGGGGGTGTGGACCGGGAAGGCACCGGGCTGGCCCTCTGCCCACGAAACAGTGACGCCCCAGTTGTTGACCTTGTTGAGCTCGCCGTACTTGGGGTTGTTGCGTGAGCGATGCGCGGCGGTGAAGATGATGCCGAATGCCTCGAACTGCTTGACGAAGCGCTCCGGCTTTCCGCCCTTCATTACTTCGATGAGGTTCTCGCGCGGTGTGAGCATATGTTGACTCCTTTCATCCCCCGCGCGCTTCCTTGCGCTTGTGCGCGCTGGGGGTTCCCAACCATTCGACAAGAGGGCACAAAAAAGAAAGCACGCCCTCTCACGTTGCTTTCCCCTTTCTTAGCAGAACATCTTACAATTGGCAAGCGCGCAAGCCTCTGCGGGAACCGATGAAGGCTGGCCTGCTCATGGCCTTTGAGGCATAATCGAATCAGCGCTCAGCCGGCATCCATTCGATTCGATACATGGGGCGGACATGATGTTCGAAAACCGAGAGCTGAAGACCGAATATGGCGAGATTCGCTATTGGGTGAGAGCCTCCGCTGGCCCCAATGCGCCTTGGCTAGTCTTCCTTCCCGGCCTCACCGCGGACCATCATCTGTTCGATCCTCAGTTAGAGCACTTCTCGCAGCGATTCAATTGCCTGACATGGGACCCGCCGAATCATGGCGTTTCTCGCCCTTGGACCGGGGGAATCGGGCTCGATGAGTGCGCCGAGCTGCTCAAGCGGATCATGGAGGAAGCCGGGGTTTCCAGCCCCGTGCTCGTTGGCCAGTCCAATGGCGGGTATCTCAGCCAGGCGTTCATGGAGCTTTATCCGGACGTTGCGGCGGGGTTCGTCTCGGTCGATTCCTGCCCGCTTAAACGCGAATACTATGCGGGCTGGGAGCTCTGGGCGCTCAAGCATACCTACGCAATGTACATGTGCATTCCCTGGGGCTTGCTCGTAGCGTGGGCTGGCAATGGGGTTGCCACCACTGATACGGGAAAGCAGTACATGAAAGGGCTGATGCGCAGCTACGAGAAGCGCGACTACTGCAGGCTCGCCGCGCAAGGATACCGCGCTTTGGCCGAGGCTGTCGACGCGCGCCGTCCATATCAGATCGACTGCCCAGTGCAGCTCATCTGCGGAGAGGAGGATCGGGCGGGCTCTGCCAAGCGCTACAACCGCGAATGGACCGCTCGCGAGGGATTTCCGATGGCATGGATTCCCAACGCTGGCCATAACTCCACGCTGGACGCACCCGAGCGGGTCAACGCCGCCATCGATGCGTTTCTCGATAGGATTTTCGAGGGGATGCCGCGCGACTAGCGGGCTTTCTCGGGGCCTGGCCCGGCCAAGCGCGCAGGCTAGCTCCTGTAGCTTCTGAAGAAGGCCTGCGTCTCCGGATCGGTGGAGTTGTCCATAACCTCCTCTGGCGTGCCGTTCTCGGCAACCTTGCCGTTGCGCAGCAGGATGATGCGGTCTGCCGCGCTGCGCGCGAAGTGCATCTCGTGCGTCGCCATGAGGATAGTAGCGCCCTGATCCTTGAGTTCCTCGACCATTTCGAGCACCTCGCCGACGAGCAGCGGGTCGAGCGCCGATGTGATCTCGTCGAGAAGCAGCAGCTCCGGATCCATCATGAGGGCGCGAACGATCGCCACGCGCTGTTGCTGGCCGCCGGAGAGGCGGTCGGGGTATTCCTTGGCCTTATGGTCCATGCCGATGCGCTTGAGCAGCTCCATGGCCTTGTCGTTCGCGCGCTCCTTGTCCCAATTGAACACCTTGCGTGCGGCGAGCGTGACGTTCTTCAGCACCGACATGTGCGAGAAGAGGTTGAAGTGCTGGAAGACGACGCCGATGCGAGCGCGGACCTCGTCCGAATCGACGCGCGGATCGGTGATGTCGAGATCACCCAGCCAAATTTGCCCGTCGCTGACCTGTTCGAGCAGGTTGACGCACTTCATCAGCGTCGACTTGCCCGAGCCCGAAGCGCCGAGCATCGCGACGGTTTCGTGCTTGTTCACGTCGAACGAGATGTGGTCGAGCACGGTGTTGTCGCCAAAGCGCTTGACGACGTTGTCGATGCGCAGGACCGCCTTCTCCTCGCGTTGCTGCGGAGTGGCCGCGTTGGCTATGATCTCGTAAGCCATCACACCATTCCTCCAGTCTGCTCGCGCTTGCGGAGCTTTGCCGTGTACCAGTCGTTGATGATGACGAACGGGACGCTCAAGAGGATGAACAGGACGCTGGCAACGATGTAGGGCGTGAAGTTGAAGGTGAGCGCAACCTGCACCTGGGCGGCGCGAACGGCGTCGATGGCGCCAAGCGTCGAGATCAAGCCGACGTCCTTCTGCATCGCGATGAAGTCGTTCATGAGGGCCGGGGCGATCTTGCGAAGCGCCTGCGGGATGATGACGAGCCTCACAGTTTGCCCGCTCGTGAGGCCGAGCGATCTGGCCGAGGCGCGCTGCTGCGGGCTGACGTCTTGGAAGCCTGCGCGCAGAACCTCGGCGATATAGGCGGAGTAGGACATCGTGACAGCTATGGTGCCGAGGACCTCGACGGGAATGCGACCGAAGATTCCCAACCCCGGTATGCCGAAGCCGATGATGTACAGGACGACGAGCATCGGGATGCCTCGCATGATCGTCGTGTATGCCTGCGCGAGAATGCGCAAGGGGAAGAGCACTGCCGACTTGCTGATCCTGATGACGGCGATCAGGGTTCCTAAGACCGCGGTGCCGATAAGCGAGTAGATCAGCACTCGAACGTTGAGCCACAGGCCTTGGAGCACGATGGGGAATGACTTGGCGAACTGCTCCCCGCTGAAGAAGGTGTGCTGCACGCGCGGCCAGCCAGGGGCGAAATGCAGCGTGAGCATGATGGCCGCAGCGAGAACCAGCGTGCTTACGATGCTGATGATGATCGATCGAGTGCCTTGCCGCTTGCGGAAGGCCTGGCGCTCTTGTTCGACTGGGCTGACCGCGTAGACGGTCTCTTCTTTCCTCACCCTGCTACCACCTGATCGGGAAGCCTCCCGAGCGGGTTGCCCGGGAGGCTTGTGCAAAAACTACTCTGCGAGAACCGGGACTTCGATGGTGTAGTCTGCCATCCACTCTTGGACGAGCTTGTCCAGCGTACCATCCTTCTGGAGCTCATCGACAGCGGCGGAGACGGCATCGGTCAGAGGGGAATCCTTCGGAAGCAGGAATGCCAGAGGATCGGCCTCGGATCCAGGGATCTGGCCGATGAGCTTGGCAGCTGCGAGCTCTTCCATCTCAGGATCTGCCATGTAGACAGCCGTTGGGGTGTCGAGGATGATTCCATCGATCTGATGTGCGTTCAGAGCGGCCGCGGCATCAGCGTTGGAGTTGAAGACCTGGATGTTCTTGTTGACCTTATCCATGCCCCAAGTGTAGGAGGTCGAGCCTGCCTCGGCGCCGAGAACGGCATCTCCGAGCTCAGCGAGGCTCGTTGCATTCGCATACTTGTCGTGGCCAGGTGCGGCATCGACCACGATCGACTGAGAGGGCGTGAAGTACGGCGAGCTGAAGTCGACGGCTGCCTTGCGCTCCTCGGTGACGCTGAACTGCTGGATGTTCATATCCCAGTCCTTGGCACCAGGCGTGATGGCCTCATCGAATCCGGTGCGGACCCAGACGACCTGATCCTTGCTGAAGCCCATCTTCTCGGCGACTGCATATGCGACGGCTGCCTCGAAGCCCTCTCCGGACTCCGGGGCATCATTCATGACATACGGCGGCCAAGCGGGATTGCCCGTGGCAATCGTCAGCGTGCCGGGATTTACGGTGACATCGGCGACGCTTTCGCCCGATGCGGTCTTGCTGGCATCCTGGCCACCAGAGCATCCCGCCAGCGCGAGGGCTCCGACCAGTGCGAAGCATGCGCACAGGACGACGATCATCTTGCGTTTACTGAAACCAGACATAGCAAGTAACCTCCAAATCTCCCATTATTCGAATCTGCCCGCGCGACCTTGCTGTTTCGCGTGGTTTTCCAACAAGTACAAGAATACTCCAAAAGCCTGCGTTGTGCGGCGGGACCAGGGTTCAAATCGAGTGGATTTCAGGAGCAAAGCAAAGGAGGCCCGCAGCTTTGCAGAGCCTCCTTTGCTTGCGATTTGCGAATTCGAGCGCTACTTCAGCGCGGCGCAATAGGCTGCGAGGTCGGCAGCTGGAATGCCGAAGTCCTCCTCGCCGCCAAGCGCGATGGCCATGACGGCATAGTCGTAGTCGCCGTTTGTCCAGATGACTTTGGCGGCCTTATCGGGAGCAGGGCCGAAGCATTTCACGCTGAGCCCCAAGCCATCGAGGGTTGCGTCCCATTCTTCCGCATATTTGTTGTAGTCGCCGGAGATATCACCGGCGTTCTCCTCGTCTATGTTCCCCTTGCGGACCACGATGTTCGCAGCGGGATACTCGTAGGTGACCTCGACCAGGCCCTCCATAGCGCGGTAGCTCACGGACACGGGCTCTCCAAGCCAGCTCTCAGGAGCCTCGACAGCTTGGAATTCCACACCGGCTACGGTTGCGGCCTGCTCGGCGCTCTCCGCGTCGGTCCAGGGGTTCGCGATCTCGGACTCGCCCTCTCCCTCTTCGGACGATCCGCCCGAGCAGGCCGCGAGGCCCAGGCAGCACAGCAGCGCTACGCATGATGCAACAATAAGAAGCTTCTTCATCGCTACTCCTTTCAACGGGTTCCAATCGATGCCATACAGGTTCATTTTAGCTCAAAAGCGCAGGGAGCCGCCCGATGATTCGAGCGGCTCCCCGTTTCGATAAGGTGTATCTCGTGCCGGAATATCCGACATAGAGCGGCCTTGCGCCCAAGCGGGCTCTAGAGGCCGGTGTCCTCGCGGTCGACCCCGCCTTGCCCAAGAGCATCATCGAGGCTCGCGTCGGCTGCGGCCTGAGCCGCCTTGTCATAGGCGATGATGTCCACCTTGCCCTGCGCGTCGTTTGCCGTGATGACAACATCGAACTCGCCGTTTGCATCGATGAAGTTGGCGATGTTGTCCTCGACGTCACCGTCGAAGACGACCTCGTCAGTGGCGGCGTTGGTGATCGTCACATGGAAAGAGCCCTTGTCGACGATGTGGTTGATGCAGATTCCCTCTTCTGGAGCGATGGTGATGCTTCCGGTGCCGGAGCCCTCAGCCGTTCCTTCGGCAACTGCGTGAATGCCGGCATCGTCGGTCTCCACGCCGAGTTGCGATCTGCTGCATGCCGCGAGCGCAAGCGCCATCACCATGACCATTGCTGCAACGATTGCGAGGGTTCTCTTCTTCACGTCTGTCCTTCCTTTCCGTGCGGCTGAAAGCGCGTGCCTTGCAGCCAGCAAAAGCGGGCCGCACACGACTGCAGCCCGCCCCTATATGCTTTTACCTGCGGCTTTGCAGGGAGCCACCAGCTCCTAGCGTCCGCCGAAGAGCAGGCTTGCGATGTCTCCGAAGTCGAGGCCGCCGCCCTGCTGCGCTCCGCCTCCGCGCTTCATGGCCGCCTCATAGCCAGCCTGATAGCCCGCGTCGTAGTTGTTCTGGGCACTGGGTTGCTGGGAGCCGCCGCCGAAGAGCGAGCCGCCGAGGCTGAGAATGTTGGAGAGGATGTCGTCGCCAACGCCCTGGCTCATGTTGACGCCAGCCGAGTGGCCGGAGCCAAGCAGCATATCGGCCATGCTGTGGACGCTGTTGTCGCTCGATCCGAGCAGCATCTGGGCGATGCCTGCGAGGTTGCCGAGGTCGATCTGCTGGCCGCGAGCCGCCGCAGCGGTTCCGGCGACGACCTGGCTGGCCTGCTCGCGAGAGATGTCCTGCAAGCCGGTGACGCCGCGAATCGTCGAATACGGATGCTCGACGAGCTGCGAGAGAATGTCGGGCTCCTTCTGAGCGCTTCCCAAAAGCATCGAGATCATATCTTGGATATCCATGTGTCCTCCCTGGTTCTAGGTTCGCGGCCGAACCGGCCACGCTTGAATCGGTTGCTGAACGCTACACGAGGATTATACCGCGCCCGCAAATTCCGAAAGGCTTCAATGAAATGTTTTTTAACCTTTTCAACTGCGTCGCTTCGCCTGCGGAAATTGGCTACCATATTGCATCGAAGGGGATCTTAAGGGGGGACGGCATGATCTTCTACTTCTCGGGAACGGGCAACAGCCTCTATGTAGCACGCGAGATAGCCTCCGCTCTCCGCGATGAGGCGCGCAGCATTCCACAGGCGATCCACGACGCTTCCAAGGCCTACGAGGGGGAGCGCATCGGAATCGTTGCGCCGCTGTACGGCTACGATGTGCCGGAGATGGTAAAGCGGTTCATGCGCGAGGCCGCCTTCGACACAGACTACCTCTTCTTCGTCTTCACCTATGGCAACCGCCATGGAATCTGCAGCGAGCTGGCGTGCAGCCGCATGGCTTCCCGCGGCATCGAGGTTGCGTACACCGCCACGATCATCATGGCCGACAACTGGTTGCCCGGCTTCGATATGGACAGGCAGCGCATGGAGGACAAGGGCATCGAGGAAAACCTCGCGGCGATCGTCTCCGACCTGTGCGGCAAGGTGCGCCGCATAGAGCGCGCAACCGAGGCTGGTCGGGCAGAGTTCGCCGAGTACCTCGAGCTTGGCATCGAGTACAGCGGAGAGACGCTGCAGGGCTTCCTGCACATGGTGGGGGAGCGCTGCGTGGGCTGCGGAACCTGCGCGCGGGTCTGCCCGGCTGGTTGCATCGCCTTGAAGGACGGTAGAGCGCAGCGCGACTCGCTTGCAGGTCTGGGCTGCAACGGGTGCCTCGCTTGCATACACGCATGCCCCGCCCATGCCATAGAGATGGAGCTTCCCGAGATCAATCCCGCCGCCCGCTTCCGCAACGAGCATGTTGGCATTGCCGAGCTCATGGAGGCAAATTCGCAGTACAATTCGATAGATTAGGAACGGCTCTAGACAGGAACGGCTGAAAGAAAGGGGGATTTCAATGGAAGCACTGGTTAACATAACCGACGCCATCGACGGTTACATGTATACCTACTTCCTGGTGTTCCTTCTCATCGGCACTGGAATCTACTTCACCATCAGGACGAAGGGAGTCCAGTTCCGCTACATCAAGGAGATGTTCAAGGTCATCACCGAGAAGAAGCACGTGGCCGGCAAGAAGTCGGTCTCGTCGTTCCAGGCGATGATGGTCTCGACGGCGAGTCGCGTCGGCACTGGCAACATCGCGGGAGTGGCGACGGCCATCGCGTTCGGAGGCCCGGGGGCTGTCTTCTGGATGTGGGTGATGGCGCTGATCAACGGTGCTTCCGCATTCGTCGAATCGACGCTCGCGCAGATCTGGAAGGTTCGTTCCGCCGAGGGGGAGTTCCGAGGCGGCCCTGCGTACTACATCCAGCAAGCGCTGCACAGCCGAACCCTAGGAGTCATATTCGCGGTTTCGCTGATCCTCTGCTTCGGCCTAGGATTCAACGGCCTGCAGACCTACAACATGAGCTCCGCGGTCATCCACTACGTTCCCAACTGGACCAGCACCATGGGTCCGATGGCCCTCGGCCTGCTCCTCGCAGTGGTAATGGCCTTCGTCCTCTTCGGCGGAACGCACCGCATCAGCTTCCTCACCTCGGTCATCGTCCCCATCATGGCCATCGGCTACCTGATCATGGCGATAGTGATCGCGGTCATGAACGCCGGCGCTCTGCCCGAGGTCTTCGGGATGATCTTCAGGGAGGCGTTCAACTTCAGCGCCATAGCGGGCGGTTTCGCTGGCTCGATGATCGTTCAGGGCATCAAGCGCGGCCTTTTCTCCAATGAGGCGGGCATGGGTTCAGCTCCGAACGCTGCGGCTTCTGCGAGCGTTTCGCATCCTGTCAAGCAGGGTCTGGTCCAGACGCTCTCCGTCTTCATCGACACGATCCTCATCTGCACCTGCTCCGCGGTCATCATCATGGTCTTCGTCTCCGGCAACGTCGACATGACCCCATGGGGCGGAGCGGCCGAAGGGGTTGCCCTCGCCAACATGCCGCTTGTCCAAGCATCGATGTACAATGCGCTCGGCAACTTCGGCATCCATTTCATGACGGTCGCGATATTCGCCTTCGCGTTCTCGTCGCTGATCGGCAACTACTTCTACGCCGAGGCCAACCTCAAGTTCATTTCCACCAACAAGACCCTCCTCACCGTGTTCCGCATCCTCTGCTGCGTGGTCGTCTTCTTCGGAGCGCAGTCGAACCTGATTCTCGCGTGGAACCTCGCAGACATCTTCATGGGCATCCAGGCGATCATAAACATCATCGTCATCCTGATATTGGGGAAGTGGGCCTTCAAGGCTCTGGACGATTACACGGCGCAGAAGAAGCAGGGGCTCAACCCCGTCTTCGTTGCCGACAACTTCCCGGACATGCCGAAGACCGAGTGCTGGCATGAGACTCGCGAGGAGCTTCATGACGTTGCCAGCGGAATCGTTTTCGGCGGTGGCGAGGAAGACGATTAGCACGAGACGGCAAGCGCGTCCAACGCGTGCGATTCGATCTCTAACGGCTGGGCGGCTGCTTATGCGGCCGCCTTCGCTATCGGGCGCAATCCCATACAAGCCCGTAGAGCTCGTTGCCAAGCAGCCATCCCTTTGCGGTGGGCGAGACGCTGCCGTCTCCGTTTAGCTGGGCCAGCTCCTTGGCCAGCGCCCCCTCGACCGCGGTGGCGAGCTCCGGGCATGCGGTTGCGAGCTGGTTCAGGGTGCTTTCGGGAAGTCCGCGCGACATGCGCAGGCCGAGCATGGCGTCTTCGCAGGCGGCCTCTCGCTCGCTGAGGAATTCGGTTTCCAGCGCGCCCTTTGCCAGGGAGATCCGCGCTCGGTGCGAGACAGCCGCCCTCTTCAGCAGCTCTTTGCAGTCTATGCCCTCCGACCAACAGTCGAGCGCGCCGCTCTCGAGCAGCTCTTCTAGGTCGGCTGCATCCAGCATGCTTGCCGCGCCGTAGCCGAGTCCGAGATAGGGTTTGCCGGTCCAATAGGCTGCGTTGTGCCTGCTCTCGCGTCCAGGCAGCGCGTAGCTCGCCACCTCGTAGCGGGCGAATCCGTGCGCCTCGAGCGTTTTGGCTGCAAGCTCCATATGGCGCGCCTGCACGTCCTCGTCGATATCGGGCAGCTGGCCGGCTTCGATGCGCGCGCAGAGCGGGGTGCCCTCCTCGATGGTCAGCGAGTAGACGCTCACATGCGTCACGCCTAGTTCGACGAGCTGCTCGATAGTTGAGATGAGCGATTCATCGCTTTGGCCCATGACCCCGCAGATCACATCTGCCGAGACGTTGTCGAGGTAGCTTTTGGCAAGCCGGTCAACGGGCAGTGACGATTCCATAACGCTTTCCTCGGGTATGAAATTGGCCACAGTGGCTATCGTGTTGTTCAC